>CAZWYS010000018.1:0-23478 GCA_964638295.1 uncultured Dehalococcoidaceae bacterium
GACTCAGGTGACCGAATACGAGCTTGAGAGATACTTGCCAATATTATGAGTGAGGAGAGATCGCTATGTCGCACTGGGTTGACACGCGTCGGCTGCGAATTGGGATGGCTCAAATCAACACTACGGTGGGTGATTTTGCCGGCAACAGGCGGAAAATCCTGAAAGCCATTGACGAAGCCAGGTCTTCGGGTGTAGACCTTCTTACACTCCCCGAACTTGCCGTCTGCGGCTACCCACCTGAGGACCTTCTCTTTAAGCCACAGTTCATTGCCGAGAACCTGCGGTCCTTAGAAAAGGTGGTTGATGCCTCCTCAGGACTTACCATCGTGGTGGGCTTTATTGACGCCAAAGAAGATATCTACAATGCTGCCGCCATAATCCATGATGGCAAGCTGGCCGGCGTCTATCACAAGATATACCTGCCCAACTACGGTGTCTTTGATGAGAATCGCTACTTCAGGGCCGGTAGCGAATGCCCTGTCTATATCATAGGAGGCATTGGCGTAGGCGTCAATATCTGCGAAGATATCTGGTACGAGGCAGGACCAGCTACCACCCAGGCCTACTCTGGGGCCGAGGTTATAGTCAATATAAGCGCCTCGCCATACCACTTCGGCAAAGGAAGCTTCAGGGAAAGAATGGTAGCGACACGCGCCGCCGACAACGTAGCTATTTTTGCCCTTTGCAACCTGGTGGGCGGACAGGATGAGCTGGTTTTTGACGGTAACAGCATGGTACTGGACGAGAAAGGCCGATTGATAGCCAGGGGTAAACAGTTCGAAGAAGACTTGATAGTAGCTGACCTAGACGTTGAATCTGTCTTTCGGACGCGCCTTCACGACCCCAGGTGGAGAAAGGCGACACCACTTATGGAGGGACAAGGGTGGCGCAAGACTAGAATAGTGGTATCCGAAGCGCCATTGAGTACCGAAAAACCGCTGTTACCCTCTAGACGAGTCGAACTGCGGGGCTTGCCGGCAGAGGTCTACGATGCGCTGGTACTGGGCACGCGCGACTACGTCCTTAAGAATGGATTCAAGAAGGTGCTGATAGGTCTTTCTGGGGGCATAGATTCCAGCCTGGTAGCAGCTATTGCCGTTGATGCGCTGGGCAAGTCAAACGTGGTCGGGGTAGCTATGCCTTCAAGATACTCTTCTTCTGGCAGTGTATCCGATACTGAGCTTCTGGCCAAGAATCTGGATATCAAACTTATGACTATCCCCATTGAGAAGGCCTTTCAGGCATATCTGGATACGCTGGCGGAAACTTTCAAAGGGACAGAGCCCAATGTAGCCGAGGAAAACATTCAGGCCCGTATCAGAGGTAATATCCTGATGGCGTTATCCAATAAGTTCGGCTGGCTGGTTCTGACAACCGGTAACAAAAGCGAAATGGCTACCGGTTACACCACATTATACGGAGACATGGCCGGTGGTTTTGCGGTAATAAAGGATGTGCCGAAGACAATGGCTTATGAACTAGCCAGGTATCGAAATTCGCTGGCTGATTCAGAACTAATACCAAATGCAATCATAGATAAACCTCCGTCGGCGGAATTAAAACCCGAGCAAATGGATGCCGATACTCTGCCACCGTACGAGCTACTCGACTCTGTATTAACCGCGTATGTTGAGGAAGACAAAAGTGTGGAGCAAATCATTGCTATGGGAATCGATGAACAAATAGTCAAGCGGGCAGCCCGATTGGTAGACACAAGCGAGTATAAGCGCCGTCAAGCGCCACCAGGAGTCAAGATAACTCCCAGAGCTTTTGGCCGAGACAGAAGGTTACCCATCACCAACCGGTTCAAGAGATGATAGGTAAGGTTCAATAAGCTATTCAGCTTTTGGGGTGGAGTTGGTATAATAGTTTGAGGCTATATCATGGAGTAAAAAGGTTCAAATGGTACAAGTTTCTGGCTCTGAAACAGAAATAAAGATAATAGCCATTCTTAAGGTCTTGAGTGAGTCCTCTGAGCCACTGGGGTCAATTATCATTGCTCGCAAACTTGAGGGCGAGGGAGTTTTCTTGAGTGAGAGAGCAATCAGATACCACCTGAGAATAACGGACGAGCGTGGTTTTACTCAGCCGGCAGGTCGGGACGGCAGAATGATTACTCCGGAAGGGCGTCAGGAGGTCAAGGACGCATTAGCACCAGAGCAGCTTGGTTTTGTACGTGATAAGCTCGAGATGTTAGCCTTCCAAACCACATTTGACCCCCGAAAGCGAACTGGCCAATTATCTATAAATACCTCTCTAATCGACAAGAATAAGTTCAAAAAGGCAGTATCAGCTATGAAGGATGCCTTCAAGGCTGGATTTTGTGTCAGTGATTTAGTAGCCACCGCATCCGAAGGAGAAAAACTCGGTTCAGTGGTCGTGCCAAGTGGGAAAATTGGCTTGGCTACTGTTTGCAGCGCGGTCATAAATGGAGTGCTTCTAAAGGCTGGGGTCCCCACCGAGTTCAGGTTTGGAGGCCTGCTCGAAGTTAGAGGTTCAAAGCCAAGGCGCTTTGTGGCCATAATCGACTATCATGGGACATCCCTCGATCCTTCCGAGCAATTTATACGTGGTAAAATGACAAGCATTAGCGAAGCTTCAAAGACAGGAAATGGTAAGATATTGGGTGTTTTTCGTACTATACCGGCACCGGCGAGAGAAATCGTCGAGGAGAAAATCGCATTGCTCAAAGAGGCAAGCATCGGTGGGGTTTATGCTCTGGGCAATACGAGCGAGTCGGTTTGTCATATTCCAGTGGCTTTGAATCGGATTGGTATTATACAACTGGGCGGGCTGAATCCAGTAGCGGCAGCCGTTGAGACTGGAATCGAGATCGAAAACATAGCCGAGAGCGGGCTAATTGATTTCCAGCAGCTTCAACCTGTCTGGCAGCTCTAGGTCTAATATCCGTTCCTATTATGGGCCCCGCTCTATGGTTCAAGTCGAACCGTAAGTTGAGAACGAGCCTTTAAGATAACAGAAGCTGTTCTGTAACCTCTTTGAACGAAAGTCCATAGTATTTTCCGGCAGCGTTTGAAGGTGACCAAATTGCATTCTGTCCAGTCAAGGCCACAAAGCTTGTTCTGCTACCATCATCACACCAAATGACGTTTTGTCACCAGTGCCAATCTTCAAAACATAAATTCTATACACACTCAAAATTTTATCATCAACTGGGGTAACCACAGTATTAACTGAGGGAATAAGACACATAAGCCCAGCCCAACCATTATAAGCACGACGAACGGGATTACGCCACGAATAATATGGGCTGTGCTTAGCTCCCATTCCGGCTTGGCGATACCCTTCAAATAGAATATGGAGTAGGCGAAGGGTGGTGTCATAAAGGACATCTGGAGATTAACGCACACCATCATGGCAAACCAGAGCGGGTCAAAGCCTAAGATATCACCAATAGGTGTAATCAGGGGAACCATGATGAACAAAATGCCTATCCAATCAATGAACATTCCCAGGATGAAGATGATAAACATAATTAGGGCAAATATACCCCATCTCCCCCCGGGGGCAGCCAGTAACATGTTGCTCACCACGTTGCCGCCACCGAGCTTGAGGAAAGCACCGGTGAACATGGTAGCGCCAAAAGCGATGAAAAAAGCCATGCAGGTGACCCTCAATGTTTGGAGCGTAGCCTCCCTGAGGGTCTGCCAGTTGAAGCGGCGGTAAGCTACGGCCAGCAGCACTGCGGCCACACAACCGACGGCAGCAGCCTCGGTCGGGGCGGCGATGCCGAAGAAGATGCTTCCCAGGACCGCCAGTATTAGAAACAGCGGGGGCAGTATGCCGGTCACCAATATGTTTATCTTTTTAAGCAGGGGTATCGTCCTGTCTTCAACTGGTATTGGCGGTGCCATCGCGGGCGAAAGCCAGCAGCGGATGGCGGTGTAGCTGACGTACAGACCGGCAAGGACAAGGCCAGGAACAATGGCGCCAATAAACAGCTTACCTACCGAGATGCCGGCGTTGGGTCCGTAGAGTACCAGCATAACACTTGGCGGTATCAGTATGCCCAGCGACCCTCCGGCGCAGACAGAGCCACAGGCCAGTTCTTTGTTGTATCCCCGTTTGAGCATGCTGGGAAGGGCAATAAGCCCCATCGTGATTACTGAGGCGGCAATTACACCGACGCAGGCTGCCAGAAGGACGCCCATCAATATAGTGGCTATCGCCAGACCGCCCCTGAATCCCCCAAACCACGTGTAAAGGCCTCCGTAGAGCCTCTCGGCAGCTCCCGACCTTTCCACCATTACCCCCATGAATATAAACAGGGGCACCGCTAATAAGATGTAATCGGTCACAAAGGTAAGCAGTCGTATTCGGAAGAGGTTGAATATCGGTAGACCTATAGTCAGAAACCCGATAATCATAGCCACCCCACCAAGGACTGCGCCCAATGGGTAACCAAAGAAGATGCCAACGAGCACCCCGCCAAACATCAAAATGGTTATTAACTCCGGGCTCCATTCTACCATGGCTCGCTTCCTCCCTTGACTAAAGCCATTACATCCTTGAGGAAGTTGGCTACCCCTTGCAAGAACAGGAAAGCAAACCCAAGTGCCATCACAATCTTAAACGGCCATATTATCGGATACCACACACTTTCCGTGGCTATCTCATTGACTGAGATAGACCAGATAGCATGCTTAACACATACTTTGGTCAGCATGAAAAACAAGGGGAAGAAAAGAAAGACGGTAAAGACAATGTCTATTATGAGTTTAACCTTGGCTGGAAACATAGAGTATATTAAATCAACAGTCACATGGCCGCGATGGTAAAGCACATAGGCAAAGCCGATCATTATTACAGTAGCTCCGAGCATATAGCTCAAGCTAAATGACCAGATAGTGGGTGCGTTAAAAACATACCTCATGAATACGTCATAGGCAATGCTGAGTATCAATGGCACCAGCAGCCATCTCACTGCCTTACCTGACCATTCGCTTAGCCAGCTTATCCCATCGTATATCTTCTGTATGGTTCTAATATCACCCTCCCCCTATGAGTTTGAATTCCTTTATTGCTATTTAGTTCAAAGACGCCAGGGTTAAAGCTTAATGCTACATCCTTAAAATGAAAATTATAAATCGATATCGCCGGGCTTCCTCCCAGAGGTATAGCTTGGGCGATTAATAATACCAGTAACTATGTTTACTCCCTCTTTTTCGCCTCTTCCATTTTTTCTAAAAAGTCCTGCCTTGGGGGAGAGAAGATATCGATGACATGGAAACCTTTATCGGAAATATAGGCGGCGTGGTCTGCGTTGGAGGGAAAGATGACGACGTCCCCTTTTTCCATATGGTATAGCTTGCCATCAATGGCAACGTCAGCGGCTCCATCCAGGACTATCATGAGCTGCTCATTTTCATGGCGATGGTTAGGCATTACGCTATGGGGCTGCGCGGTAAGTACGTTAATCATTATCCTTTCGGCGGACACAAGATGCCCCTTTATCCCTTGAATCAACTCTATAGGGGGAACGTCGCGATAATGAATGATGCGCTGGTCCTGCTCTTCTTGACTGGCACACGGTTCTTTTGCTGCCATTTTAAAAGAAACCCTCCTTATTTTTTTATATATTATAATACCGAACGCAGGCGCAAATTGGCCATTCGGCAGCCCGGTATGTTAGCCGAGGGCTGCCGAATCTTAAGCCAATTAATCCCAAGTTATATTAGTCATACAAGCTGTACTTGGGCTGCACCACCTCTGATTGCACTCGGAAGGTCTTGAAGAAAGCCACCTGATTTTCGTAGACCTTCTTGAACATCGCGTCTTCAGCGGCTGCCTTCTCGCACCATTCTTTGGCTCGCCGGGCAATATCCTGCTGCAGTTCATCACTGACGGTGACAATCTCGGTGCCATACTCTTCATAGTTCTTCATGGCCAAAGCATCATCGTAGGGCCCATATACCAGTCGGTGAAGTGCCCAGCCGAAGAATTCATCCTTCAGCAGTGCCTGCAGGTCGCTGGAAAGATTATTCCACTTCTCCTTATTTACTAAAAATATGTGCGGGTTAGCCGGTGAGTGAATGCCGGGCACACCAATGTACTTCGTTATCTCGTGGAAGCCTTGTACCCAGTTAGCGGCGGGAGGGCGAAACTCAAAAGCATCGATAACACCCCTCTCCGCTGCCGAATAGATCTCACCACCAGGAAGAGTAACCACGGAAGCCCCGTAGCTCGCCATTATCTCAGCCCACAGACCATAGGTGCGGAACTTCAGGCCCTTCAGGTCGCTCGCTGTCTCCATCTTCACGTTGGAATGGCAGAAGAGTTCTGTTGTATCGCAGGCCATGCCAATCACGTAGCCGTAGTCCGCCATCGCCTCGTTACACAGGTCCATGCCGTCCCCTACGTAATACCACGCTGTCAGTTCAAGTGGGGTAGGACCGGCGGGGAGACCTGAGCTGGCCAGCAGGTAAGCCGAGGGACCAAAAACACCCACCAGCGGATAGAGACCTGAAAGCCATAGGTCGCAAACACCCTCTGGAACACAGTCGGGGATTTTCCATCCTGAAGCCAACGCACCCGAAGGATGTGCTGTGATGTCCAATTGGTCTTCAGACAGTATTTTTATTCTCTCGCACATGGCTTGGAAATCGGGCCATTCCAGTTCACCAGTCGCCATATAGGTCTGGCAATCCCACTTAAAAATTTCAGGTGCCTGTGCCGGTGCTGGAGCAGGCGCCGGTGCTGGTGTAGGTGCTGGTGCTGGAGCAGGCGCTGGGGCAGGTGCCGGAGCTGGTGCGGCACAGCCAGCAGCAACTAGCCCACTCACTAATGCCACAATCATCATTAAGGCTAGTATTAGTCGTTTCCTCATTTTCTCCTCCTACTAGAATTCTGGTATTCAGCCGTGTAAAAATCTTTTCCGTTGAAAGCTATCACCTCCTTTTTCATATTTTTGGGTATTCACCATAAATTTCGAGTATATCAAAGCAAACATTTCGCCGAGATTATGCCGTCTTAGATATCCCTGATTCAGCCGTCATCACTTCTAGCTGAGGCGGGATGCCACTTGCCCAATTTCGTGTCAGGTAACACATGGGAGGGGCACCAGCCCCGGTCTGCACCGAACTCTCCCCTGGCAGAGCCCGCCATTCTCCTGTTATTCACTGCTATCCATGCTAATACGATACAGCTGGTTCATGAATCAGCTTATTTGATATCCTATTCTTTCTCAATTCTAATTCGGTTCGATAATCTTTCATATAGACCTTATTAGTAATTTAATTGAGCATCGGGGGATTAATTTTAGGTAATACTTTCGTATTATCGTCACTCACAAATAAATTAGAACGATTTAGAACGATTGGTATTCTTTTTAAGTGACCGGTGAATTTATTTAATAAAAATTTTCTGTAATCGCTTCAATAAGGTTCTCTCTGGTGGCTTTTCCTAATGCTGTACGTGAGAAAATAGCTATCTTGTCATCGTCCCAGCCAATCACTACAACTTTAACCGGATAATCAATAGAGCGAAACAGGCGATCTAGTTTAACATCCTTCGTATTTGGTCGATCGACAACGATAACGCTTGGTGAATATTCACTGATAAAACGGGATTCACTTAATTCATTTGATACAATGACTACGGTAAACGTGATGTCCTTGATAATAAGCTTAACCCCTTCTCGTAAGAGGGGTCGGTTAGAAATGATTAGAATGTTCCTGTTTTCTCTCATCGCACTATTTCCATAGTACATGCTAAAAACGTATTTTTTAATTCCCCGATAGTAATATTTTTCGGATGGAGATATTAATCGAATACTAGATAAATCGGATTAATACTGTTCAAATTACTTACTGGCTTGCCAATAAAGAAGTGAATCATTATAATCGTTACACATATATCTCGGAGTGGAGCAGGAATCTTTGATACCTAAGGTAAGAATCTTATTAGCCGATAAGAGAGAAATATTCAGGGAAGGGCTTTCCAAGATCTTGGAGGGTCAAGCCAAATTTGAGGTACTTTGTGGCTGTTCAAATGGATTTGAATGTGTAGACAGAGCTAAAGCGTTAAAACCCGATATTATCATTTTAGATACAGATATCCAGGATTGTAACTTTATTGAAGCCATAGCCGGCATTAAATATGTATCGCCGCAGTCAAGAATAATTATTCTGACGCACTCGGAAAAAGACCAGGACCTGTTCTCAGCTTTAAAACTAGGGGCCAGTGCCTATCTCACTAAAGACATAAAAATTGATGACCTGGTGAATGGCGTTTCTCACGTTAACGAAGGAGAAGTAATTATTACTCCGCCATTGGCAGATAAAATGCTGCAAGAATTTGCTAATCTGGAGGAAGTGAAGGAAGCAACCTTTGCCAATAAGGATTATGGTCTAAGTAAGCGTGAAGTTGAAGTTTTATCCTTGGTTGCCAAAGGCAGGACAAATAGAGAAATCGCCGAGCAATTATTTATCAGTGAGAACACGGTAAAAGTGCATTTGAGTACAATTCTTGAAAAAATGCATGTCAGGAATCGACAGGAAGCAGCTGTTTTGGCAATTGAAAAAGGCTTTTTACCATAATAACTACATCGCATTTAGTTGTACCTCACCCTCTTAGCGCTACGTTGCTCTCTGGAGCACTGATAGAGAATCATGACCGGGGTGGATATCATCCCGAGACAAATTTAAGGGTAATTGTGGTATTTTGCTATAAACGGCTAATCTGAGTTGTCTTTGTGGGGTACTAGGTCCAGGTGTAGTGCCGGTTCAACCATTTGATCTTGCAAGGGAAAGGGAGCCTCAGCTATAGGTTAGTTTGTCATTCCCAGACTAGTCAATAGGATTTGAAAGGAGGAGAAGCATGAAGATTACAGATATCGAGCCGATCATCGTCGACGCAGGGTGGCAGTCATGGATATTCGTGAAGGTTGACACCGACGAGGGAATCGTGGGCTGGGGAGAGTGCAGTGTGCCAAGAGTCCCATTTGCGGTGGCAACTGCAGTGAAGGACTTCAAGCCCGTCGTCATGGGCAAAGACCCGCGTGCCTTCGAGATGAGATTCTGGGATATGGAACGCTCAGCTATCCAAGGATGGTCGGGCGTCCGCGCCATGGCTCTGGCTGGTATAGAGCTGGCGCTTCTGGATATCAAGGCCAAGGCTCTGGGAATCTCTGTTATCGAGCTATTTGGAGGCCCGACTCGTGACAGCGTTCGTGTCTACTGGTCACACTGCGGGACCACGAGAGCTCTTCACCCGCAGTTGGGAAAGCCCTCCATAAGAACGATGGCTGATATAGCCAAGCTCGGAAAGGAGGTCGTACGCCAGGGATACACCGCACTCAAGACCAACATCATATTCCCCGGTGACCCTGCTACCGTGCATCTCGACGGGTTCGGTGGCGGACCCGGTACGACGGACCAAGTAGCTTCAAAGGCGATGCTGAACCACATCGATACGCTAGTTGGTACATTCAGGGACGCAGTTGGACCTGACGTTGATATCTGCCTCGACCTTAACTTCAACTTTAAGCCAGAAAGTTGTGAAAGGATTGCACAGATGCTGGAACAGTATGACCTACTGTGGCTTGAGATAGACATGTATGATCCCGATGCCATACTCAGCGTCAAGCAGTCCACGACCACAAAGATATGTACCGGTGAGAATCTGATTTACATGCGCGAGTTCCTGCCGTACTTCAGGTGCCGCGCCGCCGATGTATTCATGGTGGACGTTCTCTGGAACGGGTTCAGTCAGTCGAAGAAAGTTAGTGACCTAGCTCAAGTCTTTGAATTTAACGTGTCGCCGCACAACTACTACAGCCACCTGTCAACCTTCATTAGTGCGAGCTTTTGTGGAGTTCTGCCCAACGTACGCATCGTGGAGACAGATGTAGATGCTCTCCCACTCAAGGACGAACTCGTCACAAATGTGCCTGAAATTGTGAACGGCTACATGAAGATGCCGACCGGACCCGGCTGGGGCACGACTGTTATCGAAGAGGTTGCGAGAGCTCATCCCTGGAAGAAGGAAAGGGGAGCGTGGTAGCTGAGCACGAGAAGAAACTCGTCAACCGCTGACTCGCTCAAGGAACGCATTGTACCAATCGGATGCAATGCCCAGAGAGTCTTACAGTGCTATCTGTTCCGATATCGGCCAAAACCGGCTCATCCTGAAAGCGACAGGGTCTTTCTCTCGATTCACGGCCAGCCTTTGACCGAGAATAGCTTAAAGTTGATGTTCGCCAGACTGGCTAAGAGAGCCGGGGTGCACCGGCTTCACGCTCATTTCTGCCGGCATACGTTTGCTACCAGATTTCTGATTAACGGTGGCGATGTATTTACGCTTCAACAGATACTGGGACATTCTACATTAGAAATGGTAAGGCATTACGTGAATCTGGCAGCAAATCATTTCGCAATACAACATCAGAAGTATTCGCCATTGGATCAATTAAATCTACGGGGATAACTACAATCATAAGGGAGCTATAATAATATCAACTATAGCTCCCTTTTATTTCATATTGAACAATTTAAGCGATTGTGATTTCGATTGAACAAAACAGCGATTTTGCAACCAATAAAATGCTACCCTCTTTTTAAACCTTACTCTAGCATTAGAACTGGACTGATTTTAGTGGGCAGGTTACCTATTTTAATACATGTGTTAATACATATCCTGTAAGTTTTCAAGAAACGTCAGGCATGAAGATGTGACTTCATCAGTGCCACTTGCCGCTCGTATTCAAATAATAAAGTAACCGCTTCCTCTTCATCTACCCGTTCAAACCTTATGCTATCTCCAGGCTTTGCCTGTGCTACTCTGGAAATATCGACGCTAATCGTAGTTCCGATTTTCGTATAGCCACCTGTCGTTTGCCGATCAGCGAGCAATATTATGGGTAGTCCGTCACCGGGTACTTGGATGGCACCAAGTGGAATGCCATCAGATATGATATCGGCTTCGGCTTTGTGTTGTATACTTGGCCCATCAAGACAATAGCCCATCCGGTCGGCTTTACTTGTAACCGTATATTTAGAATTGAGGAAGGTGTGAATACCTTGTTCGGTAAAGTAATCATCCTGGGGTCCCAAAATGGTCCGAAGTGTGATTTGGTTTCCGTATACGGGTATGGTCTCGGAAGGTACTCGAGCTCCTGTGCAAGAAGAAGGGCTATCATTAGCTTGCAAAATATCCCCCTTTCGCAGTGATCTACCGAACAGACCTCCGATACCGGCTCTCACATAGGTTGAGGCACTTCTCATCACTCTTGGGACACATATACCACCGGCCACAGCTAAATAGGCCCTGCAACCACTGTTTAACTGAGGAAAAGAGAGCACGTCACCACATTTTACCCTTATGCTTTCCCAGTTTGAAGCGTGGGCACCATTTATTTTAGGGACTAAATCGGCTCCTGTAATTGCGATCGTCGTACCTTGAAGCACCCGCAGCTGGCACCCAAATAGCGTGATTTCTAGCGAAGCAGCATCCTCATTGTTGCCCACTAATATATTACCAACACGGAAAGCATAATCGTCCAGAGCCCCCGAAGTGGGTACTCCGTATTGCTGGTAACCTTTGCGGCCAAGGTCCTGTACGGTTGTTAATAGCCCCGGCTGAACGACTTCAAAAACTTCCATTACTCTACTCTATCGACGTTTCGTTTAATCGATACGTCCCTCTCCTGACTGCTTCTTCAATAATGTAGAATTCTTCGGTCGTGATACTGATAAAGTTTATGTAGTCTCCGGCTTGCAACAGCGCGGGTGATTCCCGGGTGGGTTCGAAAAGTTTGAGTGGCGTCCTCCCGATAATTTGCCAACCACCCGGACTTTCCGCCGGGTAGATTCCGGCCTGGTTTCCAGCAATGCCTACTGAGCCAGCCGGTATCTTAGCTCGCGGTGTTGCCTTTCTAGGCGCCGCTATTTTCGGGGACATGCCGCCTAAATATGGAAATCCCGGCATGAAGCCAATCATATATATTAAGTAATGTGTACTGCTGTGTATCTGGACAACTTCTTCGGTACCCAGATTATTGTGCTTGGCGACCAGTTCTAGATCCGGGCCAAACTCACCCCCATAGGTTACAGGTATTTTAATCAGCTTGCGTTTGGGCAGTTCATTTCCGGCCGAGGACTGGAGCAGATTGTATACGGTTTCTCGAAGTTTCTGAGCGCTGAGCTGTAATGGTTCAAAGTATAACAGGAGTGAGCGATAGGTGGGAACGGATTCTACTATGCCAGGGATGCGTGCCTTCTCTATGGCAAGTTTAAGACTTCGTGCGCGTTGGTGAACACGCGGGTCAATGGTATCACCAAATTCAATGAAGATAGCTTTATCACCGCCACTGAGGAATCGAGGTTTTTTATAATCCATGGCAAAAACTAGAGGAACGTACTCATCGGCACAACTTTAATCCCCGCCCCCTCTATCCCCTCCCTTAGTTTTCGTACAAGCTCCACAGCACCCAGAGTATCACCGTGTAAGCATATGGAGTCAACTCTAATCGGAATTTCATTTCCATTAATGGCAGTAGCCTTACCCTCAAGGACCATCTTTAGACTGGTTTCGACGACCTGTTCCGGGTTCTCAATTATAGCACCGGGCTGACTTCTGGGTACTAGTGTGCCATCGGGATTTAAAGCGCGGTCGGCAAAAACCTCACGAGCCACCTTCAGACCGACTTCTTCGCCAGTTTCAATCCACATTGAACCTGAGAGCCCAACCAGAATCAAGTTATTGTCCACTTCGCGAACTGCCTCAGCGACGGCTCTCGCTATTTGTTTATCATTCACGCCCATATTATATAGAGCACCATGCGGTTTTACGTGTTGCAACCGCTTTGTTTTGGTGAAGGCCTGAAGAGCACCAATTTGATACTTAACGTAGTTTTTAGCTTCGTCTGGCGTAATCTTCATCTCCCTGCGGCCGAAGCCGACTAGGTCTGGAAGACTGGGATGGGCACCAATAGCAACCCCAGCCTGTTCGGCTAAAAACACCGTCCGCTGCATCCACATCGGATCGCCGGCGTGAAATCCGCAGGCAATATTGGCGGAGGAAATATAGGGCATCAACTGGTCATCGAAACCGAGCTTATAATCGCCGAAACTCTCCCCTAAATCACAGTTAAAATCAATTGCCTTAACCGTTTTAAGCCTCCTTATACGAAGATACTTGTTATAGAACCGCCAGGTCCTCGTCTAAGAGATCAGTAATGAACATGTATCCTGGCGAATGGGTTATCATCAATGGTGGCTTGGATTTCAAAGCAACGGCCTGCGGAGTCACGCCACAAGCCCAGAAAACCGGCACCTCATTTTCTTTAACGTCAACGGGGTCTCCGTAATCAGGTTGAGTTAAGTCCTTTATGCCAATTTTTACTGGCTCTCCTATATGAACCGGCGCACCGTGTACGCCTGGGAATCTGGACGTAATTTGAATAGCCCTGATTACTGATTCTCTCGGTATTGGCCGCATAGTAACCACGAGTGGACCGGAAAACATCCCCGCAGGCGATGTCTGTATATTTGTCACGAACATTGATACGTTCTTGCCTTCTCTGAGATGACGCAGAGGTATACCAGCTCTTATTAAGACACTCTCGAAGGTGAAACTGCATCCTAAAAGGAATGAAACCAGTCCACCATCCCAATAATTCATGATATCTTCCTCTTCACTGAGCAACACCCCATCCTTATAAATACGATATAAAGGTACATCAACCCTGATATCAGCACCAGGCGCAGTGAAGGCTGGCTCATATACGCCTGGCTCTAACACCTCTAGAACGGGGCAAGGTTTAGGATTGCGCTGGCAAAAGAGTAAGAAATCAAAAGCCAATTCTCTAGGAAGTATTACAAGATTGGCTTGTGTGTATCCCGGGGCTAAACCGCAGGTTGGTTTTACCAGTTGTCCGGCCCGGATTAATTTTCTTAACTGTTTTGGATTTTTATACTTCATCTCATATCTCCAGCTAGCTCTCTGGCGTCTTTTCGGGAGGGCAGGTCATCTCCAAAATGATTTACATTATTTGCGCTGATTAAATCCCTAGTCCTCGGCCGGTTATCTTAAGTATCTTTTCCACCTGACCATTCCTCACTCCATATATTTCGTTATGGATGGAGACAACCATACTGGCGTTGTTTGGTATAATCTCAAACCGCTCTCCAAGACTTACCTTCTTATTAGTATCCGTAAAATAGAGCAGGCCATTCTCGGCAGGGAGCCGTCCAAACCAGAGGTCGGGGCGCCCGACAACTCGACCAAACCTTGGCTTTCCCTCCCATAAATAGCCCGGGTCATTGCGAAGGTGAAAGAGAACGTCAGGCGTGAACGTCTTACCTCCTGCGTCTATGACAGCGCGAGGGGGCGGGGCATCATAAACACCGACCACGGTGACCAATACCGTTAGAGAGCACCGTTCCTCGGTCATGGCAAAATTACTGACATACATCATGTCGCCAAAGATATACATCCCCGGATGAACCTCTGTTACCTCAGGAAAATCCTTTAGAATCGGCACATTGCGTAACGTTGGCGTTGAACCAATGGCAACTTCCTTGATTTCAATGCCGTTGTGCCTCAACAGCCTTGCCGTGGCGGCCATCAGTGCCGGGACCTCTCGGCTTATCCGGTCAACCCCCTCTGCGGTCCTTTCCCCATGGGTTGACTCATGCGCAACAATACCCACCAAATCAATGCCAGGCATCTGGCAGACCTCCTTGGCTCTTCTAACGGCAGGTTCACCCGGAAGAACACCGAAGCGCTTTACCCCGGTATCAATCTTTAAAAGCACCGGAATCCTCTTGCCAACTGCCTGGCCAACCTGAGAGATACTCTCGGCATGTTCTACCATATCCACCACACAACTCAGCCTAAGCGCTGGCCGGCTTACCAATCTTTTTAGTTTCTCCAGCTTGTGGGTGCCGCAGAGGGGATGAAGCACCATGATATCGGCAATGCCTTCTTCCACCATACGCTCCGCTTCCTCCAACTTGGCGGAAGAGACACCAATTGCCCCCGCTTTAATTTGCATCCGGGCAATTTCGGCACACTCGTGGCATTTACAATGAGGTCTTACGTTGACTCCGGCAATCGCGGCTAATCGCTGTGCTTCACTAATATTTGCCTCAAGTTTACTTAAATCAACCAGAACCGCCGGGGTGTCTAGAGTTGGATAAAGGATATCTTGTTTCACCATCTAATGACTCTCTCTATGTAAAAACATGATTACTGGCTCTTCTTCTTGACCGCCTCTTTATGGGACCGAACATATTCGTCCCAGGTACGGGTGCCTACCGGCAAACACATGCCACCGTCTATTCTGATACTGTACCCGCTTATCAGCCTGGCTCGGTCCGAAGCCAGGAAGATAACGGCATCAGCCACATCTTCCGGGTGCGGGTAATCGCCCAGTGGTATTCCCTGCCGTATTCTCTCTAGCTCCTCTGCCCCAACCTGTGACAATGACAGAGGCGTTACCACCGTCCAGGGAGAGACGGCATTGACGTTAATATGGTACGGCCCTAGCTCATAGGCAAGTTGCCGGGTAAAACCGAGAATCGCTGCTTTGGCGGCAACATAATTAGCTGACGCATTCTGCGTCGTTCTCTCTCCAGCGACAGAAGAAATGTTGATAATCTTCCCGCTACCCTGTTTCTTCATGATTGGTATTACCACTTTGGAGCAGAGAAAGGTACCGCCCGCCATAATATCCAGAATGCGATCCCAGTCCGCCTTTTCCATGTCCTCAACGAGGGCAACAAAGGAGACACCCGCATTGTTCACCAGGATGTCGATGGTACCCAATTCCCTAATAATCTGCTCAGCCATTTTGTTCACTGCTGCCTCATTGGTCACATCGGCCACCGAAACCATGGCCCGCTGTCCAAGAGACCGTATCTCTTCAGCTGTTTCCTCAGCACTGTCCCTCTTTTCCCGGCAATTGACAGCTATATCCACTCCTTCTCTGGCCAATCCCAGAGCAATAGCTTTGCCAATACCCCTGCCTGAACCCGTCACCAGAGCCACTTTACCTTGAAGTCCAGTTTCCATATATGGTTCCCTCCTTGCTGCGACTTTTCGCAATACCTTTACGGTAAAGTTCCTCCAAAAGCCCGAGTTTTATTTTACCACTTCCGGTCAACTATCTCTAAGTTATTGATAATTCAGCCGTTTTTGAATTATACTCATAAAGTCAACAAAACTAATTCTGCCCGCCGCGTAAGGGTAGCAAAGTTGGCTACAGCGCGGGATTGAATGAGGTGAAGGCATAATGTCTAAATTGCTCTGGAAACCTTCCGAAGAACAAATCAAGCAAGCTAATATGACCCGATTCATCAATTACGTAAATCAAAAACATGCTCTCAAAATGGACTCGTACGATGAGTTAAATAACTGGTCAACTGAAAACATCCCTGATTTTTGGGCGTCAATTTGGGAATTCACTCGCATAAAAGCCTCCCGTCAGTATGACCAAGTGGCGGACGATTTGAGCAAATTCCCGGGAGTAAAATGGTTCACAGGTGCTCAAATGAACTTTGCCGAAAACCTGTTACGATACCGGGATAATCATACCGCTTTTATTTTTAAAGGGGAAACCCAGAAATACCGCAGGATAACCTACCGGGACCTCTATCACTCTGTATCTCGTCTTGCCAAATCGCTGCGTGATATAGGCATAAAGCCAGGAGACAGAGTCGTTGCCTATATGCCGAATTTAATTGAGACGGCTACCGCAATGCTAGCGGCTACTGCTATCGGAGCGATCTGGTCATCTTGTGCTACTGACCTGGGTGCCCAGGCAGCCCTCGACCGTCTGGGCCAAATAGAACCAAAAGTTCTCTTTACCGTTGATGGCTATTTTTATAAAGGTAAAACATTCAACTCCTTACCTAACGCATACGAAGTTGCCCGGGGAATTCCCTCGTTGGAGAAAGTCATTGTCGTTGGGTATGCGGAAGATAAACCGGATATCACTGCCATACCTAATGCTGTGCTTTATGACCATTTTCTTGCCCGTGATACAAACTCGGACATTCAGTTTGAACAGCTGCCTTTTGAACACCCGGTGTACATAATGTTCTCATCAGGAACAACAGGCAAGCCAAAGTGCTTGGTGCAAGGCGCTGGTGGCATCCTAATTAATCATCTTAAGGAGCTTGTACTTCACACCGACCTAAAGAGAGAAGACGCCATTTTTTACATCACTACTTGCAGCTGGATGATGTGGAATTGGTTATTGAGCTCGCTCGCCGTCGGAGCGACTATTGTTCTCTATGACGGTAACCCAACTTACCCGAATCCAGAAGCAATGTGGCAGCTTGCTCAGGATGAAATAATCACCATTTTTGGCTGTAGCGCTAGTTATATTAATTACCTCAAGGCTCAGGAACTGAAGCCCAAAGAACGGTACGATCTTTCCTCCCTGCGAGAAATATCTCAGACTGGCTCACCGCTCTCGCCGGAAGGCTTTGAGTATGTCTATCAGGCAATTAAGAAAGACCTTCACTTTAATTCTATTGCTGGCGGCACAGACATTAATGGTTGCTTTGCTCAAGGTAGCCCGACTCTCCCTGTTTATGCTGGAGAATTACAGAGACCAGCTTTGGGAATGAAAGTCAAGTGTTATGATGAAAATGGTAAACCGGTGCTTGACCAGCTGGGTGAACTGGTCTGCGAAGCCCCGGCACCATCTATGCCACTTTATTTCTGGAGTGATCCAGATGGCCATAAGTATAAAGAGGCCTACTTCAGCGTATACCCCAACGTATGGCGCCACGGCGATTACATCATGATTCATGGTGAAACGAAAGGGATAACCTTTTTCGGGCGCTCGGATGCGGTGCTGAAACCTTCCGGCGTTCGGATTGGCACTGCTGAAATATACAACCAGGTAGAAAAACTTGAGGAGATTGCTGATAGTCTAGCTATCGGGCAGGAATGGAAAGATGACCAGCGCATCGTTCTTTTTGTTAAACTGGCCGGCGGATATTATTTAACCGAAGATTTGCAGGAAAAGATTAGAAAAACGCTTCGTCAGAACGCCTCACCACGGCATGTCCCCGCCAAAATCATTGCTGTTCCGGATATCCCCTATACTCTAAATATGAAGAAAGTAGAAATCGCGGTCGTAAATATAATACATAACAGGCTCGTCCCCAATCGGGACGCCTTGATTAATCCTGAGTCCCTAGATTATTTTGAAAACGTCCGGGCAAGCCTACAAGACGGGTAAAGTTAAGTCAATCCTAAGTTCAGCGCTTGATAAATCCCGCCGCAACGATATAATAGTTTCATAAGATACAATCTAATGGCGGGAGATACCTGTGAGGGGAGTCGAGGGGGCAGTCCGTCTTGGGTCGTGTGTAATCTCTCAGCTAGGAGAGTAGAGACGCTAAGTTATGTTACCTGACTTAGCGCCTCATCAATTTTATAAAGATATAATTGTCAACTGATTACAGTTTACTTAGAAGGAAAAATATTGGACGGAGGATAAACTTATGAAAGGCGATATACCTTACCCATCACTGGACACTCCAGCGGCTCTGATTGATATGGATAAGCTGGAGACCAATATTAAGGAAATGGCTAAAGCAGCCGCGGATGCTGGTGTAAAGTTAAGACCCCATGTAAAAATGCACCAGTGCCCGGAAATAGCCAAAATGCAACTTTCAGCGGGGGCTTGTGGTGTTGAGGTTGGCCTGACAGACCAGGCCATAGTTATGGCCGATGCCGGGATTAACGATATCATCATCGCTCACCCTTTTTATGGGGAACGCAAGTTTGAAAAAGTAAAGAAACTTATCACCAAACCCGGGCTCAAATTAGCTATAGTGGTGGACATGTTGGAACAGGCCGAAGCTCTCTCTACTATCGGCCAAGAGGTCGGCAAAAAAATCCCCGTATATATGAAGATTGATACCGGCATAAAGCGGTACGGTGTGCTACCGGGTTTACCAGTACTGAATTTGGCCAAGCAGCTCAGCAAGCTCCCGGGTATTGAATTTGTAGGCATCTATGCACATGAGTCAAGTGGTCAGACAGTACCGAGCGATGAAGGCGTCGCCAAGGTATCCCTTGAGGTCGGGTCGGTCATGTGTGAAATGGCACGCCTTCTCCGTAAAGAAGGTTTCAAAATAGAAGAGGTCACCACAGGCGCTTCTCCGACAGTCTTTGCCATCTGCCGCTGGGTAAAAGAAGGAATACTTAAAGAAATAACTGAGATTCACCCGGGACAGCGTGCCATCGGTGATATTGCCTACAGCTACTCATTTGGTTGTACTAGAGACCGATGCGCCCTTACCGTACTGACCACGGTAGTAAGTACCTCTCACCCAGATTACGTCATTGTTGATGCCGGCTTTAAGGCTTTAGGCGGTGAGTCCATAATCGGGCGACGGGATACCCCCGGCTTCTTCTGGAACGGAATGCCCAGTCTTGGCCCAATTCAGGGGCGCGATGACTTATGGCTGGGAAAAGTCGGTGCCGAAAGCGGCTGGCTCTACTACAAAGAGAACGCCAGAAAACTCGCCCTTGGAGAGCGATTAGAAATCGTGCCCAACAGCGCCAGTCTGATACTGAACATCCACGATAAAGCTTATGGCGTGAGAAACGGCGTCATCGAACGAGAATTTACCATCACCGGGAGGGGGCGGGGAACTTAATCAAGATAATGCTGTTTTAAAATACAGAGGAGGTCATCAAAAATAATGGAAGAAACGGCCAAAAATGTAGACCGGTTAGTTACTACTGGTGCCGGGTGGGGCGGACGCCCTGACCGCTGGATAATCCCAGCATTATATGAAAGCGCCGTCAAGAAATATGACAATAAACCGATAAGCCTAGTTGCTGCCCAGAAGATAATCGAGAAGGTAAAAGAAGGGGATAGAGTAATCATTGTTGACCAGTTTGCCTACTATCCCAATATGCCCTACGGTGAGACCGATGGCCCGCTTGGCGTAGCCAGTTTAGCCCGCGCTATAAAATTTGGCTTAAATGCACTACCAGTAGTAGTTACCAGTCCCAAAGATATGGGGCCTGCCCGCCAGACCGTAAAAGCGGCTGGCTTAAATGTTTTGGCCTTCACTGAGGCGAAGATAATGAAAAGCGCCACGGCTGGAGAGTTTACCTTTGATGCTACCGATGAAAGCAAAAGCAAACAGTTGGCGGCTAAAATAATCGATGAGTGTGCACCAAAAGCCATATTAAGCGTAGAAACGATAGGCCCGAACAAGAAAGGGGTCAAACACTCCGGCTCTGGCTATAACACCGAGGCACAGGACAACTTAGCTGACCTGGAGTACCTGTTCTATGAAGCGGCCTCGCGTGGGATATTAACCGTAGGTGTGATGGACCGTGGTAATGAAATCGGTAGTGGCACGATAGAAGAAGCAGTGAGAAAAATCACCCCGTACGCCAATGTTTGCCAGTGCCCTTGCAAAGCGGGAACGGCATGTGCAGTAAAAACAGACGTCATTTTCCCGGCTTCGGTGTCCAACTGGGGTGCTTACGCGATAGCAGCCATGATGGGGTATTTACTCAAGAAGCCCGAAATTCTTCAAGATGATGATACCGAGCGCCGAATGCTGGAAGCTTGCATAATGGCGGGGGCGGTTGATGGCATTGACGGTCGACCAATCATGGGTGTGGACGGCGTTGGTCTGAAAGGACAACAAGGAATTATTAATCTGCTGCATGCGATTATTGAGAACGCACTTAAAGGCAGCTAACTACATTCAAACTTGAAATCTAGCCAAGAAGAGGGTGATATCTTTCAAAAGGAACTAACCAGGAAAATCAAAAATAATAAAGGAGAGAATAAGTGAAAAGAAACAGGTTATTTATGATAGTGGCTAGTGTCTGTTTGGCAGCGTTGTTAGTGCCTTTGATGGCTAGCTGTACCGCTGATAAAGCGCGCGGCACCAGGCCCGGTGCCAAACTCCCGGGCTGCTTTCTCTTCGGCTTCAATTACTTCCTTTCTTAGGGCTAGCCCAAGGTAACTGTTCGAGTTCATTCTGAGAAATTCCCTGTCTCCGTACCCTTCCAGAAGGTATCTTGGCCCCTTGTTACCTCCTGCCTCTTTCACCCCGATTATAACCGCTTCTTTGCCTTTAATTGACCCCTTTACCTCTAAATCAGCTAATTGCTCTGCCAATATTGCTTTTATTCTGTCTAAAGGCACTTTCACTACCTCGCTCTTTATAGCAGTATTTTCACCCTATCGTGATTTGAAATCTCCATCTTCATGGTTGAAATCAATCAGTAAGCAAGCCTAATTGCCTCGACCTCTTCCGGTTACCGGTATTACCTTCTCCACCACGCCGCTTCTTACTCCATAAATCCGTTCATGGATATTAATGACCAAGGTGGCATTATTGGGAACGATTTCCAATCTCTCACCAAAGCTCACCTTTTTCTTGGGGTCCTTATAGTACAGACAACCAGTCTCAGCAGACAGGCGACCAAACCACAAGTCGGGACGATTCTGCACCCAGCCGAAACTCGGCATTCCATTCCAGAAAAAGTCCGGCGTGTCACGGCGAGCGATAATAGATTCGGCACCGAGTGTCTTATATCCAGCATCAACGATGGCCCAGTCTGGGTGTGCAGTACTCATCACGGTTGTTAACACCGTGACTGCGCACGCTTCTTTCACATTGCCCCCAGCCATCATATACATGATGTCACCGATAGTGCACTGACCGGGATGCATCTCGTTAATTTCAGGAAATTTGCCTTCTTTTATAAAGCGACAGGTAGAGCGGAAGGTGGGTGACGCCCCAACAGAAACATGCTCTATGGTAAAACCTTCCTTTCTAAGCATCCTGGCATTTTCCGCCATTATTGTGGCCGCCTCTAAAGCTGCCTCATCTTTACCCTCTGGCGTAGGTTTTGCCCCCATTTCATGCCCGTAGATACCTTTAAAGTCAATGCCTGGAAGTCGCTGGAGTTTCTTGGCTAAATTCAGAACAGGTTCACCCGGCAGGACACCGAAGCGCGAGCCTCTGCCCAAATCAACCTTGATCAGCACAGAGACTTTCTTACCAGTTGATTGCGCCAAACCAGAGATAATTTCAGCCTGCTCAAACATGTCTATCACTAAAGCAAGCTTCAGTGACGATTGGTTAAGGAGTTTCTTTAGTATTTCCCCTCTTGGCCCCCCGTAAAAGTTGGGGTGAGCAATCACAATATCGCTGATTCCCTGCTCTGCCAAGGCTTCCGCCTGCTCCACAGCCCCCGCCTCCACACCACATGCCCCGGCTTCAATCTGCATCTTCGCTATGGTTGTATTTTCGTGTACCTTAACATGCGGCCTCAGTCTTACTCCGGCTTCGGCAGCGAGTTGTGACATCTCTCGGATGTTGGCTTCCAAGGTGTCTAAATCAACGAGGACCGCGGGTGTGCTCAAAGATGGATAAGCAATTACTTTACTGGCCATGGATAGTTACCCCCTTTTAAATAGCTTTCTGCAATTTACAATTTCACCGTCTCAAGCAACGCTATGTTGTAGTTTTTTAGCAGTTTTTTCAGCCCCTTTGTCAAGAAACGCCAGGATTGAGCAAAACATGATTAGCCTGGCACCAGAGGTCACAACTGACCTGTCCCAATAATATTACCACTTTTCAACAAGTTATAGTTACCGCTATAATTACTGGCAATTTAGCTTCTGGAGCAGGTGGACGATAGCGTAGCACACCATGTGATCTAACTTGATAATATTCCTACGCCACTTTTCGTCATAAAGTAAAGTGAACTTCAAACGGGCAGCTTAGCAACTAATTATCCTGCGTATTGGCTCCCTCAAAGTAGGCCTCCTATTCTAGGAAGCCTTTTCTTTTCATCAAGCTTTCGAGTGTTCTTTCCTCTGAGGCCAATGAATGGCTTGAGGCACGCTTCATAGAATTCAAGCGTTCTAGGCGAAATGCCCTGCCGTCGTGAATTCAGAAACTTTGACAAGAAATATGGCAGTGAAGAATTGGAGAATCGTGAATTGTTGGTAGACCGTGCGTATCAAAAGGTAGAACTAAAACGTTCTCCAAGACCTTTGTACTGGTTTAATAAAGCCCGATTCTTCCATGCTCCGCTAAAACCAAACCTGAAGTTTCTGTAATCTTCTAATAATTTATTTTTCGTCAATATCATCTTGCTGGTGCAAACCATATTTTTCGCAAGTCCTTTTTGAATTTCCTCTGTTGACTCTCCCCCGGAAATACGTTTTTCTATTTCCTTGGCAGTGTCATTCCATTCAGCGTATAATTGACTTCAAATGAGTGACTGGAAAAGCAGATTTAGGAAGACATTTAAAGCTAGACTTGTAATTGCAGGCCTTATTTTTGCTGTAGTTGGCTGGTTTCTCTTAGGAGTGATGCTCTTTGGGAGATTCTTTGAAGAAGAGCTATTAGAGATTGAAGAATTTGTCCAATCTACCGCCTTCACGTGGGGTCTTAGAATCTTAATACTAGGTGCTGTAATTATTTTAATCAGAAAAAATGAATG
>CAZWYS010000019.1:0-14121 GCA_964638295.1 uncultured Dehalococcoidaceae bacterium
ACATCTTTCTCCTTGCCTGTTTTTCAAGGTCAGCTTTGATTGTATAACCATAAAAGTATAATTTGTCAACTACTCCCCCCGTTTCCCACCGCTTCTCTATTGGCTTAACCCCATCCCCTGTATCCCCTTCCCCTTAGCAAGGGGAAGGGGAAGATATTGAAAAGAGGGGCTGGCGCCCCTCTTAAACACCCCCATCACTATAATGTCAATAGTTAAAAATCATATTTTGGGCAGAGATTATTACCATTTACATTTGACTTTCCATAACATTTGCTGTAATATTTAAATATATAAAATTCGTATAAGACTATCATATAAGAATAATTAAATTAAGGAGATAAAAGAAATGGCTAATTACTTTCTTAGTAGTTATACAATAAGGCTTGTAGACAAAAGTTCCGGCGAAATGCTTCCTATTGACAATTTTTACCAAGGCACAGACCTTTATACAATATTCAACCAAAACCTCAATAGCCTTATGACTAGTTTATCTCACGATTCTACTGCGCAGAAACTTCTGCGAGTTTCTCACTACTCACCCAGCGCAAGAATTATGAGTGGTATTATAGAAACTGGTGAATATGGTTATGAAAGTGAACTATATGATATACAATCGAGTGTAGTTGCACACCATAGAACTGTTAATGAGGCAGAAATGCTTCCATTTTACTTTCTTGCACACCTTCCTAGCCATTCAGATGAAGGAATTATTTTACTCCAAAGATTCCAACAATTTGGCATCAAGACCATATTCACAAATTATTTTGAACAATACTTTGAAGCAAATTATCCCGATATAGCAATAAAGATATATCCGTTAGTTCCTCAAGATCTTATATCACAATATCTTCGTTATGGAAGAGTCATAAAAATTCGTTTCATCAAATTTAATATACCTTCTGACCTTGCGGACATTGTGGCGCATGGACATTCTGAGGAAGAGGGTGAAATTGAATTTGTTATTAAAGCAAAAAGAAGAGGACATCTAGAGGTCGTAGACCGTATCACTGAGGTTCTACAAGGTCGAAGAGAAGTCAGATATTTATATGAACTTCGAGATTTCGAATACGATAGCGTAAAAATAGAAGTTGACATTAATGGTAGACATAGAACGATAGACCTCTCTCATTTAGAAAGGCTCAATTCGTATTTCGACATATCCTCTGAAGTCCAAGTTGGAAGTAATGGACATCCAGTTTATGCTAGTATTCACTCGATTGCCAATACCCTCTTGCATGATTTATCTTCTGCCATTGGTCACTCAAATGTTTAGTAAAATCAATGTCTCTAGCATAGTAAAAGACCATATCTCTACTTTAAAAGACTACAAAACTAAGAAATACTTGATTCTTGATTTTATTCTTTTTTTCGGTGTTCCATTAATAATCGCAGTTTTGGTATTTATTTATTTGGGTAAGATAAGCGATACAGCTGTTATTGTACTAACGACTTCGCTTTCCATATTTGCTGCTCTCCTCTTTAACCTCTTGTTATTGGTCTATGATTCCATACGCAAAGAAGAGAAACAGAGTACTACTGACAAACCCAGAGCGCTTCTACTTAGGCAACTATTTAACAACATTTCGTTTGGAATCCTTGTTTCTGTATTGGCTATCACTCTTCTTATTATTTATGCTCAAAACCTATCTTTCTGCATTTTGTGGCAGATTATTAGTTTTTTATCTTACTATTTAATTACATTGTTCATTCTGACCTTGCTAATGATTCTTAAACGTGCCCATATACTTATTTCGGGAGAATTCGAAAAATAAGAAAGGAGGAGAAAAACACCATGCCATGTAGAGTAGGAATAACAACTGACCCAGAGTCAAGACGATCATACTGGGAGAACCGAGTCGTAGGTTTGACCAACTGGCGTACACTAACTAGCTTCCGGAGCAGATCAGCAGCGCAACAATATGAGAACGAATACGCTGCAAGGTACGGATGTCACGCACATCCAGGTGGCGCTGATACTCCTGGCACATGGTACGTCTATCGCTTTGATTATACCAGGGATCTCGGATGATTCATCATCAGCAGCCAACAATTTGCTAACATTTTGCTAACATTTTTGCTTACCACCTGTTTGGCAACCTGTTTTTTAAGATGTCAATAGTCAAAAATCACAATTCCATATTTGTTGTTTTGCTTTTCAAGAGGGATTATAATTGCCATAAGAAAGAGATAACCTATGGTTACAACATTTTACAAAGACGATAGAGCCATGCTTTTTGAGGGCAATTGTTTGGATGTTATCCCTACCTTGCCAAAATGTTCTGTGGATATGATTTTTGCTGATCCACCATACAACTTATCTAATGGTGGAATAACTTGTCATGCTGGTCGTATGGTATCCGTCAATAAAGGGGAATGGGATAAATCAAATGGTATTGATCAAGACCATAAATTTGCCATTGATTGGCTAACCGCCTGCCGCCAGGTGTTAAAAGATGATGGGACAATATGGGTTTCCGGCACAATGCACAAGATTTACTCTATCGGGTTCGCATTACAGCAGCTAGGTTATAGACTGCTCAATGATATATCCTGGTTCAAGCCAAATGCTGCACCCAACTTATCATGCCGTTACTTTACTCATAGTCACGAAACTCTAATCTGGGCTGCCAAAACCGAGAAAAGCAAGCATAAGTTTGATTACCAACTGATGAAACAAATATCTGGTGGCAAACAGATGCGCTCATTATGGACGGATATTGATGTTGAAGATGAACCTCAAGATATATGGTCTGTCACAACTCCAACCAAAACTGAGAAAAAATTCGGCAAACATCCTACGCAGAAGCCAGTTGCATTGCTTGAACGAATTATCCTTGCTTCAACAAATTTGGGTGACGTCATTCTTGATCCCTTTACTGGCTCATCTACTACGGGGGTAGCAGCTATCAGGCACAACAGACGTTTCATTGGCATTGATAGCAATACTGAATATCTGGAATTATCAGTAAAAAGGCTTGAAGAAGAATTTGCCAATATAAACGACAGACCCAAATTAATTAAGGAATTAGCTTAGTCATGGCAGATCTTAATTTTTACAGGAAGCATTTAAATCTTTCATCTGTTGATGAAATCTGCAAAGCTTTAAGCGATACCTTGATTGAGACCAACTACACCTATGATTTTTTCGTTAACTGGTCTAAGGTTACCAAGAACAGGGATACCTTCAAATATGAAATCGCCCTTTTGAAGAGTCTTAAGAACAGTACAAATCCTGTTGATGACTTACGAAATCTGCTAACGAAGTATCCCGAAGTTATAAAAGTAATTCCGATTTTGCTTGCATGCCGCGATGGAATTATTAAAGTTCTGAACTCAATTGAAACTGGTTTACAGTATAAGAGCTTTGATTTCTCTAAACGCAACTATGATTCGAGAGAGATAGACAGCATTGTCCACTTCACGAAGAACACCGGCCTTCTCTCTATGCTTTGCCAGATGGACTCAGCAATTGACTATCTACTTGGTGTTGAAGTCGGACTGGATACCAATGCCAGGAAGAATAGAAGTGGCCTATTTCTTGAGAAGATGGTAACAGAAACCTTAACGGAATTATCAACCCGTAATTCTAGCTTTATTTTTGTTGAGCAGAAGAGCTTCGGATATATTGAAAATAAATACAATGTCCAGATTCCACCAACTTTAAGGGACCGTAAATTCGACTACGCTGTTATTAATAAAGGTAAAGCTACAAATATTGAAGTGAATTTTTACAGCGGAACAGGCTCAAAACCCAGCGAAATTGTAAGTTCATACACAGATAGAAACCGCGTTCTAACATCTACTGGATGGAAATTTGTTTGGCTAACCGATGGCATGGGATGGAGAAAGATGAAGAATTCTCTCCGCGTTGGCGTTGAGAATATGGACTATGTAATCAATACCAACTTTTTGCGGAAAGGCTTGCTTGAGCAAATAATACTCGCCCCCTAATGCCAGTATTTACCGCATTGGGTGAACAAGGGTAATTTATAGCAACAAAAAGGAGTCGTTAGTATGATTTGCCAGAGAGAACATCGCTACTTGCCTGATCTGGAACACCTTCCCGATAGCCAAGCTGGGGCTGGGAGGCATAGATGCGCTGGTTGTGCATATCAACAAGGATATGACCATGCTTTTGAAGGCCACGCACGTAATTTCGATGCCGATTCACTAGATGATAGTCAAGCTGGAACTGGCAGACACAAAGATGTTCAAGCTGCTTATAACTTAGGATTTTCTCATGGCTTGCAAAGACGACGCCAAGTTCAGAGTCAAACACGTATATAGTTGCCTGAAACAATATACTATTCTT
Source organism: uncultured Dehalococcoidaceae bacterium (assembly GCA_964638295.1). Classification (GTDB taxonomy): domain Bacteria; phylum Chloroflexota; class Dehalococcoidia; order Dehalococcoidales; family RBG-16-60-22; genus CAZWYS01. The sequence goes on from CAZWYS010000019.1 coordinate 4,313, forward strand.
GTGGCGGCCGGTTTATAATTTGGTATTCGTTTCCATAACTTTGCAAACCTCTTCACTAACTAACCCTCCCCCCCTCACTCCCTCCCCATCTTCTTCTTTATCGCCTCTATCTCCTGTATCTTCTCCAGCTCCTCCTCGGTCATCGGCTCGCACGCCGTCAGCTTGTTGTCCTCCAGCTTGATGCTGAACAGCGCCCGGCATTTCCAGCAGCGGTATGGCCCCTCGTAGTCCTTCTCCACCAGTGACATCGTGCCTTCGGTTTCGCAGCTCGGGCATTTGATTTTCATCAGCATGGTCTCACCTCGCTCCTTTTCCTGTATTTTACCTCTTCCTCACCAGCAAGCATATATTCCTCGAAAAAAATTTTAGCCGACTTCGGTAGCCGCTTTCTGGGAACGACTTTATCAACTCGAACCCTGCCCTCTTCGCCAGTCTCTCCAGTTCGCCGTAGGAAAAGAGGTAGTAGTAGCGCTCGAGCGTCCTGCCTTGGCTCCGCCACGGCACCGTCAACTCTTTGCGACGGAACCAGAACCTGGGTTGCCATCGGTTCCAGACCGTAATCAACGCCTCTCCGCCGGGCTTGAGCACCCGCCCGAGTTCCCTCAGCGCCTTCAACCTCTCCCCCTCCCCTTTCAGGTGGTGGTAGGTCGCCACCGCTATCGCCCGCTCAAAAGTTCCGTCCCGGTAAGGCAGGTAGCGGACGTCCCCCGCCGTCAGGTTCACCTCGAGGTCGAACTTTTTGGCGTACTTCTGCGCCATTTTCAGCATTTGTTTTGCGAAATCAATTCCATAAAGCTCGAACCTCCCTTTGAACGGCAGGAAGTCGGGGCCGTGGGCGCACCCGAGGTTCAGCAGTCTGCCCCCCTGCCAGCTTTGCGCCAGGTCTTCCAGCTCCCTTCCGAACCTCGACCGGTGGCGGAAGTTATACCAGCTCGGCGCTATCTCCTCAAATATCTCCCTCATCACTTAACATAACCCCCAAAACAATTCCAGGCTAACCAGCTTTGATTTGTTTCCCCATCTTCAAATTGTTGCTCTTGTCCGAATCTGCTAAACTGAGTGTGACTACCTATATCATAAGGCTAACATGAAGAAGCTGGCAAGGACTATCTCTGGAGTGACTCCCGTAGCGGCCATGACCCGCCCGATGCCGTGTCCCGGGCATTGCCTGTACTGCCCTACTTACGCCAACACGCCGCAGAGCTACACCCCCGAGTCACCCGCCGTGCTGCGCGCCATACGGTGCGACTATGATGCCCGGAAGCAGGTTGAGCTTAGACTCAGAGTCCTCTCCGATATGGGTCATCCCACTGACAAGGTCGAGCTTATCATCATGGGTGGCACTTTCCTCGCCTACCCCGAGGACTACCAGTACCAGTTCATCAAGGGGTGCTATGATGCCCTGAATGGTGTGGAGTCGGCGGCTCTTGAAGATGCCAAGCGACTCAACGAAACAGCGGTACATCGCTGTACCGGACTCTGTATCGAGACCAGACCTGATTGGTGCCAGCAAAAGGAAATAGACCGCATGCTCGACTTTGGCACTACCCGCGTCGAGCTTGGCGTTCAAACTTTAGACGATGATATCTACCGGCTGGTAAGAAGAGGCCACAAGGTAGAAGACGTGGTTAAAGCCACCGCCTTACTCAGGGAGTACGGCTTTAAGGTGTACTACCACTGGATGCCCGGACTGCCCGGCTCAACTCCGGAAGAGGATTTGGAGCTAACCAGAAGACTGTTTGATAATGACAGCTTTAAACCGGATGGCTTGAAGCTCTACCCGACGATGGTGATTGAGGGCACCGAGCTGGATAAATGGTATCAGGAAGGACGCTACCAGCCCTACGATTTCGACACTATGGTTAATCTGCTGGTTGAAATTAAGTCTATTGTGCCCAAGTATGTTAGAATTCCAAGATTACTTCGTGACATTCCGCCCAAGTTTATCACCGCCGGTTGCAAGGACTCCCTGCGCGACATTATTAAACAACGGATGCAGCAAAAGGGGCTTGAATGCAAGTGCATCAGGTGCCGGGAATATGGCCATCGGGCAAGGGATGGCTGGGAAATAGGCGAACCTCATTTAGTTAGGATGGACTACGAAGCTTCAGGAAGTAGAGAAATTTTCCTCTCCTTTGAGGATGAAAAGGAAACTTTATTTGGCTTACTGCGTATGAGAATTCAAACTGGGTCATCGGCAACACTGGGACAGAAATTCAATGGCAATTTAGCCTTAATCAGGGAACTACACGTATTTGGCCCGGAGGTTCCCCTTAGCGAGTGGCAGTTGGGAGCTGCCCAGCATAAGGGTTTAGGCAAGACGCTGCTCCGTGAAGCTGAACGGACTGCTCATAACGAATTTCAAGTGCAGCATATAGCGATTTTAAGTGGTGTTGGTGCCAGGGAATATTACCGCACTGAATTTGGCTATAGTTCACAGGCTGATTATATGGTTAAGAAGCTTTAAGCTAATATGATAAGGGCAAGCCTAATCCCTTCCTAACTGCTTCAATCTGGAATCAGAAATGCCAAAGTGGTGGGCGATTTCATGCTGTACTACCCGCTGTATTTCAGCCTTAACTTCGGTATCATTCTTGCACCTGGCCTCAATTGGTCTCTGAAAGATGGTTATCTTGTCCGGTAGTACCATTCCATAGTGTCGGCTCCGCTTGGTTAAAGGCACACCTTGATAAAGACCAAGTAGCATTTCACCACGCTTTAACCGCAATTCGTCCAGTTGCCTAGATGTTGGCTGGTCCTTCACTACCACATCGATATTTTCTAACTTGGTGCGAAACTCCTCTGGCAAGCTATCAACTGCTTTTGCCACCAGCCACTCAAACCTCTCCCTATCCATAATCTACCCCCGAGTTTTCCTGTTTTTCCAAATAGACCATATAACCCAGAGTAGCATGCAGTAAGCACTGACAGCGGCGAGAAGGTAGAGGCAGACTATTACTAAGCTCCAAGGTAATCCCACCTCAGGTGAGGGAATAAAACGAACAAAGTGAATGGCACCACCGATAAGGCCACCGGTAGCCATTACGAAAACTCCTATCCCAACCGGCAGACTTTTCAGCTTTTTTAGGTTCGGTTTAAGAGTGACGTAGAAGATAAGAGCGTAAAGACCAAGAAGTCCAAGCATAACTAAAGCTGACATAGTAAAGCCACTTACTGAGGGGTTGACCGTGACCTCCCACACGATGCGAATAATCATGGCAACAAAAACCGGTGTCAGCGTGGCCAGAAACCATATCCTAAGCGGCAAATACTTCATATTACAAATACTGAGTTTTTACTCCGGTTACTTTCATAGTTCTCCCCTTCCTTTTGGAAAGTGTCCGGTGTTTTATTTTCAATTTTCCTTGAATAAAGCTCTTAATTCCTCAGCGCGGCTCTCGCTAAGTGTTCCTTTCGCTAAGGCGATAGATATGGTCTCCACCCCCAGCGCTTTGTAAAGACTGATTAGATAAGGTGCTCTTTTTTCTAGAGCCTCAAGATGTTTTTGCACCGTACTTAAGTCGCCTCGCGCAATGGGCCCAGTTAGGCAGTTGGGCAAACCAACGTTCTTAATGTTATTCAAGGAACCTTGTAGGAGTGGTAAATAGGCTTTGATAGCCTCTGCGGTAGACTTACCAAAATTTTGCCACAGGTCTGTAGCTAGTTTGACTATGGTATAGAAGTAGTTGCAAGCAATGCAGGCTGCGGCATGGTAAAGCGCCTTATCCTCAGCAGTGAGGTACACCCAATCACCGTTTAGAGCTTTGGCTATATCCGTTAAGATGCCTTTTAATGGTTCCTCAGCCTCAATAGCGAAGGTAGAGCCGGGTAAATTCTCAATGGCTTGATCAACACTGGCAAAGGTCTGGCAAGGATGAATAGAGCCAACTGCAGCTCCCTGTCGCTTAGCTGGTTCCAAGGCATGGGTGGAAGTAGCACCGCTACAGTGGATTACTGATTGGCCAGGGTACCATTTAAGCTGGCCAGCAACTTCTGGGATGATATCATCAGGGGTGGTGATAAAGATAAATTCGGCAGTATCAGTAACGTCCTGAGCCTTTTGGCAAACTTGACAATTCGGTATCAGCTTAACGAACCTCTGTGCTGCCACTGAACTTACATCGTAGGCAGCAATTACTTGGTAACCTAATTGGGATAGCCTCACTCCAAATGCGGTACCCACCGGTCCAGCACCTATGAATCCTATCTTGAACACAACCGTTACCTCCCAATTAATGCTACTAACCCTTGAGATATATTAGCCTTAAATCTTCGGGTACTGCCTGCCCCTCTTTCTCTTTGGGGTAGTATATACTATTAGCGACAATATTTAAACTCAACAGCTTCCGTTTTCACTGTATTTCGTTCAAGGGTTGCCATCTTACCCAACTTTGGCTCATGTTATTCTAATTTCAAGCAAATATTGGCAAGGCTAAATATTGGCTTGGAATAGTTTACAGATGCTCTTCTTGACATCCTCGGATTGATTTTGTTACAGTGTGCGCAGTCATTTACCTTCCAAGTGAAAGGGATGAAACTGGCAGGGGGTGGCAAAATTGAAGAACGCTCTCAAAGAAAATTTAAAGCGGGGGGAGGCTGTCATCGGAACTTTTGTCATGCTTGGTCACCCGGACGTGGCGGAGTGGCTTTCTCATCTCGATTTTGACTGGCTTCTGCTTGACTCTGAACATACACCGACAAGTTTCGAGACCTTACAGAGAATGATGCAGGCGATGAATGGGACAAACTGCGTACCTATTGTTAGGCCTCAGTGGAACGAGCCCGTTGTTATCAAGCGGATTCTAGACATTGGTGCCTATGGTGTCCTTATACCGTGGGTCAACTCAAAACAGGATGCGGAAAATGCAGTGCGGTTCTGCAAGTACCCACCTGAAGGGATTAGGGGCTTCGGGCCAAGGCGAGCCGGTATGTTTGATCCGGACTATTATAAAACCGCCAATGAAGAACTACTTATCGCCGTGCAGATAGAGACCGAAGAAGCGCTTCAAAACTTGGACGAAATACTAGCGGTGCCAGGAATAGATGCCTGCTACATCGGCCCTTGGGACCTCTCTGTTAGCCTGGGATTTGGCGTGCCTCCGAATTGGAATGATTCCCGATATATGGCGACCTTTGACCAAGTGCTAGAGGCGGCGAAACGGCATGGGAAACCAGCTGGTATGTTTGCTGTCCTAGATAATATCGAGTGGGCTTTAGAAAAGGGCTTCAAGTTCAATACTGTGGATTGTGATGATTTCTTTCTTATCCGAGCGGCAAAGGCAGCCCTGGAGAAGGCTAAAGGCACCAAGAATAAGTAAGTAGGTAAGTGATGAAGATAACTGGTGTCAAAACCTATGTCCTTGAAGAACTATTAGGCGACAAGGCTTTTGGCTGGTCTCTGTGGGTAACAAATCAGCGTCAGTCAGCTCTATGTGTGATTTCCACTGACGAAGGTGTTGATGGAGTGGGAGAGGCTTTTTATGTTGGTGGTCCAGCCAAGGTAGCGGCCAGTGTGATAAGTGAAGCCATGGCACCACTTATCATAGGTAAGGACCCGTTTGATAACGCTGTCATTTGGGATTTCCTCTACAACCGATCCAGAGACCAAGGGATGAAGGGCTTGCCCATCTCAGCACTAAGCGCCATAGACATTGCTTTGTGGGACATAAAGGGAAAAGTCTTGGGAGTACCGGTATATAAACTTCTTGGAGGGGCTTTCCGAGATAAGGCCCGTGTATATGCCACTGGTCTTTACGAGCCTCAGCATGTGGCTAGTATAAAAGATGCATTAGTCGAAGAGGCTCTGGGTTATAAGAAAGAGGGCTTCCCTGCAATGAAGCTCAAGATTGGTTACGGAATTGAGACAGATATGAAATATGTAAGCGCGGTGAGGGAGGCTATTGGAGATGTAGTTCTAATGGTGGACGCCAATCATGCCTATAATGCCGCTGAGGCGATTCGGCTGGCTCGAGAGATGGAGAAATATAATGTCTACTGGTTTGAAGAGCCGGTCCCACCTGAGGATATTGACGGTTATATTGAAGTGAAGCAGAAATCTAACATTCTCATCGCTGGCGGCGAGTGTGAATCCACCCGATACGGCTTCCGCGAGCTCATCACCCGACGCGCTGTGGACATCCTCCAGCCCGACCTTTGTGCCACCGGCGGGCTTACCGAGATGACGAAAATAGTAGCTCTGGCCAGTGCCTGGAACGTACCAATTATGCCCCATGTCTGGGGAACTAATGTGGGATTGGCGGCGTCGCTGCAATTATTTGCTACCCTGCCACACTTCCCTGAGCGTCGTTTCCCAACTGAGCCCTTCTTTGAGTATGATTGCTCGCCCCATCCCTTTCGCGATAAAGTTACACAAGAAAAATTTGTAATGAAAAATGGCTATCTTGATATCCCCAGTCGTCCGGGCTTGGGAATAACTCTGGACATGGATTTTGTCAATAAACATGCTATTATCTAGGCTATACCTATATTTAAGTGATTGTGAGACGAAATTTACAAGATGAGCAAAAATAACTCATTAAAATATTTCACAACATATTCTTTTAGTGTTAATATTGAAGTGAGGGTTTAAGTAACTTTAAATATCAGTCTAATTAGTTTACAATCTAAGCATACTTAAGCAGGGAAGGAGCAGATAAGTGGTGAAAGAGGCTTATGTGAAGTTGACCTGCCGTCAATGTGGTAGGGAGTTTGCCTTGACCACGGCTGAGAAGGAGTTTTACGAGCAGAAAGGTTTCACCTTACCCACCCACTGCAAGGAGTGCCGCTCAGCAAAACAAAATCATGCTCACTATCTACTCTGCTCTCAGTGTGGGGCCGAGATTGAGAAAGGGGCATCCATCTACTGTAATGCCTGCTTAGAAAGCGTTAGCTTTGAGTTGGAGCGAAAAACCAAGCAAAGTCAAATGGCAGCTAGCGCGGTACACACTAAGTTACAGGCTATTGAAACTCAGAAAACAGAACTCGAAGAGTTACTTCGTCAGAAGGAGCAACTAGTAGCTGAGCTGGAGCTAAAGATTAACAATCTGAGCCAAGATTTGGATAAGACGCATCAATTTTATGCTGCTTCAGGCTGGCTTCAACCAGTTCTGGATGAGATAGGGGAAAGGCTGAAAGATCTGGAGCTTGCCCAGCGTGAAGTAAACCAGAGAATGCTCCAAACGATTCGAATAATGAAGGAGAGATATGACAATCTTGGCCTATTGGAAATAATCAAGCGCAACCTAAGACAATATCTGAAGCAAGGTGCTTAGCCCAAATGGGGCTAACTCTGACAAGATTCGGCTTATATTTAGTCAAGAATAAGGTGCGAACAGAAAAGGCAGGATAGTTTAAGGAACTATCCTGCCTTCTTGTTTTCAGCTCATTGGGTTGGATTCACACCAAAGATACTATACAGGATAACAAAGTAGATTTTGGGAAGGTGAGAAACTTTGACTTTTTAGTGCTCAAGTGCTTAACATAGCCGTATTAGTTGCTACCGGATTTTCGTCTCTAAGCTAGTTCATATATAAGTACCAAAATTGAAGGAAGGAGCGAACGATGAACAAGCTAGAAAAGGTCAGGATGAGCAGAGGGGCATTGGGTAAAGTAATAGCTATGAGACTGGGGCCTGGCTATGACCTGTTGAAGTCCCTGGAGGAAATCGTCAAGAGAGAAAACCTTCGGTCGGGAGTAATCCTTTCTGGGGCAGGCAGTCTTAGCCAGGTAACTCTCCGCAACGTCAGGTTATTCCCTGATGAATTCCCTATCATGGACCGGAACCGCATCTATACTCCGAAAAAGGAGCCATTAGAATTGCTTGCCCTTTCGGGGAATATAGCAACAAGGGAAGGCGAAGTCCATATCCATTGCCATATTACGGTTTCCTCAGGCCTCGATGACGGTCGAGCTTACGGTGGGCATTTAACCGAGGGTTGTGTAATCCTCTCGTTCTGTGAGGTCATGATTGCTGAAGTAACAGGTCTTGAGATGAAACGCAGTACTGACCCCGAAACTAAGGCACTTGAACTATATTTTGAATCCTAGTGCCTTTAATATAATTTAAGAAGCTTATTTCAATTTAAAATATAAAATAAATGAAAGGAGGCCCTTTATGTATGACCTGCTGATTAAAGGCGGGAGGGTGATAGACCCAGCACAGAACTTGGATGACATACTGGACGTAGCGATAAACGGAGGTAAGATTGCCACTGTCGCCAAGGATATTCCTTCACAAGAGACCCGTCAGGTAGTCGATGCCGCAGATAAGATAATCACTCCGGGACTTATTGACGTACACTGTCATGTCTACGATGGTGTGATTAAGATTGCGGTTGAGCCTGACACTGCTGGAGTAAAGCAAGGCGTAACCACGGTAGTGGATGGGGGTAGTGCTGGTGAGGCATCCTTTGGTGGATTTCTCAAATATATCATTCCCTCGTCTCGCACGACAGTTTTCTGCTTCCTCAACCTGGACTCTCGAGGACAAATTGTCACACCTGAGATGAGGGAATGGGATGATGCCAACCTTGATGCTATCGTGGCTACTACCGATGCCCATCGGGATATAATCAAGGGAATAAAATTGCGCCTGGTGGGTAAATTCATTGGCAATGTTGGAGTTGAAGTAGTGAAAGTGGCGAAAAAGGCAGCTAAAAAGTGTGGACTGCCGCTCATGGTACACATCGGAGACTACGAAAAAAAGGTATCACCAACGCTAACTCAGGAGTTTCTCCCCTTAATGGAAACAGGTGACATACTCAGCCACTTCTTCACGGCTAAACATGGCAGCCCAATGCGCCCTGATGGTACCGTAATACCGGAATTGAAAGAAGCGATGGAGAGGGGTGTGATTTTGGATACTGCTGTGGGCAAAATGAATTTTAGCTTTGACGTTGCCAGAAAGAGTATGGCACAAGGTATCTTACCCACGACCGTAAGTACTGACCTCACTACCTTGTCGCTCTATGGCCCTACATACGGGCTGACGGCGACCATGTCCAGATTTATGGCTCTGGGGTTAGACTTAAAACAGCTAATAGAAATGACCACCATTAATCCAGCACGTGCTATCAGCGCTGAAAAGAAGATGGGGAGCCTCAAACCCGGGATGGATGCTGATGTGTCTATCCTAGAACTCTTAGCAGGTACTTGGAGGCTGGAGGATTCTGAACAGCAGACCATAAAAGCAACTAAGTTAATATCACCCGTCTCGGCTGTAAAATCAGGGCAGCTGATACCATCTCAGCCGGTGTCCCAACCACAACCCGTGGATTAAGGAGGAGACCTAAAGATAAAACTCTTGACATTTTAGAACGTGTCATTTATAATTCCAGTCCGTAGATAACATAATATATTATCCCGCCAAGTTATCAAACTCAAGGAGTAAGCAAGAGCAGATTATAAAGATTAGCTGAAACTGGTTGCATAAAAACTATCGGGGGGGCGTTGAGCTGCCACTCAAATTTGGTCACTCGAGTGGCAGGGAGCCAATAGTGAAACCGACCTCTAAAGATCGGTTTTGATGTTTTATCAGGAGGGCCGTTCAGGAGGAGAAGAAAAGATTTTACCATTATGCTTTGGATTGAGGATTGAGAAAATTTAAGAAGAAGGAGGTGATAACATTCAAGAGACAAGATTTTACTCAGCTTAGTGCCAAAATTTTTAACAGGAGGAGAAGATGGAAAAGAGAAAGATATTAGCTTTGGTGCTGATAATGGCATTGCTAGGTGGGTTAGTGGCTACTGGCTGTGCGGCCCCAGCTCCAGCACCTGCCCCGGCCCCAGCTCCTGCACCTGCCCCAGCTCCAG
>CAZWYS010000019.1:14221-23105 GCA_964638295.1 uncultured Dehalococcoidaceae bacterium
CAGCTCCAGCACCTGCCCCGGCCCCAGCTCCTGCACCTGCCCCAGCTCCAGCACCTGCCCCGGCCCCAGCTCCTGCACCTGCCCCAGCTCCAGCACCAGCACCAGCACCAGCTCCAGCACCAGCACCAGCTCCTGCACAACCCGCCAAGGTGGTTAAATGGGTAGAATCAACCCCGTGGACAGATATTATGATATCTCAACGCGCGCTTCAGATACGGAACGCAATGCTTGAGGAAGCCAGTAATGGCCGCTTTATCATCGAGACGCACCCGGCTGGCGCTATTATGGGGGCTAAAGAGTGCTTCGATGCCACCAACGACGGCACGATTGACCTGTTTAACGGGACTCTGCACACCTGGATTGGTAAAATGCCATCGTCCCCGCTGTTCTCCGCCCGACCACTTGGTTTCACGGCTCCGCAGTATGTCGCCTGGTTTGAACACTATGGTGGGAACGAGTATGTGAAGGAGATGCTTCAAGATTTCAATTTCGGCTATGCCGGCTATACCTTTATCTCCACCCCGGAAGACTTTTGCTGGTCCAATGTAAAGATGGACACGCTTGAGTCCTGGAAGGGAGTCAAATTCCGCACCAAGGGTTTCTGGGCGGAAGTCCTTCAGGACCCGCGCGTCGGTGCTTCCGTGGTTACTCTGGCCGGTGGCGAGCTTTACTCGGCACTGGAGAGAGGCATCCTCGACGCCACCGAGTATTCCCAGGCGGCCACTGATGTCGCTCTTGGCTTCTACGAAATCTGCAAATACGTTATGGTTCCAGGGATACACCAGCCGTGTACCGTACATTCCGAGGTGGTCAATGCCAATTCGTGGGCAGCACTGCCTGATGACCTTAAGGCAATGTTCGATACCTGCAACAAGGCTGCCCACCACGTGGCATACTCTCTAGGTATACTTGAAGACGCTGAGGCATTTAAGTTTTTCGAGGAATATGCTGGTCTGGAGATTATGGTTGTTCCTGATAAGCTGCAGCAGCAATTTTTCGAGATAGCTGATGACCTCTACAAGACGAAGAGCGCCGAAGACCCGTTCTTCGCCAAGGTATACCAGAGCCAGTTGGACTTCTTGACAGAGTATAAGCGCTTTGAGAACTACCAGACGCCCAAGTTCTAGTTGAGTCTAGCTCAGGTACTCACCCCCACCAGAATTTACATTTATGGGAGGTGGGGGTGAGTGCCTGCAGGACGGTTGTCTTATGATTGTCTTGGAACACATTTTGAAAGGTATTGACTTTATCTGTGAGCGGGTGGCAAAATTTGCCTCTTTTCTTGTGGTATTACTCATACTGGTTGTTGTTTATGAAGTAGTCTTAAGGTATGCCTTTGATGCGCCAACGATATGGGCATTTGAGATAGCCCGCATGTTGGGCGGCAGCCTCTTTGTTCTGGGATTTGCCTGGGTACTAATCATAAAAGCTCATATCAGGGTGGACCTGCTGTACAAGCGCCTGTCACCCCGTGGTCAGGCGATACTTGATGTCGTCTTCACCCTGATTTTGGTTTTCCCACTGTGGATTGTCGCTTTGCCGCGCATGGTGGAGTGGACCCAACAGTCATGGGCACTTCACGAGGTAAGTTCAGACAGCGCCTGGAGGGTGATTATATATCCCTTGAAAACAGTGGCGCCGGTAGCCATTTCCCTGCTGTTACTGGCGCTAATAGCCACGTTTACTCGTGACCTGAGAACTATCGTTAGAGGAAAGTGATGTTAAATATAGAGATAAGCCCCGCCCTGATTACTATCCTGATGCTCGGGACACTGGCATTAGGCATATTTTCCGGCTTTCCTTTGGGCTTCATCTTGGCCGGGGTGGGCTTCATCTTCGGCATTCTCTTCATGGGCGACCGGATTTACGGTATCGCCATCGCCTCGACCTATAAGACGATGACCAATTATATTATTCTGGCGGCTCCCTTATTCGTCTTTATGGGGACGATGCTGGGGCAGTCCGGAGTTACCGAAAAACTCTTTGGCACCATGCACCTTATCATGGGAGGTCTCAGGGGTGGCTTGGCCTTGGCCACCATCTTCGTTGCCACCATCTTTGCCGCCTGTACTGGCATCATCGGTGCCTCGGTGGTCACCATGGGCATAATCGCCCTGCCTCCCATGCTCAAGCGGGGTTATAGCAAGTCCATAGCTTGCGGTTCAGTCTGTGCTGGCGGCACCCTGGGTATCCTCATCCCTCCCAGCATCATGATGGTTATTTATGGACCCATGGCCGCTATCTCGGTGGGGCAGTTATTTGCCGGCGCCTTTGTCCCCGGGCTTATCCTTTCGGCACTATATATGAGCTATATCGCCATCAGATGCGGGTTAAAGCCTGAACTAGGTCCCCCCTTGCCGGTGGAGGAAAGACGAGTCGTGTCCACTCGCAAGAAAATTACGGCGATGTTCGCCCAGATGGTTCCCCCGATACTTCTCGTCCTGGGCGTGCTGGGCTCAATCTTCGCCGGGATAGCCACCCCCACCGAAGCCGCCGGTGCCGGTGCCTTTATCGCCACCATGCTGGCGATTGTCTATCGCCGATTCAACTGGCAAGTTCTTAAGAATACGACCTATGACACGATGAAGGTCACCGGCTTCATCTTCTTGCTGGTGATAGGGGCGGGTATCTTTTGCAGCGTTTTCACCTACCTGGGGGGCGGTAAATTCGCCACTCAAGTTCTGGCGTCAGTGCCCGGAGGCAAGTGGGGTTCTTTTGCCGTAATGATGTTCATGATTTTTATCCTGGGTATGTTAATCGAATGGATTGGCTCCATATTCATTGTTGTCCCGCTCTTCACACCGGTGGCAGCTGCCCTTGGCTTTGACGCCCTCTGGTTTGCCGTCTGCGTCTGCGTTATGTATCAGACGGGGTTCCTGAGTCCACCCAATGCCCATGCCATCTTTTATTTGAAGGGTGTTGCTCCACCGGAAGTGGAAGTTGGGGATATTATCAGGGGTGTCTGGCCCTTTATTTGCCTGATACTAGTTGGGCTATTTTTAGTTGTTATATTCCCGGAGTTAGCTTTGTGGCTCCCCGGTCTTATAATCGGATAGTAGTACTAAGTAGCAAAGGAGTCAGATTAATGAGAATTGATGCCGATTTATGCATCGCCTGTGAGGCATGCGTGCCCTATTGCCCAATGGGAGCAATCAGCATGGATGATGTCGCCGTAATTGACCAGGACGAATGCGTGGACTGTGCCGTCTGCCTGAAATCCGGTGCCTGCCCGGTGGATGCCATCATCTTTGAGCCAGCACCCTGGCCCCGTTCCCTGCGTGCCACCTTCTCCGACCCGAGAACCGAGCATAAGGAGACCAAAATCGCCGGGCGCGGCACGGAAGAGATGAAAACCAATGATGTTACCGGCCGGTTTAAGAGAGGGTGGATTGGCATGGGCTGTGAGTTTGGCCGACCGGGAATCGGCACCCGCTTTCGCGACGTGGACAAGGCAGCGCAGGTACTGGCAAAACAGGGAGTAGAATTCGAAGCCAAGAACCCGGTTACCTTTCTCATGGAAGATGTCAAAACGGGAAAGCTCAAGGAAGATGTGCTTAATGAAAAAGTGCTTTCCGCCATCATCGAGTGCGTTTACCCCATCGAGAAATTTAAGGATGTAATGAACGCCTTAAAAGAGGCAGCCAAAGAGGTTGATACCGTATTCAGTGTGGAATGTATCAACCGGGCTGACCCTGACGGGTCATATCCGTTGAGAAAGCTACTGAATGAGATGGGTATTCCCCACTACATAAATGGAAAACAGAACGTTGGTCTGGGTCGTCCCAAAGCTAACGTCTAAGGAGAATATTAATGACACACACTTTACATCGCCGAGGAAATGCCAAGAGTCTGAGCGAAGATTATGTCATATTGATGTTACAGGCAATCGGTATAAATGAAGAAGGTCAAACTCCGAAGATACAGGAGTTTCTACGCATTGCCATGCGCCATAACCCCAAGAACATCGGCAGTGTCAGCATGGGAGGCATGATTGATAAGGCGGATGAGGTCATCGCCAATGCCAGCAGGATTGGCCATGCTGTATTTGACAATAAAGAGGCGGTTACCGAGGTCTTGAAAGAGCTTAAAGAGGCGGACCTGGGGCTGTCAGTAGTAGTTAGTGGCATTTTTGAGAATGTTGACGAGTGCATTGAGAAAGCCGGGCTGAAGCACCACACGGCCAATTTTTCACTAGGGGTATGGGGCAGGACGGAAAAACTGCCCGGCAATGACATCCTTGAGGTTACTACCATGTGCGGTCACGCTCTGATCTCCCCCAATCTGGTAAAGGTCATGGCGGCAGAAATAAAAGCCGGTACAAAGACACCAGAAGAAGCGAGTAAAGCACTGGCACCTCAGTGTGCTTGTGGTGTATTCAATCCTGCCCGGGCGGCTAAATTACTGGCAGCCATGGCCAGTAAGTAGAAGTGGTGCCCAAGGACTAATCCATTCGTGAACCACCATTGACGCTGACCGCCTCCCCGGTTATATTACGGGAAATATTGGAGCTCAAAAATAGAACAACGTTAGCGATATCTTCCGGGTCTTGTGGCCTTCTTAGTGGAATTGTCTCGACCATCTTGGCAAAGATTTGCTCGCGGGGAATGCCAGTGCGCTCAAACCTGGCATCAAGTAGTTTTTCCCACATATCAGTCCTTATAACGCCCGGGCAAACTGCGTTGACATTGATGTTATATTCTGCCAGTTCCTTTGCCAGCGCCTGGGTAAGAGCTATTACGGCAAACTTGGAAGCACCATAGTGAGCAAGACCTGCCTGTGCATCTTTACCAGAGCGGGAGGAAATGTTGACAATCTTTCCCTGCTTGGCAGCTATCATATGGGAAATGATAGCTCTGGTTATTAGATATACACCTTTGGCGTTAACATCAAGAACCCTGTCCCATTCCTCCTCTTCAATATCAATAAACTTGATATCCCTTACCACGGCAGCACCATTGACCAAGATATCTATTTTGCCAAATTCTTTCAGTGTGGTGGCTGCCAGATTATCTGCATCAGACTTTTGTCTAACATCAGTTTTAACAGCTAACGCCTTTACCCCATCCTTCTTTAACTTTTCCGCCAGCTCTTGTGCCGCATCAGTTAAAATATCACTGATAACGACATTAGCCCCTTCTTTGGCAAATCCCTCTACAATACTTTCACATATTCCCCTAGCACCACCGGTAACAATAGCAACTTTACCTTCAAGTCCCAGTTCCATGGCCTTTTCCTCCTTTTTTTTACTCCCTCAAATTAAACTCATGCTCAAGTACCTTTCGCCTCTATCTGGTAAGATAGTAACAATAGTTTTACCTCTGTCTATCTTCCGAGCCATCTCTAGGGCAGCAAAGACGTTTGCCCCAGAAGATATGCCAACCATCAAACCTTCTTCTCTCACCAATCTCCTTGTCATATTAATTGCGTCATTGCTATTTACTTTAATCACTTCATCAATAAGGTTCATATTCACCAGGCTTGGGATGAATCCTGGACCAATCCCCTGTATTATGTGCGAGCCAGGCTCTTCCCCACTCATTACTGCTGATTCGGCAGGTTCCACGGCAACTATTCTTACCTCAGGATAAACTTGTTTCAAAGCTTCGGCTACGCCCATTAAGGTACCACCAGTACCGATTCCGGCAACAAGAACATCAATCCTATCAGCCACTGCTTCCAAAATCCTCTTGCCAGTAATTTTCCTGTGAGCATCAATGTTATCACGGTTGTCAAACTGCCTTGGTAACCAAGCGCCTTTATTTTCCTTAGCTAGCTGTTCAAGCTTCTCCAACGCCCCGGTAAACCCTTCCTCTTCCGGGGTCAAGACAACATCAGCACCAAAAGCCTGCATCATCTGCTTTCTCTCTTGGCTCATATGCTCCGGCATAACCGCCACAAATTTATAGCCCTTTAAAGCGGCGACCATAGCGAATGAGATGCCGGTATTGCCGCTGGTTTCCTCTATTATCTTATTTCCTTTCTTTAATATGCCCCTGTTCTCAGCCCTGTTAATCATATACAGAGCCATTACATCTTTTATGCTGCCGCTTGGATTTGGGGCTTCCAGCTTGGCTAAGATAGTTGATCTGGTATTATTTAATTTAGCTATCCTCACAACCGGAGTATTGCCAACCAGTTCCAACAAACTTTCCACCATTAGGACTCCTCTATTAAATATTCAGTTTACGCCCTCAAAGAGACATCCTAGTTTCAATTCTATTATTTGTCAATACTGCTAAAGAAGCAAAGAAATAATGTTCATCACTTACGAAAAGACCTAGATCAACGGGGTTAATGCTTCCGTTTTGGTTCTAGGCAGATAAGAATAAGTTAGTTTCCCAATTCATTTAATATAAAACCTTTAGAGTTGTCTTTTCGTCCGTTTAAATTGTAGCAGAAAGGCACTGAACGAACAGTCCGATGGGTTAAGCTCTTGTGATAAGTTCGAATCTTTGCACCTGCGCATAAAACTTCCTTGACAAATTATCAGGATGAACATAGGATAAGGGTTGCCAGCCATTTATTTATCATCTGAATGACAAACTCGGCATCAATTGAAGGCGGGTAGCTATCTGTTTTCATGTTGGTTTCTTGCCTGCCGCAGGTAGATATCTTTTGCCTGCTCCGCAGGCAGGATAGCACTGGCTTGCAAGTGATTATAAATTTAGTTCGAACTTGGAGGTGTCTGGTGACTGTAAGATTTAAAAATTCAATTTTAGCAGTGGATACCCATACCGCGGGTAATCCAACCAGAATCGTTATTGGCGGATTGCCCAAAATACCAGGGGATTCAGTAGTCGAAAAAAGAGAGTATGTAAAAAATAAAATGGATTATATACGCACTCTCTTATGCAATGAGCCTAGGGGTCACTCCGGTATGTTTGGAGCGATGTTAGTGGAGCCCGGTAATAAAGAGGCTGATTTTGGTGTTATTTTCTTTAACCCTAATTATTATGATGAGCTGAGTGGTCATATGGTTATTGCAATATCTACCGTGCTTGTTGAAACGGGCATGGTTCATGCAGAAGAACCATTAGCAGAACTTAAATTGGAAACACCAGTCGGGCTAATAAGAACGAAAGTAAGTATTACTGAAGGAAAGGTAAAAGGTGTCTCTTTCGTAAATGTCCCGGTCTTTCTATACCAAAAGGACATATCAATTCATGTCCCCGGCTATGGAGAGATTAAAGGGGATGTTGCTTTTGGAGGCAATTGGTTCTTTTATATCGATGCCGAGGAAATTGGAATCAGAGTAAGTTCTGAAAATGCCGCCGAGTTACTTAAAGCTGGAGGCGCGATAAAAAGTGCCTTTAACGATAAGTTTGACTTAGTACATCCTACCAACCGTAATATATCAAAAAAACTGCACGTTGTTTGTGTTTCAGACTCGCCTGTTAAAAATAAGGATGCCAATCAGAATATTGCCGTCTTGGGAGGAAACTGGATTTCTAGAGAGCCAAGTGGTACAGCAACATCGGGACGAATGGCTGTCTTATTCGGCAGGAAAAAATTAGGCCTCGATGAAGACTTTATAAACGAAGGTATTGCAGGTGAAACCTACCGTGGCAGGTTGATTGAAAAAACTACGGTTGGTGACTATGAAGCAGTTGTCCCTGAAATTACAGGGAGCGCCTACATTACAGGATTTAGTCACATTATTCTAGATCCTGATGACCCCATAGGAGCAAAGGGTTTTTTACTTGGTCAGAAGCTCTAAACACTTAGATTTCAGTAAAGATTGACGCCAAAGGCAGACCTTCTTATACCATACCCGAAAATGCCGCCTGTGATTTTATCCCAAAACGCATAAGCAGCATTAAACATCGCTCGAGGAAAGTAATTACCCTACCTAGGTAAAATGAGTCGGATGCGGATTTAGGCTCCTGACTAATTAGTGCTCATTTGCCGTTTCGATGCGATTTAGAATAGCTCTCTTACAGCTCAAATCCCTATTCAGTAAAGTAATCGCTGGGGTGCTCCTTCGTTTGGGTACCTCGTTCTCAGTTTTGGATAGTCAAATAAGCAAATTCTCACAGCACCTCGTACTTGTCATAAGCATCCCGCATTAGTGTTCCCTTGAGTAGTTCGTCACGAAGTAAATTCTCTCTCCCTACCTTTTCTAGAGCTAGCGGGATAACTTTTTCCTCAAGTTCTTTCGGAATGACTACCACACCGTCTATATCTCCAAACACTATGTCTCCCGTGTTGACCATAATCCCTCCACAATTCACCGGACAGCCATGGTCGATTACCATACTCCTGCCTGCTGAATCGACCATGCTTATCCCAGCAGTAAATGTGGGAAATTTCATGGCAGTAATTTGAGCGACATCTCTAGTATAACCATCAATTACTATGCCACGAGCACCACGGGCTCGAGCAGCGGTAGAGAGCAGCTCGCCCCAGAAGCAGGTACGCTTAGATTGGTTGGTACCTACCACCATCACGTTATTAGGTTTTAGGGAATCAACAGCTTCAATTTCACCTTTATACGGGTCATCAAGAAGCTGGTAGATATCGACAGTCAGGACTGTATAGGCTCTACCGACTACAATTGCTCCGGGGTAAACGGGGCGGACATCAGCTCTCATACCCCGTTTACGGGCACCAAGGCTGTCGAGGATGTCGGAAATTACAGAGGCACCCAATTTTTTCTGCATTATGTCAAACCTTTCTTGTTCGCTGGCAAAATGCGGCAACTTCTACCTCCTTTTGTATCGTATAAGACGATTTAATATTGAGATACCATTCCGCCGAACACTCAGTTCATAAATGGAATAGCATCAGCTTTCAAGTCTTGACCAAGTCAGCTTGTTGCTCAACTTCGAAATGAGCCGCACAGGAATCGAACCTGTAACCTGCTGATTAAGAGTCAGCTGCTCTG
>CAZWYS010000020.1:0-22465 GCA_964638295.1 uncultured Dehalococcoidaceae bacterium
TAACTGCTGCGGGGCGACCATCACGTCCCTGACCCTTCTCAAATTCCACTTCCTGCCCTTCGCTAAGGCCATTAAATTCCACTCCTTCAAGATTGTTGCGATGGAAGAAGAGGTCTGTTTCATCCTCTGTCTTGATAAACCCAAAACCACGGTCCATAAGCCGTCTGATTGTGCCTTTTGGCATAGCATACCTCCTTTAAATCCCCCAAGCTTCGACGGCACCAACTCTGTGCCTTACTCTCCAAACCCTTTTATGCCTGGGGTTACTTCAGCTGTCTGAATTTTACATTAGACCTTGGCCGACGTTTCTCATTTCAATTCACAATGAGGCATCCTGACCCTCATTGCTCTTATCAGCAATAATATATCTATGGCATCTGGTTGTCAATACTTTGGGGGTAAGGGAAAGCAAATATCAGCACTACAGCTGGCCCTACACGCATCAGAATGGCAAAAAAGGTGTACAAGTTACTTGTGAATACTAAGTTTGCTAAGAACCAAGTATTTTAACCTGCAATAACTTAATTTCAAGTTAATTTAGCTTCGCAGTTTAAAACTATTATAACGCATATATCAAGTCTTGACCTTCTCCAAATCCAGCCGCTGCCACTTTTTATTTTGGTATAGCCGGGAGACTAGAGAGCTCCATTCAAGCAAGCTGCAAGGGACTTCACGTTTGATGGCTAGGTACTTGCTTCGACTTCCCGGCCGATATGAAAGGCTTTGCCCAAGACCTCGCCAAGAGCCTGATATTGACGATACGGCTCTGTTGTGTAGATTAAGGGCTTGATTTTCTTAATATCTGGCTGCCCGTCAGTAAGACAGCTTTCTGATACATGGGTCTCCTCAATCCTGCCGACAAAAAGTGAGTGGCTGCCCAAGTTCAGAGTGTGCACAACCGTGCATTCCAGGTTGATGGGACATTGCTCGATAAGCGGGGCGCTACCTAATTTACCGTAGAAAACATTAAACTTGCAGACCTCGGCTTTATTGACTCTGGCGCCAGATGAAATTCCACAGTAGTCGGTTTCCCTTATCAAATCCACGGAAGATATATTAACGGAAAAAGTCAAATTCTGGCTGATGCCTTTGTGAGTGTGGCGGCTGGGTCTTATCGCTACCGAAATCATCGGTGGCTCGCTATTGGCAATACCACCCCACGCCAACGCCATAAAGTTTGGTTTGCCATCAACATTTGCCCCGATTAGTAATGCCGGCATGGGATAAATTAATGTCCTGGGACCCATCAGAATTTTAGCCATGTTTTTCCTCCTGCCAACTATAACTACTACCTGAGTTCCGATTTAAGGTTTCCGAGACCTCCGTATAGCCATAATCAATATCAAAAACAACGCAATCAGAACTAAAAGAAACAATAAATCCAGCCAAATTCCCTTGCCCAATGAAGGGATAGGTGACGATTTCCCTGCCGAATCCCCCGGCGGTTTTGTGCCAGGTGCCTGGGTTGACGCAGATGCGGACAAGATTTGCAAGGCTATTGCCTTCTCATTATTAAATTCGTTTGCCTCCGGTAAGTAGTCAGCTCCATCGGCAACTGCCTCGACCATATGTGAGCCAGCCTCAGCCGTCCAGGTGAAGACCTCGGTTACTGTGTCGTTAGCATTGATTCTCTGGATGCCGCGGTAACCTTGAGATTCGCCATCAATATAAAGGTGGACGCGGGAGTAATCGGCCCTGCCAGTACCCTGGTTCTCTATGGTCACATTAAAGCTTACGTTATTGCTTTCGGCTGGCTTCTCTGGCGACCAATCTATTGCCTGGATGATGAGGTCAGGGGTGGGTGTTGGGAAAACTATGGTTTTATCATTATTCTTTTCATCGCCCTCAACAATCTTCTCGTCGTAATCGACAACTGCCTTGACGGGGTGCGAGCCGGCCTGCGCAATCCAGGTGAAGGTCTGATTGTCGGTAGCACGAGGGCCCAGAAGATTGACCTGGGCCGAAGTCAGGAAAACATCATCAACATAGTAGGCGAGCCCGTAATTTTCAGCCTTAGCATTGCCCCTGTTCTGGATGGTGGCGATGAAGGTTACCTTATCGCCTACTGACAGGTTTGCCGATACCCAGACTATGTCATGAACCGTAAGGTCGGGAGCCAGTGTCGGCAGGGTAACTGTCATCTCATTATTGGTTTCGTCACTCTCAGCAAGTGCTTCCTCAGAGTCAGCAACTACCTTGAACACATGTGTACCGACCTGCGCAATCCAGTTGAAGGTTTTGTTGTCAGTGGCAGTGGCGTTTACCGAATTGACTGAGGCTGAAGCGAGGTAGACGTCATCAATATAACAGGCGACACTGGATTGGTCAGCTTCACTGCTGCCCTGGTTCTCAATGACCACGGTAAAGGTCATGTTATCGCTTTCCATGGGATTTGCTGGCAACCAGGTTATTGCCCCGATAATGAGGTCGGGAGTAATTGGAGAGAAGGTTGCTGTCTTCTCGTTGTTGGTTTCATCGCTTTCTGTAACCTTGCTTTCCTTATCGGCAATTGCCTTGATGGTATGTGAACCTTCCTGGGCAGTCCAGGTGAAGGCCTTGGTCACGTTATCGCCGGCGCCTATTTCTAGGATTGTCTCGCAGCCTTTAGCCGAGTCATCAACGTAGAAATAAACACGGGAGGACTTGGCCTCGGCATTGCCTTGGTTTTTGGTGTTTACACTGAAGGTTACTTCATCGCCTATCAGGGGGGTTTCCGGTGACCAGGTGATGTCCTCAACAATCAGGTCAGGAAGAAGTGACAGGATAACCGTCATCTCATTGTTGGTTTCATCAATTTCGATTACATTCTTTTTGGAGTCGGCGACTGCTTTGATGACACGTAAGCCGGGGCTAGCAATCCAGTAGAAGGTTTCATTGTCGGTTGCTCCAGCGTCTATCGGATCCATCAGGATAGAAGTCAGCAATCTGTCATTTCTATAGCAAGCGAGCCAGGAATGGCTGGCTCGTCCATCCCCCTGGTTCTCTATAAAGATGGTGATAGTTACGTTCTCACTTTGTGCAGGGTTTTCTGGTGACCATGTGATGTCCGGGATGATAAGGTCGGGGGGAAGTGTCAGGAAGGGTACTGTTTTTTCATTATTCCCGTCATCGCTTTCAGTAACCCAGTTATCCTTGTCAACAATTGCCTTGATGGCGTGTGAACCTTCCTGGGCAGTCCAGTTAAAGGTTGTGTTGCCAGTAGCCCCGGCACCTATTTGCTGAATATCATGGTAACCTCTGGCTACCCCGTCAATGTAAAAATGGACGCGGGAGAAACCAGCCTGACCGCTCCCCTGGTTCGCTATGGTTACGGTGAAGGTGGTCGCATCTTCTTTTGACGGATTTTCCGGTGACCAGGTTATCGCCGAAATGATAAGGTCAGGGGCAAGTGTTTGGAGGATTACTGTGTTTTCATTGTTAGTTTCATCACTTTCGGTAACCTTGCCTTTGAAATCAGCAACTGCCTTGATAGTATGCGAACCAGGCTGGGCAACCCAGGTAAAATTTCTGGTATCAGTGGCACCGGGGCCAAGTGAACTAACTGAAGCCGAAATTAAATAGGCGTCATCTATATAGTAAGCGACAGTGGAGCTGCTGGCTATGGCACTGCCCTGGTTCTTAATGGAAACGATGAAGGTTACCTTCTCTCCTATTGATGGGTTTGCCGGCGACCGGGTTATGCTTTCAATAACCAGGTCAGCTAGAGGGGTACTTGAGGAAGTGACTGTATTTACAGGCTGCTTTGGGATGCCTCCTGATTTCATGGCTATTTGAGGATTTGCCGCCAGAGACGTATGTGTTATCCCTGAAATTTCCGAGCATCCCAGAATAAATACCAGTGAGAGGGCTATGGTTATAGCAAGAATTCTCTTGAACATCCCACGTCCTTACCTGATGCACTTAAATCGTCTGTTTGCATCATACATATTACTCATAATTTCGTCAATCAGGACTGGGGAATAATGATTTTATGGCTGAGGGGAAACCTCAACCGGCTCCATACTGGCAAAATGCGCTTTTGTATTATAAAATAGGATTTCGGTAGAGAAATATTTGTTGCGGGAAAAGAAAGCGGTAAGAAATGTCGGTGATTGCCGGTGATTCTGAAGGCAAGGTGATACTTTCGTGGGATTACAAAAGTTAAAAAGCGTGCTCCCGGCCGGGAGTTACTATTTTTCTGGAGATGAAGCCGTGGCTGAGGGTGCCATTGCCGCACGGTGTGGCTACTGCGCTGGCTATCCCATTACCCCGGCTACGGAAATCGTCGAGGGAATCTCAGTCAGGTTTGGAGAGGTCGGGGCGATATTTATGCAAATGGAGGATGAGATTGCTTCTATTTGCTCGTGTATTGGAGCCTCGTGGGCGGGGGCAAGAGCGATGACGGTTACCTCGGGGCCCGGTTTCAGTCTCATGCAGGAAGGGATTGGCTATGCGGTTTTCACGGAAACGCCGGTGGTAATTGTCGATGCGCAGAGAGCCGGCCCCAGCACCGGGCAGGCTACGCGGGTCGGCAGCGGAGATATCATGCAGGCCAAGTGGGGTTCACACGGCGATTATATGATAATCGCGCTTTCCCCTTGGTCAGTGCCGGAGCTATATGAACAGGCAATTCGTGCCTTCAATCTTGCGGAGAGGTTCAGGGTGCCGGTGCTGCTTATGGCAGAGGAGGCCACCGCTCATTTGCGAGAACGAATGGAGGTAAGCGGGGAGGTGACGCTGTTTAATCGCGAGAAAAAAGCGGGGGCACCTCCCTTTGGCACCGTGGAAAGCGATGGCGTCCCACCTATGCCTGCCTTCGGCGAAGGGGAGAAATTGCTGGTGACCGGCTCCACCCATGATGAGTTCGGCATCAGGAAAATAACTCACCCGGACGTTCATGAGAAGCTGGTTACCAGGCTGCATAACAAAATACTGAATCACCGCCAGGAAATTATACAGTATGAGAATTACTATTTGGACGATGCCGACGTGGCTGTTGTCGGCTATGGCTTTACCGCCAGAAGCTCTTTGTTTGCCGTTGAGAGAATGCGGGAAGAAGGTAAAAAAATCGGGCTGCTGCGCTTGAAGACGCTCTGGCCCTTTGCCGGTGAGGTGATTAAAGAAGTTGGGTCAAGGGTAAAGAAAATATTTGTCCCGGAAATGAACATGGGGCAGGTGGTCGGTGAAGTGATGAAATACGCCCGTTGTGAGGTAGTGCCTTATAACCAGGCGAATGGGGAAGTTATCCACCCGAGCACAATCATGGAGCAGTTAAGGAGAATCTTGTAGTGGCCAGGGAGTTGGAGCAGTATCTACGCCCGGGAATTGGCATCACCACCTATTGTCCCGGCTGCGGTGAAGCGATTTTAATGGGGCTGATTTTGCGAGCCATTGATGAGCTCAAGCTAAATATGGATGAGATGCTGTTTGTCTCGGGCATCGGTTGTGCTGCCTGGATACCGAGCCCCTATTTCAATGCCGATACGCTGCATACTTTGCATGGCAGGACCATCGCTTTTGCCACCGGTGCCAAGATGGTTAATCCAAAACTAAAAGTGATGGTTATCAGTGGCGATGGCGATTTGGCTGATATTGGAGGGAATCACCTTATCCATGGCGCCCGCCGCAATATAGACCTTACCGTTATCTGTGCCAACAACATGAATTACGGGATGACCGGGGGGCAGGTCTGTTCTACCACGCCTCTGGGTGCTCTCACCATGACCACGCATCAGGGTAACCCTTTCCGTCCTTTCGACCTTTCTAAACTGGTGCAGGCAGCCGGTGCGGTCTATGTCGCCCGGTACGCAGTTGCCCAGCCCTTTGCTCTAATCAAAAGCATTAAAAGAGCGCTGCAGACAGAAGGCTTTACCTTTATTGAGGCGATAACACCCTGTCCGGTTCAATTCGGCCGGCGGAACAACCTCGGTAAGCCGGCGGATATGATTAAAGATTTAATGACCAGGTGCATCACCAGGGAAAAAGCCGGGAAGTTAAGTCGAGAAGAATTAGAGGACAGGATAATAACCGGAGAATTTACTGATGGGACAGATTAAGCAGGTTCTACTCTGCGGTTATGGCGGGCAGGGTATTGTCCTGGCCGGGACGATACTAGGCAAAGCGGCTTTTAACGATGGGAAATGGGTCAGTGGCACCAATTCCTTCGGCGCTGCCGCCAGGGGCGGCGCTTGCCGGGCTGAAGTCGTCATATCAGACCAGCCGATAACTTACCCGTATGTGATTGAAGCGGATATTTTAATCGCCATGTATCAGACTGCTTATGATAAATATATTGGGCAGGTCAAGCGTGAGGCAGGTTTGGTTATTTACGATGATGGGTTTGTCTCTCCGAAGGAGACTACCGGCTTGAAATATATACCTATTCCAGCTACCAGTACCGCCATTGAGGAACTCCATAGCGAAATAGTGGCCAATATAATCATTTTAAGCGCCATGGTGGAAATAACCGGACTGGTTGCCAGAGATGCTCTGAAGTCGGCGGTGGCTGAAACTGTTCACCAGAGATTGAGAGAGTTAGATTTAAAGGCAGTGGATATTGGCTTTAAGCTGGGAAGAACGGAATTTCCCGAAAGACATCAAGCGTGAGAAGAAAAGGCGGGAGTAAAATGCCAGTAGCCGGAAGAACACATATCCCGATAATAGAGCACGAAAAGTGCAACAAGTGTAAACTTTGCCGGGTGCTCTGTCCTGACCTGGCCATAACCAGGAATGGTAATAAAGGCAATATTGAGATTGATTATGACTATTGCAAAGGCTGCGGTATTTGCGCCGCAATTTGCCCGAAAGGGGCGATTAAGATGGTTTTGGAGAAGTAGTATGGTCTCTCACCTGTCCCGGTGTGATTGGATATCCGGCTCATTCAGTAAGGAAGGGTGATGTCTTTCAAAGTAGTAATGGTCGTGCCCAACCCCGTGTTGCCTCACCGCGCCGAAGACTATCAGAGAATTGGCGCCGAATTTATTACCCAACCTTGTCTAACAGAAGATGAGCTTATTGCGGCGGCGCATGACGCCGATTTTGTCATCACTTTCCGGAGACCTTTTACCAGGAAGGTTATTGAGAAGCTGAGCCGGTGCAAGATGATTTATAACATCGGCACCGGTTACGAGGCGATAGACCTGGCGGCGGCAACCGAACAAGGTATCTGTGTTTCTTACCCTGATGGTTACTGTACCGAGGAAGTTGCCGAACATAGTATGGCGCTTATCCTTGCCTGTGCCCGAAAACTGATTCGTCTGGATGGGGCGGTCAGGGTGGGGAAGTGGGAGTCTTATGAAAAGAAAGAGATTCGGCTCAAAATATTACCGCCAATGTTACCAATCAAGGGGCAGACTCTGGGTCTGGTTGGCTTGGGGCGGATTGCTAGGCGGCTTGTCCCTAAAGCCAGGGGATTTGAGTTAAGAATCATCGCCTTTGACCCTTATGTTCCGTCCGGTGTCTTTGAGGAGTCTGGTGTGGAGTCGGTAACTTTTGACTATTTGCTTGAGAATTCGGACTTTATCTCCGTACACGCTGCCTTCACGCCCGAGTCCAGGCATATGCTGGGAATTAAGCAGTTCAAGAAGATGAAGCCGACTGCCTATCTTATCAATTGTGCCCGTGGCGATTTCATTGATGAAGAGGCGCTTCATACGGCACTCAAGCAGGGCGAGATTGCTGGTGCGGCAATAGACGTGATACAGGCCGATGGCATTAAGCCTGACCATCCATTGCTCCAACTGGAAAATTTGATTATCACGCCGCACACTGCTTACTATTCCGAACAATCTGTAGAACGGATGAGGCGGCGCCCATACGAAGAGGTTGCCCGGGTTATTAACGGTGAATGGCCGCAGTGGCTGATTAACGCTGAAGTTAAGGAGAACTACCAAAAACGATGGGGAGTAAAGCCCCGATAAAAAGGAGGCTTGCAGATGAAGTTCAAGGGTGTCGATTTTTACAACCTGGACGAGCTACTTTCCGAAGAAGAAAAGATGACCAGGAACCTGGTACGGGAGTTCCTGGAGAAAGAGGTTGAACCGCTGGTGACTGATGCCTTTCATCAGGAAAAGCCATTAAATATGGAAGGACTGGCACCCAAGTTTGGGGAGCTGGGTATGATTGGCGCTTTTATTCCCAAGGAATATGGAGGGGTTGGGGCTAACTATCTTTTATTTGGGCTCATATCTCAGGAAACGGAGAGAATTGATAGTGCGGTTGGCGGTTTTATCAGGGTTCAATCAGGGTTAATCATGTATCCCATCTGGCAATTTGGCTCGGAAGAGCAGAAACAGAAATGGCTACCACTGATTGCCAGAGGTGAGAAGACAGGCTGTTTTGGGCTAACTGAGCCAAATCGTGGCTCGGATATCGCTACGATGGAAACCGTGGCCAAAAAGGACGCTGGCGGCTGGATTATCAACGGCACCAAGCAATGGATAAGTGATGCCTCAATTGCTGATTTGGCAGTCGTTTGGGCGCAGACAGAGGAAGGGGTAAGAGGCTTTTTAGTTGAGCGGGGTACCGAAGGGTTTACTCAGACTTTTCAAAACCGCAAGGGTTCAATGCGAGCTGGTGATGTTGGTGAACTGGGCTTTTCCGATTGTAAAGTACCACAGGAAAATATGTTGCCCGGAGCCAAAGGTTTAAGGTCCACTTTTAGTTGTCTTAACCAAGCCCGATATGCGATATCGTGGGGCGCACTTGGGATTGCTATGGATTGTTATGAGACAGCGTTAAATTATACCAAGGAGAGAGAGCAGTTTGGCGCCACGATTGCCTCCTACCAGTTGGTACAGGAAAAATTGGTCACCATGTTAATTGAGATTACCAAAGGGCAGTTATTGGCTTATCGTCTGGGAAGACTCATGGACGAGGGAAAAGCGCGCCATGTCCAGATTTCCATGGCAAAGAAAAACAATATCGCTGTTGCCCGTGTGTGTACCAGAACGGCACGTGAGCTTCTTGGCGCCAATGGCATCTCTCTGGATTATTCTTTGATGAGGCATATGGTCAATGTTGAGTCGGTTTATACCTATCAGGGAACAGACGATATCCACACGCTAATCCTGGGATATGAGATTACCGGCATTCCTGCGTTCCGGAGAGCACTCTGAGGGACAGCATTGAAGATTTTGGCTATAACTGGCAGTACCAGACTGAAGGGCAACACCAATTATCTGGTGGAGGAGGCCCGAAAACTTGGCCGGCAAATGGTAGAAAGCTTGAAATAGAGAAGCCCCTGTTTGCTGGTTTTGAATACAGACGCACTATCTAATTTTTCCCTGAGGGCGAAACATGCCGAATTTAAAGAACAATCACAGGGGAATAATTATCAGTCAGGTGTCTCTTGCTGCCAAATATCCTTACGGTTAATAACGTTATTTGCGTAGCCTGAGCTTATTGTAGCACTCGCTGCAATACACTGGCCTACCTTCACGTGGTTCGAAAGGTACTTCAGTTTCCTTACCACACTCGGCGCATACCGCAGGGAACATTTGGCGCTGTGTTCTGTAGCCATAGCTGCCAGAGCCTTGCTGCTGTGTCCTTCTTGCTTTGCGGCATTCAGGGCAGCGCTTAGGTTCATTGGTATAGCCCTTGGATTGGAAGAACTCCTGTTCCTCAGCGCTGAACGTAAAGCTGGCCCCACACTCGGAACACTGAAGCGTCTTGTCCTCGAACTGCATTGGATAACCTCCTCTCTTCTATAATTGGCTAGAGTTTTGGTTATCCAACACCTGAGGAACTAAGCTGATTAAATTTAGTATTTGATAACCCACCCTGGTACCAATCTTAATTATATAATAAAATGACTCATTTTTCTAACCGGCAGAATTAGAGGTTTCTCCACTTGGTGCGAACAAGGTTTTCCTCGTTAAGGTAAACCTTGCCCTCCTCTGTAATGTCAATAATGGTAGCTCTGAGCAGGAATTGAAAAGCTTGAGGCTTGTAGTCACGGCGTCTAAACATCCGCTGAAACATGCTCTTCGGTTGCAGCCCCAGTTCTTCTATTGGCTTGGCGTTTTTTTCACCGACGGCGTTACACTCTCGGAAAATCCGTATTACTTTGGGGATATTTCGCATTAACATCCATTGCGGCACCACGAGCACTACCACTATGAACAGTATTACCATTAGGACTATAAAAAGGATGTCATTCGTACTCATACTTGTTCACCTCTAATAATTCTTTTTCCCCCTCTATGTTTCAAGCTAAACACTGCTCACTAAAATTATCTTCTTTTTGTGACCAAAAATCCAGCCAACTATAGCCGATGTTATTTATTCCAGTTGAGAACCAGCGGAATTAGAAAAGCCACACACCCGAGGAGAAAAACAATGCTGCCTACCAAAGTGAAGACATTATTGTCCGTTAGGCTTTGTGTGATAAAGAAGATAGCACACACCAGGAATAATAGCCAGCCCAGAAGGTGAAATCGTTTTTCTGCCTTATTGATTTTAGAGCACCCCATCAATGAGATTCGGGCTTTGTCAGTAGACTATTATATCACAATTCGGTAAACCTTGCGTGCCAGTTTGTTTACTTTCTCAGGTAGCTCATTTTGAAAGGCTGGGGCGATACCAGGTTGGGCTGTCCGCAGGGGGGATAAAGAAGGTGGCGACAGGATACGTGACAGTTCGCCGTGCATCCCTCAATGACCTTGAAGCGGCCGTCGGACTGTTTTCGGGCAAATGGTAAAAGAAAACGTTCGCAGTGCGGCAGTCCCGCTGAGTCTGATTCTTCAGCACTGAGTTCCTGGCAGGTAGCGTAGGTCATCCCATTCTCTTCAACCAGGGCTTTTAGCCGGTGGTGGAATTGAAGCCTGAGGTCTCTCCGCAGCAGGTAACCCTGGCTGGTGCCTCCCCGCTCGTAGCGGTATTCTTGCTCAAAGCGTCCGGCGGCTTCAGCCGAGTGCTTCTTAATCGTTTCCAGTACCCGCTGCCAGAGGCTTTTCACCTGAGGGTAAGCCGACTTCTTGGCTAATCTCCCGGTACTGCACACGATATGCTTTGTCCCGGTGCTGGCGAAGGTACGGACAAGCCCTTCGATTTGCTCAAACCAGGAACTACCATAGAGAGCCTGGAAGAGATGAATGAAAACAGGGTCAAAGCGAATCAAGGTGTCAATGCCAAGCGTGGCAAGGTGGCGTACCGCTTCCAGCCGTCTTTCCAGAGGAGGCGCTGCTGGCGAAAGCAAAGCCAAAATGTCGGCGGTTCCTTCTATGGTGATGGCAATGAACTTTGGCTGGTAAGAGGCAAAACCGGGCAGGTCAAGGAGAAAGCCGGGGTCCCCTTTGGTGGTGATGGAGAAGCAGACTCCGTAACTCATTAAAAGCTGGACAAGGCGCTTTACCTCAGTCCTGAGTTCGGGGATGGGTTGACAGGGGTCGGAGACATTGGAAATGGAGATTGGGGGACAGAGGCTTATCTTCTTCAAATCTCTTTCCACAAGTTCGGGCAGGTTGTTGTAGACCAGGGTCTCTTTGGAGTAATTGGAATAAATAGCTTGTCGGGCGTAGCAGTAGAGGCAATTGTGTATGCAGTGAGCGGGGCCGGGCGGGGTAACGTTAATTATCCAGAAGTGGGGGCACTTCCGGCCGGGCGTGCGGTAGGGGTAGTCGTGCAACGTTGACCCCTTTTTGCTGATTAGCTTTACCTGCTTCATCTGGCTTTGATGGGAAGAAACATAAGCGGGTGCCTTCTCTCAAATTATACACCCGTGTTTGCCTCTGGTTATACTCAGTTAAGGAGGGAAGAGTTAAGCTATTGAGAGAGGGGGACAGAAGATTGAGGGCAATGAAAAAATCTCGGTTTAGACTACGATTATTTTGCCTTTCGGCTCAGCGACGATTTCACCGATGATGACTGCTTCCGCAATACCCTCTCTGTGCATTCTCTCCAGCAGCATCTTTACTTTCTGTTCAGATACAGCGATGAGCAGCCCTCCTGAGGTCTGGGGGTCAAAGAAAATGTCGGCCAGGTAGCCGGGGACTTCTTTGTTTATTGCCACCATACTCTGGCGAAACTCCCGATTGCGGTGAAGTCCTCCCGGAATCATCCCCATCTCGGCAAGCTCTTTCGTTTCCGGAAAGAAAGGCACCGCTGCCGAGTGGACGACCATGCCGACACTGGTTCCTTCAATCATCTCACTGGCGTGGCCAAGAAGTCCGAAACCGGTGACATCGGTACAGGCATTGACGCCTATCTCCTGCATTAGCTCCGCCGCCTTGCGGTTAAGAGTAGCCATGCTTTTGATGACCTTGGCCATAGCGTTTTCGTCTATCACCTTGCCTTTTAAGGCAGTACTCATTATTCCGGTGCCCAGCGGCTTGGTTAAGATTAGCCTGTCGCCTGCCTTGGCACCGTTATTGAGGACCACTTTGGACGGGTGAATGGTGCCAGTGACCGAAAGCCCGTACTTCAATTCGTCGTCTTCTATGCTGTGTCCTCCCACCAGTATCGCCTCTGCCTCGTGTATCTTGTCGGCGCCTCCAGCCAGGACTTCCTTCAATATTGATATATCCATTGTTTTTATCGGGAAGCAAACGACATTCATTGCCATTAGCGGCTTTCCTCCCATGGCATAGACATCGCTCATGGCATTGGCGGCGGCTATCTGACCAAACGAATAGGGGTCATCCACTATGGGCGTGAAGAAATCAATGGTCAGGATAACAGCCAGCTCATCGGTAAGCTTGTAGACACTGGCATCCTCCGCTCTCTCTATGCCGGCAATCAGGTTAGGGTGAGAGATGAGCGGTAAACTGGCCAGTGCTCTGGATAGGTCTCCCGGACCTATTTTGCAAGCTCAGCCCGCGCCGTGAGTGGTCTCGGTGAGGCGTGGTTTTACCTCATCACTCATTTTTCTCGCTCCATCACAGTATTATCTTCCTGTCAGGGGAATCATTAATATTATACAAGCTTTTTAGTCGCGATGGTAGTTAAGGGCTTACTCTTCGTCTCGTAGTTCACCGACTATCGGGTATCTATCCAGCAGCTCAGGACCATGAGGGGCTTCCTCCAGGGACTGGGTAAGATCGCAGCCAGCATAATGAGTGGCCTGGTGTTTGCCCTTTTTCCAGAGAAAGCTCGCCGAAACATCATACACTTGTCTGCCATAGGCGAAATACATGAGGCCCTCGCTTCCGTCATACTTCTTCAGCTCTTCTTTAGTGAAAGTTCTCATCTCAGCACACTTGACATCTATTTCGACTAACTGAATGCTACGTCAAGCAGCATCATTACTGCAAAACCGACCATTCCACCCATAGTGGCCAGGTCTGTGTTACCGCCGCGTTGAGACTCTGGCACCACCTCTTCAATAACGACAAAAATCATAGCCCCGGCGGCAAAGCTCAGAGCATAGGGCAGGATAGGCTGGGAAATGATAACTATTGCAGCGCCAATAACCCCGGCGACCGGTTCAACTATACCCGATAACTGCCCGTACCAGAAACTTTTCCGACGGGACATGCCCTCACGGCGAAGGGGCACCGAGACCGCCAGCCCTTCCGGAAAATTTTGGATTCCGATGCCGATAGCCAAGGCTATTGCCGATGATAAAGTAGCCGAAGGAAGACCGGCCGCAACCGCGCCAAAGGCGACTCCCACCGCGAGACCCTCTGGAATGTTGTGCAAAGTAATGGCAAGAACGAGCAAGACACTGCGCCGCCATGTCGTTTTAATTCCCTCCGCTTCTTCTGTCGGAAAGCCAACGTGGAGATGCGGAAGTATTGCGTCCACACCCCGCAGGAAGATACCTCCCGTAAGGAAACCGACCACCGCTGGAACCCAGGCTGGAATTTCCTTCCCCACTGACATCTCAATAGCGGGAGCAAGTAGTGACCAATAACTGGCAGCAATCATTACTCCGCCAGCAAACCCAAGCATCCCATCGAGTGTCTTCCGGCTGATATCCTTAACCCCAAATACGGTGGCTGCCCCTAGAGCAGTCAGTGCCCAGGTAAAACAGGTTGCCACCAGAGCCTGCATGACCGGATGAAGATTCTGCAGAAAATCGAGCATCCTTTCTTCAAGCCCCTTTGTCTGAGTTTCTTCGTATCAACTTTCGGCTTAGAGCACCGGGGAGGTCCGATACAAAGTCGGGCCTCCCCTTATCCTCATTGTGATCTTACTTCAGGAATTTAGACACGAAGGGAGAAGTATCACCACGGCGCAGGAAATGGCCCGAAGGACCCTCGCCCAGGAATTCGGAGAACCATGATTCATGCTCTATTTCCTCGTTCAGAATCGACTGAGCTAAGTCGTAGGTCCGATGGTCTTTGCCGGCGGTCAGATTGCAGATATTGGTATATCCACGTACCGCACATCTCTCTGCTTCCACCAGCACCTTCAGCGTTGCATTGGCATCGGTCGGGTCTTTGGGCAGGCTGGCGGGTGGACAGGCCGAGCAGTTATGGAAATCTACCATGCTCTCCGGTAGTTTGCCACCAAGCTCATAGATGCGGGGAACCAGAGCCTCAAAGTGATTACGGTCTTCAATGCGAGCCGTCTCGGCAATTTCTTTAATTGTCTCACCATCGAGACCAATCAGGTTTGCTCGTAGAATCGTGTAGTAATAATAAGTGGTGAGTTCTGCCGCGGCATTATTAACCAGCAGCTCTAACAGCTGGTCAACATTGACCCCTGCCTTCTCCACCATCTCTCGTGCTACTTTTGCCATTTTAGACCTCCTTATCTTTTAGGTATTTTTAAATGGTTATTCCTCTTCTTCGACGATTTTGCAGCAACCGCACTCACACTGACCGCCAGTGGCACAGGGCTCACAGCAGTATTTCACCCCGTCCTTCTCGTAGCCCTCAATGAAGGTGCAGCCACAAACCGGGCAAATTTGCTCTACCATCCTATCACCTCCTTTAGCTTGATTTAGTTAACCAAATTAGCTTAGTTTTATCTTAAAGCCAAAGGCGACTGTCAGTCTGTGACCTTTGTCACTTTTTATCAGTTTTGATTAATTTAACATAATCTTGCCAGACACTTAATCGGCCTTACATCAACTTACCCGTCTTGTGGCGGCTCGGCAGTCTTAACCCAAACGCTTTTCCATCACTTGCCAGTTGATATTCTTGAAAAAGGAGGCAATGTAGTCGGCCCGTTTCAGACCATAGTCGGTCATGAACGCATGTTCAAAGACGTCCATTACCAGAATGGGCTTGCAGCCGGCGAGGTGACCGACCTCGTGCTCGTTAATCCACTGGTTAAAGAGCTGTCCGGTCACGTTATCCTGATAAAGTATTGCCCAGCCAATGCCGCGCATTGCGCCGGTAGCTTTGAAGTCCTGCTCCCAGGCCTCATAGCTGCCAAAGGCTTCCGCCAGCTTTTTGGCCAAAGTACCTGATTTGTCCAGCGGTGCTTTGTCTCCCAGGTTCTCAAAGTAATACTCGTGGAGGCGCATACCGTTGAACTCAAAGCCGAACCGGCGCTTTAATTCCGCATATTCGGGATTGGTGGCATCTTTAGCCTTGCTACTCAGCAGGTCGTTTAATTTATTGGTGTTATTTACGTAACCCTGATACAGCGTAAAGTGGTTCTTGAGCAGCGTTTCACTCAAACCCTCCATACCAATGAGGTTATTGTAGTCTCTGGCCTGGTAAGTCATTTCTTTTTCCTCCTTTTATGTTTTTGAATAGCGGCTTGTTGGCGCTAATGAACCTGAATTGTGACAACCCCCATCAGTTTTTAGTATTTTAAACTTTCACCATAGTGCTTTCCGTGACTTAGGTCACATTTGATAATTTTCTTCCGTTATTTATACCAAGTGGCAATATAATAAGCAGATTTTTAGCGGGTGTCAAGTGGTATTTTTGCCTTGACTTGCCTCCTGTCCGAGACTATAATATCACTCACTAACGCGCAAACTATTTAGTTAAGGATGGGATAAAATGCGCCTTGATGAATACCGGCGTAAGCGAGAGTTCAAGAAGACTCCCGAGCCGATAGGGGAGGAGGGGAGTGAGGCGGGGAACCGCTTCGTTGTCCATAAACATCAGGCAAGTCATCTTCACTATGACTTCCGCCTGGAGATGGAGGGCGTGCTCAAAAGCTGGGCGGTGCCCAAAGGTGTCCCCGTTGAGCCGGGAGTGAGACGCCTGGCAGTTCAGGTAGAAGACCACCCGATAGAGTACATAGATTTTGCCGGGACAATACCTGAGGGGGAATACGGGGCGGGAACGGTGGAGATCTGGGATAAGGGTAACTTTGAGATTAGTAAAAAAACATCAGACCAGTTAGAGTTCACCCTGAAGGGTGAGAAGCTATCAGGTGACTACGTTTTAATTCATACTGATAAAAATAACTGGCTTCTCCTCAAGCGGAAAATAAAAGAAAAGTAGCCTCTGGAGGTAATATTGAAAGTTTTGGGAATCATGGGTAGCCCGAGGATAAAAGGTAATACCGATTTATTGCTGGATGAGGCTTTGAAAGGAGTACAAAGTCAGCAAACAGAGGTTGAGAAGATTATCGTGGACAAACTCAAAATAACACCCTGCCGCGAGTATTATGGCTGCCTGAAAGATGGTAATTGTGTCATGCGGGACGACATGGATGATATCTACCCCAAGCTTATTGAGGCTGATGGTGTAATCGTCGCCTCACCGATGTTTTTCTACGGACTCTCCGCCCAGCTTAAGGCGCTCATTGACCGTTGCCAGGCACTCTGGGTCAGGCGATATGTTTTG
Organism: uncultured Dehalococcoidaceae bacterium; assembly: GCA_964638295.1. GTDB lineage: Bacteria > Chloroflexota > Dehalococcoidia > Dehalococcoidales > RBG-16-60-22 > CAZWYS01. Next base: position 16,677 of record CAZWYS010000020.1, read on the forward strand.
AAGACTTTGCCTGATTCGGCTAGAAAAGGCGCTTTTATTGCGGTTGGCGCCACCAGAGGCAAGCAATTGTTTGATGGTTCAATATTGACGGTAAAATACTTCTTTGAGGCTTTTGGCGTTGAGTATGTTGATGAGCTTTTTGTCCGTGGCGTCGATAAGCGAGGCGAGGTTAAACAACACCCGACTGCCCTGGCTGATGCTTTTGAACTGGGCAAGAGGCTGGCTCAAAAATCGGCTAGGTTTCTGACGTGAATTGACTTCAAGCTCTTGAATTGCTAGAATTTACACACTTACAAATTAGCCGTAATAATTCTCCTTGTCGCGTACGACCTTTCGGTAGAACTTCGCAAACTAAAGCATTGCCGAAGAATTGTTTTATTAGGGGAGGTTCAAAAATGTTAGTGGTTGCCTGCGTCAAGCAGGTACCGGATACCACCCAAGTCAAAGTTGACCCGGTTACTGGAACTTTGATTAGAGAGGGTGTGCCTTTCATCATCAATCCCTATGATACCCATGCTCTGGAAGAAAGCCTGAGGCTTAAAGACAGATACGGGTTTCGGGTAGTGGTGATTTCAATGGGGCCGCCGAACACCGAAGTTACGCTGAGGAAGACTCTGGCTCTGGGAGCTGACGAGGCGGTGCTTTTGAGCGACCGTGCTTTTGGTGGCGCTGATACCCTGGCGACGAGCTTCGTTTTAGCTGAGTCTATCAGGCGGTTGTCTCAGAAGGAAGAAGTGGCGGTGGTGCTTTGTGGCCGGCAGACCATTGATGGCGACACCGCTCAGGTAGGGCCGGGTATTGCCACCCGTCTGGGGTATTCACAGCTGACCCTGGTCGACCGTATTGAAGATGTAGATAAACAGGCGAAAAAGGTGAGGGTCAGGCGTAAAGTGGGTAGCCGGCACGAGATAGTGGAAGCCCCCTTACCGGCTATGATTTCAGTAATACGGGAAATCAACCGTCCGCGCTACCCTACCGTGCCGAGACGGCTGATGGCTGAGGAAGCCACGATGCCCTTGTGGGATAACCAGGAGATGAAACTGGACGGAGATACTATCGGGCTCAAGGGTTCGGCGACACAGGTGCGTAAAATATTTTCGCCGGAAAGAGCCAAGGGGGAAATACTGGGCGATGGCATCAACAAACCCGAGGAAGCCGCCCAGTTGCTATTGGGCAAGCTGATAGAAAAGGACCTCGTCTATCTGTAGCGGTTATGAATTTGAGCAAGTAAAGGGTTTTTTATGGCAGAGGAGAAGAAAATAAAGCGACCACGCGGCGTAGCTCGGCTCATTTCAGGTAAGTGTATCGCCTGCGGTGCTCGTTGCCAGAGTGTTTGTCCCAAAGACGCTATAGAAATGAATGAGCAAGGCGAACCTGTCATTACGGTAGAGAAGTGTATCGGCTGTCGCAAATGCCTCAAAGTTTGCCCGGCTGATGCCCTGGAGATTTATTATACTCCTGAAGAGCAGAAGATTCTGGCTGAAATAGCCGCCCGGGCCAAAGAAGCAGCCGTTCCCGAGGTCGAAGAGGTGAGTAAAGAGGAAGCGGCGGCACTGGCTAAACTAAAAGAGTATAAAGGTGTCTGGGTCTTTGTGGAGCAAATCGAGGGTGAGCCAGCGGATGTTTCCTGGGAGCTACTGGGTGTGGGTGCTGACCTGGCAAAGACTCTGGGGGTGGAGTTATGCTCCATAGTGGTCGGTGATAAGGTGGAGAACCTCTGTCAGGAGTCATTTGCCTGTGGCGCTAGCAAAGCCTACCTGGTAGACGACCCGGTATTTCACTATTATCGCACCGAGCCTTATTATAAGGCTATCTGTTATCTGGTGAAAAAGTATAAGCCGGAGGTTCTGCTGATGGGGGCTACCGGCTTGGGAAGGGATTTGGCTGGTGCGGTGGCGACGAAACTCCAGACCGGCTTGACGGCAGATTGCACCGGCCTAGCCATTGACGAAAAGAGGTTTTTACTGCAGACACGCCCCGCTTTTGGTGGTAATATTATGGCCACCATTTTGACGGAACGCACCCGTCCGCAGATGGCTACGGTTCGGCCGCACGTGATGCCCCTGCCCGAAAAAGACCCTTCTTGCAAGGGGGAGATTATCCGCGAGTCGGTGCCGGTCAAGGAAGAGGAAATCGCCGTCAAGGTACTGGAGATAATTGATGAACGCAAAGCAGGGGCGGTGGACGTTGCTGCCGCCGAAGTAATCGTTTCCGGCGGGCGAGGCATGTGTGCCAAAGAGAATTTTGCTATCCTGCAGGAACTGGCTGACGAATTGGATGGCGTGGTAGGTTGCTCGCGAGGTGCGGTGGAAGCCGGCTGGATGCCGGTGGAACGCCAGGTCGGCCAGACCGGTAAGACGGTCAGACCCAAGATTTATATTGCCTGCGGCATCAGTGGCGCCATTCAACATCTGGTCGGCATGCAGGATTCGGATGTCATCATCGCCATCAACCGCGACCGGCAGGCGCCTATTTTTGAAGTGGCCAGCTATGGGATTGTGGGTGACGTCTTCCAGGTGGTTCCAGCGATTACCAATCGGATTAAGGAACTGCGTGCTAAAGGAGCTGGTTAGTACATGGATGGGAGGTTAACATTAGAAGAGGAGTAACTGGTGTCGGCTAATATCATAATATTTGCGGCAGTCTTTGTGGCCGCCGTAGCACTTTTTGGCTGGAGCTGTTTCCGGCGTTTCCGCCTGATAACTCTGGGCAAGCCTGAAAGTCGCTTCAATAACTTCGGCAAACGCATCGGGGGGATGCTGCTTTACGCCTTTGGTCAGCGGTGCACGGTTTCCCACGGCTACCGCTTTGGTTTGAACCACCTCGTCCTTTTCTGGTGCTTTATGGTTTTGCTGGTCGCCAATACTGAGTTTCTGCTAAATGGCTTGTTTCCAGATTACGTCAGCTTATCACAATTGCCGGGTGGTGCGCATTATACTCTGGCTTTTATTTTTGACGTAATATCGCTTCTGGCGCTACTGGCGGTGTGTATTGCCGTTATCCGCCGTTTGTTTTTCGCTCCCGCTTATATTGAAGCGCGCAGTCTTGATGCCTTCACCATACTGATACTGGTTGCGGTACTGATGGCCGCCTTTTTCGGGATGCATGCCAGTGAAATCGCTCAGGGGAACGAAGCCGCCGCCCGATACATGCCGATATCCGGTTTTATTGCCTCTATTTTCCTATCAGGTGTTTCGGCGGGGAGCTTGACGGGATACGCCAGTTTTTTCTGGTGGGTTCATGCGGTCGTGTTACTCGCTTTCCTTAATTACCTGCCTTACAGCAAGCACATGCATATTCTGACGGCCATCCCCAACTGTTTTCTGCGGAGCTTGACCAAGGTCAACACTCAACCTCGGGAAGAGTTCAAAAAAGGCAATACCTTTGGTGTCGGGCAGGTAGATGAGTTTACCTGGAAAGGTCTGTTTGACTCCTATTCCTGCACCGAGTGCGGTCGCTGCACGGACTCTTGTCCGGCTACTTTTACGGGCAAGCCGTTAAACCCGCGGCTGGTTATCCATGATATTAAGCTGAACCTGTTGAGGAACGGGCCGCTGATGAATAAAAAGAAAGCATCGTTAATGCCCTTGATTGGCAGCGAGAAGGAAGGTAGCATCGCCGAGGAAGTTATCTGGGAATGCACCACCTGCGGAGCCTGTATGGAAGTGTGCCCGGTGTTTATTGAGCACGTGCCCAGAATTGTTGATATACGGCGTAATCTGGTGGAGATGAAAGCCAAGTTTCCCGAAGAACTGCTTACTCTTTTTGAGAATATGGAACAGCGCAGCAATCCCTGGGGTATTGCCCCTGCGGAGCGTATCAAATGGGCGGCTGAAATTGACGTCAAGCCTTTTGAAGCCGGCAAGACGGAATATTTATTTTTTGTGGGTTGCGCGGGCGCTTTTGATGCCCGTAACCGGAGGACGACTCTGGCGCTGGCTAAAATTCTGGATGCCGGTGGCATTTCCTGGGGTATCCTGGGTAAAGACGAGATGTGCTGTGGTGACAGCTTGCGCCGCCTCGGCAACGAGTTCGTTTTTGACCGTATGGTGAAGGAGAATATCAAGCTGTTTGAAGAAAGGGGTGTGAAGAAAGTTATTACCCAGTGTCCTCACTGCTACAATACTCTGAAGAATGACTACCGCCAGTACGGCATTGAACTGGAAGTCAGCCATCATACCGAGTTAATCAATAATCTGATTAGAGAGGGCAAGCTAAATCTAAAAAAGGTTGGAAAGCCGGGTAAGGTAGTATTTCATGACTCCTGCTATCTGGGACGCTATAATGCTATCTATCAGGCGCCGCGTGAAGTGGTTACCTCGGTTACCGGCCAGGCACCAGCCGAGATGGAGCGGCACCACGACCGGTCTTTTTGCTGTGGTGCTGGCGGCGGGCGCATGTGGATGGAAGAACCTATCGGAAAGCATATCAATGTCGCCCGCGTTGAAGAAGCCTTGAAAGAAAGCCCCGAAACGATTTGCGTCTGCTGCCCCTACTGCATGACGATGTTTGAAGACGGGCTAAAAGACATGAGCGCGGAAGATAAAGCGCAGGTATTAGACCTTGCAGAGATTGTAGCCAGAGCGCTGAAATAGGGCATATTTACCGGGTCAGGACAAAACCAATGATTACCTGACCAGCGCTTTCCTGCCGGCAATCTCCTGCTTCACATACCATTTGTGGACGGCTTCAACTACCTCCTCGGTTTCATCGCACACTCTTAGCAAGTCCAGGTCTTCTTCAGAGATATAGCCGTTATCTAGGGTATAAGTCTTCAGCCACTCTAAAAATCCTTGCCAGTAATGGCTGCCGAATAATATCACCGGGAAAGGCTTTATCTTATGGGTTTGCATTAAAGTCAGCACTTCGGTCAGTTCATCCAGTGTCCCCAGACCGCCGGGCATGATGACAAAAGCGGTAGCATATTTAACCAGCATAACCTTGCGGACAAAAAAGTGTCTGAAGGTCAGGAACATTGTGGAGTAAGGGTTGGGTGCTTGTTCTTCCGGTAATTCAATGTTTACTCCGACTGATTTGACTCCGGCCTGACGAGCGCCTTTGTTGGCTGCTTCCATAAGACCGGGTCCGCCGCCGGTGATTATCGAGAAACCGGTCTCCCCGAGTCGGCGTGCAATTTCCTCGGTTTTGGAATATAGCTCCTCGCCCGGTTTAACACGAGCTGAGCCGTAGACGGTTACTGCCGGCTCTATGCCGGAGAGCTTGTCAAAACCCTCCACCAGCTCGCCGATGATGCGGAACATGCGCCAGGATTCTTCTTTGGCTAGTTCATTTATCTCGTATCCCTGTGGCATATTCACCTCCTTATCATGCCTTATGTGGAAGGTGGGCCTTGACGGTTAAACGTTAGCTCTAAAAAACGGGTGATTTTTCTCTTCATCAGCGGATACCAGAGCCAGATGCTTGAATGAGCCGCGGGAAACCAGGTGATAGAAGGTCGACCACATGCCTTCCAGAAATCGAGCGAAGCCTCCCTTGGAATATACTCGTCCCAGCGGGCATTTAACATCAATACCGGGCGTTCCCGAAGATAATGGGCAAAGGTCAAGGGGTCAATTAAAAAGCTTTTGCTGGGAGGAGTCACATTCTCGAACCCTTTCTCGGCTACTTCGGCAAGATACTGTTTATAGTTATTCTGGTTGTGATTGTACTCTGCCTCATTGCGCTGGTATCCTTTTCGCATGATGCTTTTCCGGCTTTTCCAGCCAATCTTTTCCGAGTTTCCTCCGGCCGTGATGAGGATGCTGGCTTTAATGCGTTTGTCTATGCCC
>CAZWYS010000021.1:0-22193 GCA_964638295.1 uncultured Dehalococcoidaceae bacterium
TTTGGCTTGAACCGTTTCTTCTTCTTTCTGAGATGAGTCTTCTTCAGGTGCTAATGCTTCTGGTTGTTCCTCAGCCAGTTCACCCTGAACTTGAACTTTTTCCGGTTCTTCCTGAGCTGGTTCCTCCTGGGCTGTTACTGCTTCCGGTTCTTCCTGAACTAGTTCCTCTTGGGCTGTTACTGCTTCCGGTTCTTCCTGAGCTAGTTCCTCTTGGGCTGTTGCTACTTCCGGTTCTTTTTGAACTAGCTCTTCTTGGGTCATTACTGCTTCCGTTTCTTCTTGAGCTAGCTCTGGTTCAGGCTGAGCTTGTATCGTCTTCGCCCGCGCCAGTTCCTTTTCCTTATCTACGCGTCTTTCTTTAATGCGGGCTGCCTTGCCACTGCGCCCACGCAGGTAATAGAGCTTGGCACGGCGTACTTTTCCGTGTCGTATTACTTCTACCTTTTCCACACGTGGAGAATAGAAAGGGAAAGTGCGCTCAACACCGACCCCATAAGTAATGCGTCTTACGGTAAAGTTAGCGCCGGTTCCGCCGCGTTGCACCTTAATTACTACTCCCTGAAATGGCTGGATGCGTTCCTTGCCGCCTTCAACAACCTTGGTACTGACTCTTACCGTGTCACCGGGGGCAATCTCGGGAATATTGGGATTTGGTTTGACTTTAATCAGCGATTCTACATTCATTCTCTAGGCTCCTTGTCTAAACTAGGCTGGGGTTGTTTCGGTAATGTTAAACGTTCTACTAATTGCCTCTCTTCTGAGCACAGATTCGTTTTGTCAAGCAGGTCGGGGCGGCGCTCTAAGGTGCGTCGTATAATCTGCTCACGGCGCCACCTGGCGATTTGGGCATGGTTCCCGGAGAGCAGGACCCCAGGTACCGACCAGCCCCGGTATTCTGCCGGGCGGGTGTATTGGGGGTATTCCAGCAGACCATTGACATGGGATTCATCCCGTGGTGAAGCCTCTGAGCCAAGAACGCCGGGTAGTAGCCTGACCACAGCATCTATTACAACCATAGCGGGAAGCTCACCGCCGGCCAGCACGTAGTCACCAATGCTAATCTCATCGGTAACCAGATGCTCTCGTACTCGCTCATCAACTCCTTCATAGTGACCACAAATCAGGATTAGGTGGCTATGCCGTGATAGCTCTTGAGCAATTGCTTGGGAAAAGAGACGTCCCTGGGGAGTAAGCAAAATAGTTGCGAGCGTACTAACTTCTTCTTTTGCATAAATATCTGATTGTATTGACTCTATGGCTTCAAAGACAGGCTCGGGTTTGAGTATCATGCCCGGACCACCACCATAAGGGTAGTCATCAGCCGTATGATGTTTGTCATGAGTGTAGTCTCGAGTATTATGCAGGTTAATACTAACCAGCTTATGGTCAATAGCCCGTTTGAAAATGCCGAAACTAAACGGGACTTCAAACATCTGAGGAAATAGGGTCAAAACATCAATTCGCATTAGTGGCATTCCCTCGCTTTAGGAGTGTTCCGTTACCTTCCCTTTAATGATTTCCACGGCGTGTGGGATAGCGGGTAATATTACCTTGAGGCACTCCCTTACTGCCTTCGGACTGCCGGGCAGATTAATAATGAGGCACTTTCCTCTGACCCCAGCCGTGGCTCGACTCAGCATGGCCATTGGTGTTGTGTCTAAGGTTCTGGCTCTCATCGCTTCGCCAAAGCCGGGCGCAATCTTGTCCACTACCGAAAGTGTTGCTTCCGGGGTGACGTCACGCTGGCTCAAGCCGGTGCCCCCCGTGGTGATAATAACGTCCGCATTACTTTGGTCCGCCCACTCCGCCAGTTTATTTTGAATAATATCCATTTCATCGGGAACAATCTCATATTTGACAACGTGGGCATCTGGAGAGGAAAAGATATCATTGATTACCTTGCCACTCTCATCATAGCGTTGACCTTGAGCTCCTTTATCACTGATGGTAAGTATACCCACATTAAGCATCATGCTGCCTTTCACAAAACAAATTTAATTTTACCACATATGGGTTAGATAGCAAAATCGGGGAATTTTTTAAAAAATTTTAACAAATTTCCAGTAAAGGACTTGACAAAAGGGGGTAACCGTGTTATAAAATGGCGAGAAGTGGTAGATTGTGGGAAAATAGGGGGAGACCTAACTGAGAGGTCAGCAAATGTTTTACGGCGAATATAACTACAGGATTGACGAAAAAGGAAGGGTGCCCATTCCTCCTCGGTTCAGAAGGGAACTGAAAGATGGGCTGGTATTAGCACCGGGAGCAGAAAAGTGCATTAATGTCTACACGTTATCGGAATGGAAGAAGCTGGCGGATAAACTCACTGGTTCACTGACGCTAAGTAAACTCAGAAGGCTGAATCGGGCTATTTTTGCTACTGCCTTTAGCGTCAATATTGACGGGCAGGGTAGAGTTGCCTTACCGGTACCACTCCGTGAATATGCTGAAATCGTTGATGACGTGGTTATCGCCGGAGCTAATACTTATCTTGAGATATGGAACCAAGTTATCTGGGAAGAGGAAAAGGCTATAAGCCAGGAGCAGTCCTGGCAGATTATAGAAAGCTTGGAGAGACATTATGAGTCCAAGTAGGCCTAACTCTGGTCATGTCCCGGTTTTGCTTGAAGAGACGATAGCGGCACTGGCTGTCCAGCCCGGAGGGCGCTATATTGATTGCACTCTGGGTGGAGGTGGCCATGCCCTGGCTATTTTGGAGCATAGTTCTCCCGGCGGACAATTATTGGGGATTGATGCTGACCCGGGAGCCATAGAAGTTGCTCGAGACAGGCTAAACGCCTACCGTGATTCCATCCTTCTGGTAAATGATAACTTTGCTAATTTACAGGCTATATGTGTCAAACATGATTTCTTTCCGGTGCATGGTATCTTATTAGACCTGGGGCTCTCCTCTAGGCAACTTAATGGGGATGGCCGTGGCTTTAGCTTTAAGCATGATGCCCCCTTAGATATGAGATTTAGCCCTAGTCAGGAAATAACTGCCGCAGATATCGTTAACACCTACTCCGAGGCTGAGCTAGCTCACTTGATAAAAACCTATGGCGAGGAAGGTTATAACCGGCGAATAGCACGGCGCATTGTGAGCGAACGTCCGATAAAATCTACTCTTCACTTGGCTCGGGCGATAGAGCGTGTTATCGGTAGAAGAAGTAAACTCCACCCGGCTACCAAAACCTTTCAGGCGCTGCGAATTGCGGTTAATCGAGAACTTGAGAATCTTGAAGCGGCTCTAAAGCAGGCAATCGAGCTCCTCGGGTTTGAAGGCAGGCTAGTAGTTATCAGTTATCATTCTCTTGAAGACCGCATCGTGAAACAGTTTATGCATCGGGAAGCGAAGGGTTGTATTTGCCCCCCGGGCACACCAGTCTGTGTTTGTGGGCATAAACCGCGTCTGAAGTTAATCAAAAGAGGGGTTATTACTCCTTCTCCTTTAGAAATTCAACGTAATCCGCGTAGTCGCAGCGCCAAATTAAGGGTGGCGGAGCATGTTATTGCTCAAGATGACTGCTATGGCACTGCTGACGTACTGAACTTTTTAGCCGAGGTCAAAGCTCGGGCCTGGAAAAGACCGGCTTTGCTGAAAAAGCTGGAAACGGTCTTTTTAGCGGCTTAGATTAGCCGGGAGCTGGAATTACATTAAAAGATTTAAAGGGATTAGCGTTTAAAAGAGAACTGGAATGGAAAGGCAGACTATGATTACCGGCGATGTTGTTACCACTAAAGAGGATGCCACTCTGGCTGACTTAAAGTTGAGAATGGTTGAGCACATTATTACGCAAACTGATTGCTACCATGGTGATGATGTGTGGCATATTTTGAGCGAAACTAAGGTTGGAGCCTGGAAGAGGCAAGCTTTACTGGAGAAGATCAAACTCGTCTTCTCCACGTCCTAAATTGATTCAGGAATTTTTAGACTATGATGAGGAGGCTCTGAAATGTAAAAACTTACTGAACTTAAAGGACGGAGAATCTGGTTGTGAAAGGAGGACTAAATGAAAAGTCGAACTATAGCTGCAATTGATGTTGGTACTACTAAAGTATGCACTACCATAGCTGATGTAAATGATGGTGGGGCCATGCGAATTGTAGGTGTGGGTATTTCCCCATCAGTGGGTTTGCACAAAGGCTTGGTGGTCAACATTAATGAAGCCAGAGATTCAATCCGTGAGTCAGTCAGAAAAGCGGAACAGGCGAGTGACTATAAAATAGACTCAGCCTATGTCGGCGTGACCGGACGACACGTCACTTCGCTAAATAACCGGGGGGTGGTGGCAATTACTCGAAATGACCGCGTGGTACGCTCTGATGACCTGAGGCGTGTCTTAGCCACTGCCCAGAGTATCAAAGTCCCCGCTGACCGGAAGTTGCTCCACGTTATCCCTCGGACATATGCCGTTGATGGTCAGGCAGGAGTCAAGAACCCGGTGGGAATGCATGGTTTCAGACTTGATGTGGAGACACATGTCATTACTGCTGCCGTAACCTCAATTCAGAATCTGGTGAAGTGTATTCGGAGCATTGGTGTTGATATTGAAGACCTCGTTCTCGAACCCTTGGCCAGTAGTGAGGCAGTATTGACCGGCGATGAAAAGCAGGTAGGTGTCATCTTAGCTGACATCGGTGGCGGCACTACCGATGTGGCTGTTTTCAAAGACGGAAGTATCTGGCACACTTCTATTCTGCCCGTAGCCGGTTATCAGCTCACCAGGGATGTTTCAATCGGTCTAGGGCTACCATTTGATGTGGCTGAGGAGATGAAGAAGAGATATGGTAGTGTTATGCCGGTTTATGAAAGCAAGGCAGAAAGCAACACGGCGATATCACAAGACGGGCATGGTGTCTCTTATCAGGACCTGTGTGACATTATCCGTGCTCGCGTTGAAGAAATCATGAAGCTGATTCTGCTTGAGATGCCGAACTCTGACTATGAAACGCTAGTGCCGGCGGGTCTAGTGCTCACTGGCGGCAGTTCAAATCTGGCTGGCATAGCTACGCTAGGTCGTGAGATACTGCAACTCCCGGTCAGGGTAGGTACCCCCACTGATATGTCGGGGCTCACCGATACTCTCTGTGACCCGGCCTATGCTACTAGCGTCGGTTTGCTGCTGTGGGCAGCCAAGAACGAAGGTAAGCAGAACTGGCAGTCTTGGGGGTTTGGTGCTGCTGTGCGGCGCTTAGCTTTCCGGATTAAGAATCTGTTCCGCTAATAAATCCAAGAAATTGCCTATAACGAGTCTAAGAAGGAGGAAAGGAGATGGCAAAAACAAGTTTTGTTGCTAATCCGGCCAGAATCAAGGTTATTGGCTTAGGCGGTGGCGGTAGCAATGCGATAACCCGTATGGTCAGAGAAGAAATTCAAGGCGTGGAATTCATTGCTATGAATACTGATGCCCAGGCCCTGGCTATTACTGAAGCCCCGGTCCGCATACAGCTTGGTGAGAAGCTGACTAAAGGACTGGGCGTGGGTGGTGACCATAATCTGGGTCAGCGGGCAGCCGAGGAAAGCCGTGATGAATTGTCGGAACTCGTTTCTGGAGCTGATATGATATTTGTTACCGGCGGCATGGGTGGTGGTACTGGCACCGGGGCAGCGCCTGTTGTTGCTGAGATAGCCAAGCAAAGTGGTGCCCTTACTATTGCCGTGGTTACCAAACCATTCAGCTTTGAAGGTGTCCACCGCACTCAGGTAGCCAATGAAGGTATTACCCGCCTGTTGGGTAAGGTTGACACTCTTATCATTATTCCTAATGACCGATTGTTAGCCCTCTGTGACCAGAAAACGGGCGTGGATAGTGCCTTTAAGCTAGCCGATGACGTATTGCGGCATGGTGTTCAGGCTATTGCCGAAGTTATCACTACTCCCGGGCTGATTAACCTTGACTTTGCGGATGTTAAAGCAATCATGAAAGATGCCGGCCCGGCTTGGATGTCCATAGGCAGAGGGTCAGGTCAGAACCGAGCGATAGAAGCAGCCAAGCAGGCTCTAGCCAGTCCGCTTCTTGACGTTTCCATCAATGGTTCAAAGGCGGTACTCTTCAATGTGGTTGGTAGCACTAGCCTCACTCTATTTGAAGTTAACGAAGCTGCTGATGTAATCAAAGATGCAGTAGACCCTGAGGCTAACATCATTTTTGGGGTGGCGCATGACCCTGATATGGATAACGACGTAAGGATTACCCTGATTGCCACTGGATTCATTTCCAAGCTAGGACTGACCGGAGCTGGCCAGGAGGATGAACTGACGCAGCTTCTCAAAGGTATAAAGAGTGAAGAGGAACTGGATGTTCCTTCATTCCTCCGTCGCCCGCTGTTCAGCCATCGGCGCCAGGTAGTCACTCCATCGGCTAAGCCGGTTCAACCACCCTTGCTGCATCCTACCGAATCAACTCGTTAAGGTTATTAGGGACTCCATCCCTTTTAAAGAGTGGTTGGCACCGGAAGCATCGGCGGCTAAGCCGATAAATAACGGGGTGTGGTGATTGGAATGCTTTAGGCGGGAGCATACTAAGTGGCTACTAGTATAGCACTAAATGGGCAAAATGGGAAAAGACGAAGAAATGGTAATGGGATAAAATTTGCCTATTGCCCTCACTGCGGCCGAAAGGGTTTCTATAAGGTCTCCCGCAGCTATGAGCATTGCCGTTGCTGTGGTTTGCATCGGATACTTTTGCCCGGGCAGGATTTTTGACCCAATTTATGGGAATGGTGCCAGCATTCTCATTGACAATTCTACTTCCAGTAGTTATCCTATTATTAAGAGTTGTCGGGTAGATTTATATACTGAAGATACTTTATATTAGAAATGCGAGTTATTGCCGGTAAGGCCAAAGGTCACCGACTGAAAGTAGCCAAGGGGAATATTACTCGCCCGGCGACAGATTTAGTACGAGGGGCGATTTTCTCTATCTTAGAAAACATAACTGACGATTGGGCGCAGGTGCTTGACTTGTTTTCGGGTAGTGGGGCTTTAGGAATTGAGGCTTTGAGCCGGGGTGCCGGCTGGGTTGACTTTGTTGAACGTGCACCGCGGTGTTGTGCTATAATTAAACAAAATTTGGAGCAGACAGGGCTGGCAGACCAATCGCATATTTATTGCTGTAGTGTGGCTAAAGCCCTTTGCTTTCTTGATAAGGAGTATAACATTATACTGATGGACCCACCCTATTCTGATTCGTCTATCGGGAATCTGGTAACACAACTGGCAACCTCCAAACTGGTTGGAACAGACACTATAGTGGTAGTGACACACTCCTCTCGCTTGCCGCTGGAGCCAACTTGTGCGGCCTTACATCTCATTAAAGAGCATCACCATGGCGATAGTTGCATTGCCGTGTACGGGAAGGAGGGTGAACGGTGACTATTGCTATCTACCCGGGCAGTTTTGATCCAATAACCAATGGGCATCTTGATATTGTTAACCGAGCCGCCAGGCTTTTTGACAGGATAATCATTGGTGTTTACGAAAGATCAAATAAGCATCTTGTCTTCACTGCTGAAGAAAGGGTGGACTTGGCAAGGCGCTCCGTAACCAATCTGCCCAACGTTGAGGTAAAATCTTTCAGCGGACTGGTGGTTGATTTTGCCAGGCAGGAAAGGGCACAGGTTATGGTTCGTGGCCTGAGGATGACCGCTGACTTTGAAAAGGAATTTGAAATGGCGATGATGAACCGGAAGTTATCTCCTGGGCTGGACTTGGTCTGCTTGATGGCGAGCCAGGAGTATCAGTTCCTCAGTTCTAGCTTGCTCAAGGAGATAGCTTGTTTGGGAGGTAATATAAATGAGCTTGTTCCCAAACATGTGGCTGGAGCCTTAAGAAAGAAGGTTCAGAGCAAAATGTAAAAACTATCTGAAAACAGGACTATTACCCAAATAAATCATCATTCAGGGAAAAGGCAGGAGGTAAATTTATGGCGTACAAGATTACGGAAGAGTGTATCAGTTGTGGAGCTTGTGAGCCGGAGTGTCCGAACCAGGCCATCAGTGAAGGGGAAACAATCTACGTAATCGATCCCAATAAATGCACCGAATGTGTTGGTGCTCATGAGTCTTCCCGTTGTGCTGACGTTTGTCCGGTTGATGCTTGTGTACTTGACCCGGAGCATAAGGAAAGCCGGGAGCAGCTCTTAGAAAAGTGGAAAGGTTTGCACCCGGGTGAAACTCCAACTGTTACCTAACGCTGGTCAAGCTAAAGATTAATCATAACTTAAATTTAGTTGACTCTGCCGGAACCATGATCAGGTAAAGGCAAGGCTTGCCTAGTGGGCAGTGGATTGGTTTTGGTTGCGCCCGGAAGTTCTTCCCGATATTCTTAGTGGAAGAAAGAGCGCACCGCGTCAAACTCTTCGGGCAGCAGGGCCAGTATTATCGGGAAGTTATCTAATAATAGAGAGGCCAGCCCTGATTCGGCAATAGGGTCAGCTATACCCAGGAATTTAACCCAGATAGCGAGCAGAGCACCGCAGAATGTGGCTCCCAGAACCAGACCAAAGATGGCGCCACCCAGGCGATTAACCCAGCCCAGCATTATTATTGAAGTTATCCATTTCAGGACTGAAGCAAGCACCCCAGCAACTAGCATTATTCCAATCAGGATGACGGCAAAGGCGACAATTTTGGCTAAATTTGCCTGTGGGATAAAGGTCAACTGCTCGGCAAGAGCGACGTAATAACGCCCGGCTAGGATGACACCTACGATTACTCCTATCAGGGATAAGACCGCCTTGATAATCCCGATTCTCAAACCGACCAAGGTAGCCCCGGCAATAAGCACGATAAGAATAATATCAAGCCAGCTCATCGATTATTGACTTCCCCCTTCTGGTTTTAAGGAGCTCTTGTCCTCTCTTATTTTACCACATTTGTATTATTCGTAGTGCAGGGCATCAATGGGGTTGAGCCGGGCGGCTCGCATTGCCGGATAGATACCCGAGACAAGGCCGATAGAAACCGAGACTCCGGTGGCTACAATAACATGGAGTGGTGACAATGACGCTTGCAACGGAAATCCCGCAAGCGTAGCTATAACGGATATGCCAAGGGATAACGCCCAGCCGAAGACAATGCCGGCGCCACCGCCGACCAGGCTGAGCGCCGCTGCCTCAAGCAGGAATTGAAGCAGGATGTCCCGTCGCTTGGCGCCGACCGCCTTACGAATACCTATCTCTCTGGTGCGCTCGGTTACCGACACCAGCATGATGTTCATAATGCCAATACTGGCCACCAGCAGGCCGATACTGGCGATAGCTGCCAGAAATATGGATACTACCCCGGTTATGTCACTGAAGACTCCAATCATCTGATCCATGCTGATGATGCTAAAATCATCCTTGTCATCCTCATCAATATCAATATTGTGGCGTTTCCTTAGGGTGGTTTCAATATCGGCTGTTACATCATCCATCGCCTCCGGACCGGAGACCATAACCGCGATTGACAAAAGCGAGTCTTCACCGCTGGGGGTGCGCTGGGTAAACAGCCGGGCCTGGTAGGTAGTTATCGGTACTATCGCAATCTCATCCATGCTAAACCCGAACATCGCTCCACCCTTGGGCGCCAGGACACCGATAACGGTAAAACGTTTCTCCTTGATTTTGACCTTCTGCCCCAGGGGGTCTTCATCACCGAACAGGTCTTCAGCTGTTATACTCCCCAGCACCACCACGCTATCCCTTGAGGCTACATTACGCTCTGAAATAAACTTACCGGAGCCCATCTCAAAAGTAAACGCCTCTTGAAATTCGGGGGTGGTGCCTTCAATGACGGAAGATATAGATTCATTACCGAAGGTCAACTCAACGAAGTTTTCGTTGGTCGGGGCTACCCCCAGTACCGAGGGGATACGAGCTATCGCCTCAGCGTCATCTAGGGTAAGAGTGGATACGGCGTACCCGGGTGACATTGCCGCTGCACCAGGTGCATCTGGATTGGCAGGCTGCACGTAGAGTATATCTGTGCCCATTTCCTCTAGGGTAGAGGTAACATAGTTTTCCATTCCTCTCCCCCCCGCCATGATGGCGATTACGGCGCCAACCCCGATTATGATACCCAGCATTGTTAATGTGGAGCGTAGCTTGTGAGCAAAGATTGACCTTATCGCAATAATAAATGACTCAATTACCTTCACTATTAATCTCCTCAGCAGCCAGAAATAGTAGCCAAAGGGCTAGGCAACTTTCTCGTTACGTATAGCCTTTTCGTTCTTGGTAACTTTCTCATCACTGATAATCTTCCCGTCTAGGAGGCGTATAATCCGTTGCGTTTGAGAGGCGATATCCATCTCATGGGTGACTATGACCACAGTGATACCTTCTTGATGAAGCTGACAGAAAAGGGAAATAATCTCGTTGGTAGCGGCGCTATCCAGGTTGCCAGTGGGCTCGTCAGCCAGGATAAGTGACGGATTATTCACCAGCGCCCGGGCAATAGCCACCCGTTGCTGCTCACCCCCCGATAGCTCGGTTGGTTTATGATTGGCACGCCCGGCTAGACCTACCCGCTCCAGTGCTTCCAGAGACTGCTTACGCTTCTGGCCGCTGCCACTGTAGACGAGAGGTAACTCCACATTGGATACGGCACTGGTGCGCGGTAAAAGGTTGAACGTCTGGAAAACGAAGCCTATTTTTTTATTCCTCAACTCCGCAAGCTTATTATCATTCAGTCCGCTGGCGTCAACTCCATCAAGGAAATATCTGCCCGTAGTGGGTTTATCTAGAAAGCCCATGATGTTCATCAGAGTGGATTTTCCTGAACCTGAAACGCCAACCAGGGCGACTAGCTCTCCTTCTTTGATGTTCAGAGTTATTCCCCTGAGGGCCGGGACCTCTACTTTACCCATGCGGTAGACCTTGGTAATATCTTCCAGCTTAATCATCGTTTTAATTTCGACTCCTCTCGTCTTAGAACAATCCCCCCGATTCCTTAGTCTTGGCTCGCTCTATCGATATCTTCTCTCCCTCATTAAGCCCGCTAATGACCTCGGTATCAAAACCATCACTTAAACCGATCACTACTGGCCTTTCTTCTACCTGCTCATTTACCATGACCTTAACTATTGTTCTGCCTTCACTATCTTTTGATATGGCCCGGTCAGGCACCAGCAAAACATTGCTCTGTTCGGCGAGTATGATGTCAGCCGAGGCACTCATGCCAACTTTTATACCCGAGTCCTCAGGAACATCAAGCTCTATTTTTACGTTGTAAAGTACCACCCCACCCACTTCAGTTGGCACTGGGTAAATAACAGCCACCACGCCTAAAAACTCGGCATCAGGTAGCGCGTCCAGTTCAATTATGGCTTCCTGTCCTAGCATTACCTCTGGTATGTCTATTTCGTCCACCTCTACAATCAGCTCCACAACACCGGGGTCAATGAGATAGATCACTGGCTTGGGTGACATAGATGGCGAGGGAATGATATCTCCCTCTTCAGCAGTGACACTGGCAACTACCCCGTCGATTGGGGCGGTGATGATTGCCTCATCCAGTTGCCGCTGGGTTTCCTTTAAAGATTCTTGAGCTAATGCCACGGACTGCTCGGCTTGCTTGACTGATTCTTTAGCGGCCGCTATCTGTAGCTCTTGCATGTCTATGTCCTCAGCTAGTTCGTCAAGGTTTTTCTGGGCTTCAGTCTCTGCCATTTCCGCGACCTGTAACTGCATTTTAGCGATAGCTACCTCTTCCGTATCATAACTTTTAATCTTGGCATCCAGCTTGGCCTCAGCCGAGACTAATCTTGCCTGGGCATAAGCTAAGGTGGCTAGCCACTGGGCTTCCGCCTCTGTTGAGCCTGCGTCCTCTAAACGATCGCTCGCATAGTCTACATAGGCTTTAGCTTCATCGACATCTTCTTGTGCGGTTTCAATATCCGGCCAAGTATATATGTCTCTGGTTTCATCTACGTAATGTTCTGCTGTCCTCACGTCTATCTGTGCCTGAAATAAAGCCAGTTCCAGCGCACTCTCCGTATCCAAAATATTTTCTAGGTTGTATTCGGCTGTTTGCCGGGTTAGCTTTGCCTGGGTCAGGGCGACCTCTGCTTGGGTCAGGGCTACTTCAGCCTGGTTTTTGGCTAGTTCTAGGGTATCAGTGTCAAGCTCGGCTAGCACCTCACCTTTCTTGACCACATCAGCCTCTTCTACGTGTATCTTATCTAATCTACCGCCACTGCCGAAACTCAATCTTGCCTCATCTGAGGCCTCTATATTACCACTACCGCTGACACTGACGATTAAATCACCCCGTATCACCTCAGCTAATTGCTGGGTGGTTTCTTCTGCTTCACCAAGTGGATTACAGCCGGTAACACCAGCCAAAAGCAGACTTAGTAACAGAACTCCTGCAGTTGTCCATCTTCTCATTTTAAAACCTCCGTACTAAAAAACCGTAGCACATGATATATTTTATGGTTTAGAGTTACTTTTGTTTTACCCCACTGTGTTCTCGTTTCCACCGCTCCAACAAGTTGGGGAATTCCTGTGCCAGAAAAGTGTACACATCATGCATCTCCTCCAGCCACCTTCTTGTTGAGGGCGTATTTTCTACCGGCAGTTCCAAGCCATGTTCGGCAAGCTGCCGGAACATTCTAATCTCGTCTTCTAGACCATGTCTTATCATGTGCCGCCAGGCATCAGGTCGGAGACGGAAGTAATCATGCCGTACGCCTGGAAGGCAGAACTTCTCGATGAGACTGGTCTGGATGAGGAGACGGGTCATGGTGCTGATGGAGCCTTTACTGGCCATTAGGGCTTCGGAGAGTTCATCGGTAGATTGGTAGGACGGTTCTGAGATGAGGAGCCAGCCGAAAATCCGGCCTGCCATCCGCGGCAAGCCAGTTTGCTCAAAGGTAATTCCAACCTCTTCTACAAACTGTTGCTCTTCAGTTTGCAGCTCATTCCTCATCTCACGTAGCCTCCAGAGCTAATTTCAATTTATGCTTATATTATAATAATTATTATATGTTTTGTCAAGACTGAACATATTAAATTTTATGAATTTTCTTATAAAATTATTTATAGTAGCTCCGGTAATTTAAGGCAGCAGATTAGCGATGAGCTGAAGTAAAATAATGGCTACCAGTGGTGTGAAATCGAACATGCCAGCTCTGGGAATGATGCGGCGCAGGGGTGACAAAATTGGCTCGGTGATTTTGTCCAGAATCGTGGTCAGTGTATTTGGGCTGGTTACAAACCAGGACATGATTGCCCTGATAAAAATGGCGAAAGTGAGTACCTCACACAGGAAACGAATAAAGTTGAACAGGACTGCCACTGCCGCTTACCTACCTAGTTCTTTGGCCCTATTATAGGCGGCATTTACTGCCTGCTGGACCAGGTTACTGAAGCCACCCTTTTCAAATTGAAGCAGCGCTGCGGCGGTGGTACCGCCGGGTGAAGTAACCAGCCTTCGCAGTTCGGCGGGTGGTTTGCCCGACTTACGAAGAAGTTGACCTGAGCCGAGCATCGTCTGAAGCACCAGTTCTTCGGCTACCTCGTGAGAAAAACCGAGGTTCACCGTCGACTCAATCAAGGTTTCAACAAAAAGAAAGAAATAAGCTGGCCCGCTGCCGCTTATCGCCGTCACCATATCCAGGTACTTCTCATCGTCAACATAGATTTCCTTGCCCAGGGTGCCCAGGATTGAGCTTGCCCATTCTTTTTGTTGCTTGGTTACCTCGGCAGTGGCTGTCCACGCGCTCATCCCTTCACCAATCTGAGCGGGTGTATTGGGCATTACCCGGACTATAGGCCGATGTTTAAGCCCTTGACATAAAGTGTCAATTCTGGCTCCGCCAATGATAGATAAGACCAGTTGCGTCGGTTTAAGCTGACTGCTGAGTTCGGGCATAAAATCAGCCAGATTTTGTGGCTTAATGGCTAAAATCACAACGTCGCCCTTGCCAGCCGCTTCTTGATTGTTTTCCGTTACCGTTACACCGTATTTATCCTTGAGGTACTGGCGGCGTTCTCCCTTGATATCACTAACCCATATCGCCTCAGGCGTGCTCAGTCCTTTGCCTAGAATAGCGGAAAGTATTGCTTCACCCATTGTTCCGCCGCCAATGAAGGCTATCTTTATAATATCCATCCTGACTGCTTTTACCGCACTACTATATTTACCAGCCTGCCTGGCACATATATTACTTTGACTATATTCTTGTCCTTGAGGTAAGGTTTCACTCGCTCTCTTCCCAGGGCAAGTTCTTTGGCTTTATCCTCATTAATAGAGACTGGTATTATTATCCGGTCACGTAGCTTACCGTTGACCTGAACCACCAGGGTACTTTCTTCATCCCTGGCCAGTTCCTTATCCCATTGCGGCCAGCTCTGGTTGTGAATGCTGTACTCACGCCCTGTCCTCTGCCATAGTTCCTCAGCTAAGTGGGGAGCGGTGGGTGCCAGAAGTCGAAGTAAGATGTTCACCGATTCCTCCCAGGCTGAAGAGGCAACCGCCTTTGTCTCTTTCATTTTGGCTAGATAGTTGGTAAATTCCATAAGCGCGGCTATCATCGTGTTAAAGTGAATTCTTTCCAGGTCTTCGGTCACGCGCCTTATTGTCTGGTGAGCAAAGCGAGACAGCTCACGCTCTGCTTTTTGTCTGATATCTGGACCAGTCTTTTCCTTCTGGCGGTATCCTCCCAGCACCAGATGCCACAAACGGTTGAGCCAGCGGCTTATCCCGCTGATGCCACTATCATTCCACTCACCACCCTGTTCCCAGGGTGCCAGGAACATAAGGTAGGCACGAACTGCGTCGGCTCCCATATCAGAGACGTATTCATCTGGAGTTATCACATTGCCCCGCGATTTGCTCATCTTCTGCTTCTCAGTAATAATGATGCCCTGATTAAACAGGCGGGTAAATGGCTCATCAAATTTAACCAATCCCATATCCCGAATTGCCTTAACGAAAAATCGGGAGTAGAGCAGGTGCATCACGGCATGCTCCGCCCCGCCGGTGTAAAGGTCTACCGGCATCCAGTATTTCAACTTATCCGCATCAAAGGCAGTGCTATCGTGGTTAGGGCTCGTATAGCGCAAAAAATACCACGAGGAACACATAAAGGTGTCCATGGTGTCGGTCTCCCGCTTGGCTGGACCGTTGCAGCGGGGACAGGTGGTATTGACAAATTGCTTATGGTATTTTAACGGAGATTCGCCCGTGGGTTTGAACTCGGCGTCTTCCGGTAACAATACGGGAAGGTCTTTCTCGGGTACGGGAACAATGCCACACTTTTCACAGTAAACCATAGGTATTGGCGCTCCCCAGTAGCGCTGTCGGGAGATGAGCCAGTCGCGAAGTCGGTAGCTTATGGTTTGTCCGCCCCAGCCCTTTTCCTTCAGAAGGTCAGAAACCGCTTCTATCCCCTGTTCACTAGGAAGTCCATTAAACTGCGCTGAGTTTACCATGGTGCCGTGTTCAATATAGGCTTCTTCCAGTTCTTGGCCATTCCAATCTGGTGGTGCCACAACGACGCGGATTGGTATGTTATACTTTTTGGCAAAAGCAAAGTCACGCTCATCATGAGCGGGTACTCCCATTACTGCCCCGGTGCCATAGCTCAACAGCACGTAGTCGGCAATCCAGATGGGTACCTTTTCCCCGTTTAGTCGGTTGGTGCAATAAGCCCCGATAAATACTCCGTCCTTTTCCTTTTCAGTTGATAAACGTTCTATTTCACTCAGGCGTCTTGACTGAGCTATGTATTCTTTGACCTCGGCCTTTTTCTCCGGCGAGGTCAGCACGTCTACTAGCGGGTGTTCTGGAGCCAGAACCATAAAAGTAACCCCGAAGGTGGTATCGGCGCGAGTGGTAAATACTCTGATCTCTTTTTCTTTTGTATTGGGATGGTCAAGGGCAAAGGAGATTTCCGTGCCGTAGCTCTTGCCTATCCAGTTCCGCTGCATTATCTTTATCGGCTCTGGCCAGTCAATCTCGTTAAACTCCATAAGCTCATCAGCGTATTTGGTGATGCGGAAAAACCACTGCTCCAGGTCTCGACGGCTCACTGCCGCGCCACAGCGTTCACAAAAGCCCCCGCCCACCACCTGTTCGTTAGCCAAGACTGTCTGGCAGTGGGGGCACCAGTTAACTGGAGCCTTGCCTCGATAAGCCAAGCCAGCCTCATAAAGCTTCAAGAAGAACCACTGTGTCCACTTATAGTACTCGGGCAGGCAGGTAACTACCTCTCGACTCCAGTCATAGATGGCGCCTATGCTCCTGAGCTGGCGGCGCATGTTATCTACATTTTGCATTGTCCAGGTGAAAGGGTGAATGCCTCGCTTAATAGCGGCGTTCTCGGCGGGCAAACCAAAAGCATCAAATCCCATCGGGTGAAGCACATTATAACCCTGCATTCGCTTAAATCGGGCATGGACATCAGATGGTGCCATGGCGTACCAGTGCCCGATGTGGAGGTCACCCGAGGTATAGGGGAACATGGTCAGAGCATACCATTTGGGTCGAGGGTCATCTTCACTGACATCATACAGACTGTCGTCCGCCCATTTCTGCTGCCACTTTTTTTCTAGTTCCTGAGGGTTATAATTGTCTATCATTTATCTTCTCCATCTAGACAAAAGCTCTCTCCTCGGCTCATGCAGATTAAAAGTAAGAGAAAGCACCAGTAAGAGAGGGGCCAATCCCCCTATAATCTCTTCCTTCTTCTTGGCGACTCCAAGATAAGTCTAGCTTAATTGGTAGAGGCTAGTCAATAAGCACAGTGGCAGCAGCTTTGTGCCAGGTGATAAAAAAGAAAGGCTGAATATTCCTTCTTTATAAATATCCAGCCTCTCTAACAACTCTGAATATATACTGTCTTTAGCTCTTCCCTATTCGGAACATCTTTGTGCCGCAGTTAGGGCATACACCCTGTGTTGCTGGCTTGCCGTTCTTCATAGTGATGGGCTTTGGATCTTTCATTTCCCTTTTGGCACGGCACTTCACACAGTATGCTTGCATTATCCACCTCCTTTTCCTTTTTAAGTGAGATGTAGCAAGGATAAACTATTCTTCGGTCTTTGTCAATAGCCTCAACAGGCAAGATACCAAAAATTAAGCCCACTACACGCAGATTGTGCCATTAAATCCAGCTATTTCTTATCTATTCTCTGCCCTTTCAATTTAGACTTATCTAGGACCATCTTGAGTCGCTTTATTGCCTTGCCTGACTTATACCGGTTCAGGTTGACAAAACCTTTGGTTCTATTCATTAATAATTTCCTGACTTTCGTACAGAGATAGCTTGTCCCTTCTTCGACTAAAAGCGAAGATATATATTATTGGTAGTATGCCCAGCGTGTTAAATATGAATAAAACTATGAACCAGACAAGGTGTCCATTTCCGCCCGCTCTCCATAGAGCTATTCCCTTCCAGGCCATTGACCATACCACCGCCAGGGGAATCAGGAACAACATCAACCCGGAGAGAACCGGGCATCCCCAATTGAAAAACCCCATTTCTCACCTCCATTAGGTAAAATTTCTAATGAAGGGTAATTAACTCTTTTTAGATATTATACATCATAACAGCGAGGAGAATGGGGTGAAAACGTACGAATCTATTTGAATATTGCTTTTTATAGCTAATATCACGTATAATTATTCAATTCAGGGACAAGATGACAGCGGCTAAAATTATACTGATAGCCTTTGGGGCTATTCTTTTTTGGCTTGTCCTGATTCGCATTGTCAGAAAGTATCATGACCGCCCAGCGCCAGCCTTTATCGGGCGGTTTTTAGATAGTGACTTTAGACGCTGGTTCCAGCCGCCGGGTAAAATAGTTGAGCGCAGTGGCGTTAAGCGGGGTATGACAGTAATGGAACTCGGCTGTGGCAGTGGCGCCTTCACTACCTTTATTGCCAGGGCGGTTGGTGATTCAGGTAAAGTCTATGCGGTTGACATCCAATCGGCCATGATACGGCAGCTGGAGCGAAAACTGGCTAAGGCCGAAAATCAGGATATAAAAAATGTTGAGATAAGGCAGGCCAGTGCCTATGAACTGCCATTTACTGATGGGTCTATTGACTTGGCATGTCTGGTAACTGTACTTCCGGAAATACCGGATAGAGGCAGGGCACTGCGGGAAATTAAGAGGGTGTTGAAGCCGGGCGGAATCCTCGCCGTGACTGAATTTCTGCCTGACCCGGATTATCCTCTGCGCACCACTACTATCAAGCTTTGTGAGCATGAAGGATTTTTTTGGGATGATAATCTGGGTAATTTGTGGAATTATACAGTTAGATTCAGGAAACCCCGGTAAACGTGACGCGCTTAGTTTGAATTGGAGATATTGAATTGCTTTCACTTTTGCAGTTTAAGGATAAAATATACTATGGCTGGGTGGTGGTAGCCGCCTTTTTTGCTATTGGCGTTACTCTTTACGGGATACACTTGTCTTTTGGTGTTTTCTTTAAATCCATAGAAAGCGAGTTCAATCTCACCAGAGCCGCGACCTCTGCCATCTTATCAACTAATTTGCTACTGGCTGGTATATGTGCGTTTTTCGCTGGTTGGGCTTTAGACCGATACGGACCCAAAATTGTTATCCTCCTAATGGGTCTGTTTACCGGCTTGAGTCTGGTACTGACCAGCCAGACTAACTCAGTATGGCAGTTATTTATCACTTATAGCCTGTTACTTGCTATGGGAACTGGTGCGGTATATGTGGTACCAATGTCAGCCGTCTCCAGGTGGTTTGGTAAGCAGCGTGGCTTGGCTTTGGGTATTGCCGGTGCCGGAATTGGATTGGGAATGGCAGTTGTGGCACCCTTGGCCACTTATCTTATTACTAACTTTAATTGGCAGATGTCTTATCTGATTATAGGGCTAATTGCCTGGTTAGTGGTGATTCCTCTATCCAGGTTCTTAAAAAAAGACCCGCATGAAGTTGGGACTTTACCTGACGGGGCAAAATCAGTAGATATTAAAACTGTGGAAAATTACGTCCCGACATCTACCCTTTCACTGATACAGGCATTCCGAACCAGAAGTTTCTGGCTTCTGTTGTTTAACTGGTTCCTTTTTGCGGCCAATACATTTTTCGTGATGACCCATGTGGTACCTCATATTACCGATATTGGTTTTTCCGCGGCGCAAGCGGCAACAGTCCTCAGTCTGGTAGGTGGTTCTGCCCTTGTTGGCAGAGTATTGATGGGCATCATTGCCGATAGGATAGGGAGAAAGGTAACGGCCATCAGCTGTGTGCTACTTCAAGCTGGTGCCATGATGTGGCTGATATGGGCGCAGGACTTATGGGTGTTCTATCTGTTTGCCATGGTTTATGGCTTAGGCTTTGGTGGTACTAGCCCCGTGATGGCGGCTCTCGTTGGTGATACTTTTGGCTTAGGCGAGCTTGGCGCCATACTGGGTATGCTTGAGGTTGGTTTTGGAGTTGGTGCCGCTATCGGCCCGGCTATTGGTGGTTATATTTTTGATGTCAGCAGAAGTTATTTTCTGGCTTTCTTATCTGGCGCAGTAGCCATGTTAATCGTAGCTTTGCTCATTGCTTTGATTAAGCGAGAAACGAATCGAAATTTTATAAGTAAATAAAAGTACGACTGCTTTCCGATGCATTAACTGAATAGTTTGATTTAACATACTGCTTGAAGGTGAATATTATTGCTTTCTTTTTTGAAGTTTAAGGAAAAAATATACTATGGCTGGGTGGTGGTAGCCACCTTTTTCATTGTTGGTGTGGCTATCTGGGGAATGCGCTTTACTTTCGGTGTTTTCTTTAAGTCCATAGAGAGTGAGTTCGTATTAACTCGCGCTGCAACCTCCGCGATTTTTTCTACTCAGATGGTTCTTGGTGGTATCTTTACCATTTTGGGGGGCTGGGCTTTAGATAGATACGGACCGCGAATTATCATCTTCCTGATGGGTCTATTAACTGGCCTGGGCCTGTTAATAACCGGTCAGACCAATGCCCTGTGGCAGTTATTCATAACTTATAGTCTGTTTCTGGCTATGGGAACCAGTGTCATATATGTAGTGGTAATGTCCACCGTCTCCAGGTGGTTTGATAGGCAGCGAGGCTTGGCGATAGGTATCGCTGGCTTGGGTGCCGGACTGGGTCCTGTCATTATAGCGCCTTTTGCCACCTACCTTATTTCTAGCTTTGGTTGGCGTATGGCATATCTTATTTTGGGATTAATTGTTTGGTTAATCGTGATTCCCCTCTCTGGACTCTTAAAAAGGAATCCGCATCAAGGTAGAACCTTATCCGACAGCGTAGAATCAAATTCAAAGGACACCAGAGATAAAGAATACGGTACCCAGCCCGTTGCCCTTTCAATATTGCAGGCATTCCGAACCAGGAGTTTCTGGTTTATCATGTTTGTCTTCTTACTTTTTGCTATCAGTCTTAATTTGATCTTGACTCATCTCGTGCCTCATATTACCGATATCGGTTTTTCCGCAGCTGAAGCAGCCACGGTACTCAGTGTTACCGGAATGGCGTCTGTTGTCGGTAGAGTGCTGCTGGGTTTTGCTTCAGATAGAATCGGGAGAAAATTAACTGCTATTATCTGCACCTTGCTTCAAGCTGTAGCTCTGGTGTGGCTACTCAGGTCACAGGAATTATGGATGTTCTACCTGTTTGCTCTTGCTTTTGGCTTGGGCTGGGGAGGTATGGGCCCGGCGATGGCGGCACTGATTGGTGATACTTTTGGGTTAGGTAAAATAGGGGCCATATTGGGTGTGCTGGACGCTGGATTTGGGGTTGGGGCGGCAATCGGTCCGGTAGTAGGCGGACGCGTTTATGATGTTACCCAAAGCTATTTTCTGGCTTTCTTATTTGGTGTAATAGTTATACTGTCGGCAACTTTGTTTGTGATTCTGGTAGGGCGCGAGGCGAAGCGTAATTTTACAGGTTGATGACCTCGGCGCAACTTTGGAATTACCGCTATTGGTTAGAAAGCGAACATGTTAGCGGCGAACTCGGCTAGTCTCATTATGTAGCCGGGGATAATGCCGAGGAGCAACACACCAAGGCAGGAGAGCAGTAAAGCTAAGCGCAGTGCCCCGGATGAAGGCACCTTTTCCTCGGAAGCCGTCGTGCCCAGCCACATTACTTTTACCACCCGGAGATAGTAGTAGGCTGATATGACGCTGTTTATCACTGCAATGACCACCAGCCACAGCAGGTTATGTTTCACGGCGGCGCTGAAGATGTAGAACTTGGCCATGAAGCCAGCAGTAGGGGGAATACCGGTAAGAGATATCAGGCATAGAGTCAAAGCTAAAGCTAGAAGGGGTGCCCGCTTTCCCATGCCAGAAAAGTCCTCAATCTGGTCGCTATTGAGCTTATTGGAGATGGCGATAATGGCAATAAAAGTGCCCATGTTGGTTAAGGCATAGCTGGCCAGGAAGAAGAGAACACCGCTCCGCCCAAGGACATCGGCAAATGGGGAGAATCCCATAGCAGCCAGTCCAACCATGAGGTAACTGGCTTGAGCGATGCTGGAGTACCCGAGCATCCGCTTGATATTGGCCTGAGGGATGGCAACGATATTGCCCAGGGTCATGCCAATAGCCGCCAGCACGGCAAAGATTAAGCCCCAGTTCAGGCTGAGCCATTCGGGAAGCCCGAAGGCAGAGAAGAAAACGCGCAGAATGATGGCAAAGCCGGCGGCCTTACTGGCTACGGAGAGGTAGGCGGTTATTGGTGTTGGCGCTCCCTCGTAAACATCAGGAACCCACATCTGGAAGGGAACCGCTGCAATCTTGAAACCAAAGCCGGCTATCAGCATCACGATACCCAGAATAAGTGCCGGGCTGGCGATAAGGGTTGTTGTTGGCACAGATTGAATGGCTTGAGCAATCTCGCCGAGTTGTGTTTTACCAGTGAAGCCAAAGATAAGCGCCATTCCGTAAAGCAGAACAGCTGAGGCTATCGCCCCCAGCAGCAGGTACTTTAACGAGGCTTCGGTTGATTTCTTATCCTTGAGGAAGCCAACCAGAGCGTAGAGGGAAATGCTGGTCAGCTCTAGAGCAATATAGATAGCGATTAAATCGGCAGTGGCTGCCATCAGCATCATACCGAGGGTTGATAACAGTACCAGGGCGTAGTACTCACCCTGAAAGCGGGCAAACTTGGTGACATAGTCTATTGAGGATAGAATGACCAGGAAGGAAATCCCCAGAAACAGCAGCTTAAAGAACAGGGCGAAATTGT
>CAZWYS010000022.1:0-21778 GCA_964638295.1 uncultured Dehalococcoidaceae bacterium
AGATAGAGTAGGTTATACTGTACCGGCTCTCACTTCTGAAGAACTCTGGAGTTTGGCTAATCAGAACATAAAGGAGAGAGGGAGAGGTAGGGGTAAACAGGGAAAGTCGATTCCAGCGTTATTGAGAGCGCGGATACTGTGTCCCAAGTGTAATAAGCCCATGTCGGTGATGCGGAAAGAAGCTGGTAGTGATGAGGTATTCTACTTTTGCCGGGCACATTATTGCCCTTGGATTAAGAATCCCTGCAATTACCGAAAGTTTATTCCGGCATCGTGGGATGACAGTATCTGGAATGATTTATGCCATCTGCTTCGTAACGATGAGTGGTTAGAAGCACAACTTGGTGAAGAGCAAAATCGCCTGCAGGATAAAGATAAACTCATTCAGCTCGAAGAGGATAAAATCAAACAAGCTAAACAGAAGCTAATTAGGATACAGGATGGCTGGGAGAAGGGCGTTTATACAGAAGCCGAAGCGGTAGATAAGGTTAAAGAACTACGACAACTGATAGCCAATGGTGAGCAGGAAATAGAGAATATCAATAACATGTACAAGCAGGAGAACTTTGACTTAGATTCTTTGCGCCAGGAACTTTTATCCCTACGCTCAAAGAATCTGGAAGAAGCCAGTTTCGAAGAGAAGGCAGAGCTTATAGCACGTCTGGGTGTGAAGGTAATACCTACTGAGGACCTTATGACGCGTCGTATCTGCTGTAGACTAAACTTGGGTAATACTCAAAAAAGGGGAGGTGAAAATGGTTTAACAAAAGTGACCTTTGGTGGAGCTGGCGGGATTCGAACCCGCTACCTTTTGACTGCCAGTCAAACGTTCTCCCAACTGAACTACAGCCCCATAGTGGTATATTTAATTTAGCACAAAATAGGGGAGGAAGCAACTCTGAAAACAGTTGACCGGGACTGTTTTGCCGCCATAAACGGATATAATATCGGGCATATGACTCGGTTGATGGGGGCTTTGTTCTTACGGTATAGTCGAAGGCAGGGCTCTCCGAGTTATTATGAGTCTTGACAAAGGTATGGCCATAGAGTATAAAAGAGATTATCCGGGTCAATCCTGAGGGTAAGGAGAGGCTGCCATGGGAAGGTTATCTCTAGTTATTATCGCCATTTTGGTTCTAGTTCTGGGTGGCATGAGTTGCCATACTATACCGACACCAGCACAGGCACCAGCTCCGAAGCCTGAGACCTATTCATCACCGCCCGAAATGGTGATTGACACCAGCAAACAATATACCGCCGTTATTGAGACAGAAAAGGGAAACATGGTACTGGAACTATTTGCCAGGGATGTGCCGGTAACGGTCAACAACTTCGTCTTTCTGGCTCGTGAGGGTTTCTACGATGGTTCCACCTTTCATCGGGTGATACCCGGCTTTATGGCGCAGGGAGGAGACCCGACCGGGACCGGGATGGGTAATGCCGGCTATAGATTTGACGATGAGTTTACCGAGCACACGCATGTTGCCGGGACACTATCCATGGCTAATTCTGGTTCCAATACCAATAGCGCCCAGTTTTTTATTACCTACGCACCTCAGCACGGGCTTGATGGCAAACACGCGGTTTTTGGTCAGTTGATAGAAGGGATGGATGTCCTGGAGAAGCTAACGCCCAGAGACCCGAGTCAGAACCCGCAGTTTGAGGGCGATAAAATAGTAAGGATAACGATAGAGGAAAAGTAGCTCTACACGGGCATACCAAGCATGTGGAGTAGTCCTCGCAGCCCATAGTAGCCAGCATAGGCTACGGTCATTCCCTTGATTATCTTGCCGAAGCAAGTAATAATGAAATACTTTTTTATGCCGAAGCGGAGCGCCCCGGCGGCGAGGGCGGCGGGGTAGAAGAACGGGTTCAGTATTGCTGCCAGTAAAAATAGAGTTAGTGAGCCTTTTTCTTCCATTAACTTCATCAGGCGCTCGTAGGCGGTGTGAAGCTTGCCATGAGTGCTGTAGTAAAGAGCAGTGCCACCTCCATACCCGGTCATGTAGATGGTGAGTGCGCCCAGGGTCTCACCTAAACCGTTGGCTAGACCAACCAGCCAGGTATATTTCATGACGCCGCCCAGGGCAAACACCACCGCCAGCATGGGCACGGGAACGATGATAGTGGCACCACCCAGAATACTGATGGCAAAAGCGCCGGCATAGCCATATGCTTCCAGCGCCCGTACCCATTCCCAGTAATAAATGACAGCTCCCGCCATAAGCAAAGTAGCCACTATGCCTACGATGCCCAGGGCAAAAGCTGTTCTGAGCGAGCCCTTTTTCGCTTCAGGTTTCGACATGCAACTAATATTCTACCTAATCTGAAGGCTTATGGCAAGGTTTGGCAGGTCAGACGGCGGTTTCAGCATCAGGTGCGACTTTGGCAGCGGCTCTGGTGGTGAAGATTAAGCCGTCTTTGCCGTGGTCAACCTTAACGGTGTCGCCCTCTTTAAATTCTCCCCTGAGCAGCTTGGAGGACAGGGGGTTCTCCACGTATCGTTCTATAACCCGTCGTAGTGGTCGGGCGCCGAAAGTCGGGTCGTAGCCTTCCTTCGCCAGCCAGGCTTTTGCCTTCTCGGTAAGCTCGATACTCAGCTTGCGTTCCGCCAAACGTTGCTGCAAGTCTTTGACCATGAGGTCAACGATATTCCGTAGCTGCTCTTTAGTGAGCTCGTGGAAGACGATGATTTCATCAAGTCGGTTGAGAAACTCGGGACGGAAGGTCTTCTTTACCTCAGCCATTACTTTTTCTTTCATCGCCTCGTAGCCCTGTTTCTTTGCCCGGGCTTCATCTCTGGGGGTGGCGAAACCCATAGCTGCCTCACGCTTGATAAGTTCGACGCCGGCATTACTGGTCATAATGATGACGCAGTTTTTAAAGTCAACCGTCCGGCCGTGACCGTCGGTCAAACGCCCGTCATCGAGAAGCTGGAGCAGGCTATTAAAGACTTCAGGGTGCGCCTTCTCAATTTCATCGAGCAGAATTACGCGGTAGGGGCGTCGTCTCACCGCCTCGGTAAGCTGTCCGCCTTCCTCATAGCCAACATAGCCGGGTGGGGCACCGATAAGTCGGGATACGGTATGCCTCTCCTGGTACTCGGACATATCAAGGCGCACCATGGCGTTTTCATCGTCAAAGAGGAACCAGGCGAGGGTACGGGCGAGCTCGGTCTTGCCCACGCCGGTCGGCCCCAAGAATATGAAGCTGCCAATAGGTCGCCTCGGGTCTTTCAGGCCGGCCCGGCTCCTGCGGATGGCCTCGGAAATGGCGGTTACCGCCTCCTCCTGATTTATCAGGCGGTCATGAATTCGGTCTTCCATGTGGAGCAGTTTTTCGGCTTCACCCTCCAGCATCTGGGATACCGGTATGCCGGTCCAGTTGGAGATAAGGCGGGCGATATGCTCCGCCTCCACCGTTTCACTGATTTTCTCCTGCTGCAGCCAGTCATCTTTGGCCTGGCGGTATTCTTTTTCCAGACGCAGTCTTTCCGACCTGAGCTGGGCCGAATGCTCGTAGTCCTGCCGCTGTGAGGCGGCCTCTTCCTCGTTGGTTAGCTGTTTCAGGCTTTGCTCCAGGGAGCGAATCTCCGGCGGCGCGCTCTCGGTATCAATACGCAGCTTGCTGGCGGACTCATCAATAAGGTCAATAGCTTTATCCGGCAGGTGGCGGTCGGAGATATAACGCTGACTGAGCCGGGCGGCTGATTCTAAAGCTTCATCGCTGATTTTAATCTTGTGGTGCGCCTCGTACCGTGGCCTGAGGCCATGGAGCATTTCAATGGTGGCTTCAACGCTAGGTTCGCCAAGGAAGACCGGCTGAAGACGCCGTTCCAGTGCTTTGTCTTTCTCAATGAACTTGCGGTATTCATCAATGGTGGTGGCACCAACGCACTGCAGTTCACCATGTGCCAGCGCTGGTTTGAGCATGTTGCTGGCATCAATGGCTCCCTCGGCAGCTCCGGCGCCAACTACTGTGTGAATCTCATCGATAAACAATATGACCTCGCCCTTTGACTGGCGGACTTCGTCCATCACTGCCTTGAGCCTCTCCTCAAACTCGCCGCGGAATTTACTGCCAGCCACCAGAGCGCCCATATCCAGGGCGACCACCTTGCGTCCCTTGAGCGAATCAGGGACATCATCGGCGGCAATCTTCTGGGCTAACCCTTCGGCAATGGCAGTTTTACCCACGCCGGCATCGCCAACAATCACCGGGTTGTTCTTGGTACGCCGGGTGAGTACCTGCATCACCCGCTTAATCTCGTCATCCCGGCCGATTACCGGGTCAAGCTTTCCCTGACGGGCAAATTCGGTCAGGTCTCGGCCGTACTTTTCCAGGGAGCGATATTTACTCTCCGCCCTGGTATCAGTAACCCGGTGACCACCGCGAAGCTTTTGCAGGGCGCCATACACTTTTTCCTGGTCAACACCGAAGCGCTTCAGGATGGCGGCGGCCTGTCCCTTCTCCTCGCCAACGATAGCAATCAACAGGTGCTCCGTGCTGATATACTCGTCCTTGAGTCGATTTGCCTCTTCCTCAGCCAGCTTGAGCAGTTGCACAATGCGCGGCGTGGCATAGATTTGCCCGGTCTCGTAAGTAACCTTGGGGGCTTCTTCCAGAACGGCTTCTACCTCCCGTCTCACGGCTTCAACATCAATGTTTAGTTCTCCGAGGATGTCGCCAACCAGCCCTCTCTCCTGCTGGAGCAGTGCCAGCAGGATATGCTCGATGTCCCACTGATTATGTTTATACTGGCGGACAAGCTCCTGTGAAGACGCTAATGCTTCCTGTGCCAGTTCCGTAAATCTCTCCTGTTTCATCTATTGTTCACCTCCCCAACTCCTCTATTTCTGATTCCAGTTTTTCCAGCTCGTTTTGCAGTTCGTTCATGCGCTGCATGAGGCGCAGGATGACTTCTACCCCTGCCAGGTTGACTCCCATGTCTTCAACCAGTGTCTTCACCCGGCGCAGCCGGGCTATGTCTCCCTCGGAATAAAGCCGGATATTACCCCCAGAACGCTTTGGTTCTATGACGCCAATCCTCTCATAGTAGCGCAGGGTATGAGTATGGATACCAAGCATCCGGGCAGCGATACTGATTACATAACGGGGTTCATCATCTCTGTCCATATTAATTTCCTCTTCCATTTATGACAGCCGAAGCTCCTTCAAGCGCTTGAATAGTTCCTTTTCTTCTGGAGATAGTTTAGTCGGCAGGACAATATTTACCTTAGCCAGTATATCGCCCCGGGAAGAATTGCCAACGTGGGGCATACCCTGTCCGCCCAGGCGAAAAGCACGCCCGTTCTGGGTCTCCGGCGGGATTTTTAATGCCAGCTTGCCTTTAAGCGTCGGCACCCGGACTTCGCCACCAAGCATGGCTACGGTCAGGGGCACCGGCACATCAACGTGCAAATTATCGCCCCGGCGTTCAAACGAGCGGTGTGGCTTGACCGATATCACCAGATAGAGGTTGCCATTAGCGCCACCGTAGCCGGGCTGTCCCTTACCGGCGATGCGCACCCGTGAACCACTACTAACTCCGGGCGGGATTTTTACCTCAAGGCGCTTCATGCGGGGCACTACTCCGGCACCCCGACACGTCCCGCAGGGTACATTTTGAATCAGGCCAGTGCCCTGGCAGGTAGGGCAGGGTGCCTCAGCCTGGAGGCTCAGAGTGCGACTGGTCCCGTGGTAGGCTTCTTCCAGAGTTACTTCAACGGGGGTCTCTATATCCCGACCTCGTCTTGGCTGAGCACGACGGGTGTGGGTGCCGGTGCGGGCACCTTGAAATAGCTCCTCAAACAGGCTGTCAAGGTTACCCTCGCCAAAATGAAAAGCAGTGGTACCACCACTCCGGGCGAAATCCCAGGAGGGCGCCTGCTGGCGTTTCGCCTGTTCAAACTGGTCAGCGTACTGCCACTGGTCGCCATAGCGGTCATACTTTTTCCGGGTTTCCTTGTTGGAGAGAACCTCGTAGGCCTCGTTGATTTCTTTAAATCTTGCCTCGGCTGACCTGTCGCCAGGGTTAACATCAGGGTGGAGCTTACGTGCCAGCCGACGGTAAGCCTGCTTTATCTCCTGCTCAGTGGCGTTACGCTTGACGCCTAATATCTCGTAATAGTCTTTTTTGGGCATGTTTACCTCAATTAATCTAACTATATTATACTACATTCTTATGAAATATATCAATAATTTATAATAAACATTAACAAATTTTTGTTAGCTAAAGTGTAATTTGTTACGCAGAACCGGCATCTATCAGAGGAAAGCAGCTTGACAGCGGAGTCTTGATTGTTTTACCTAACCTGGGCAAAAATAGTCAGAAACCGGTTCAGTATCCGGGCGGTAGCTCCCCAGATTACCCTGCCCTGATATGGATAGAAGTAAGCGGTGACCTTCTTGCCCTCTCGTATTACCTGGCGTGAATAGCCCCCGTCCAGCAGCGCTGAGATGGGGACTTCAATTATTTCTTCAGTCTCCTTACCATCCACCCTGAGCGGGTAGGGCCAGGGAATAAAAGCCAGAAAGGGAGAGATAACGTAGTTGGTTTTGACGCTGACTACATCGTCAAGCTCCCCCAATACATCAACGTCCTCAGGCATCAGCCCGATTTCTTCAGCAGCCTCCCGCAGGGCGGTGTCAAGCAGTGTTTTATCTTCAGCCTCGTGGACGCCGCCGGGGAAGGATATCTCGCCCTTGTGCCTGGTTACTTTCCGGGTACGTTTGATGAAGAGGATGTAGTACTCTCCCTGTTTTTGGTATATGGGCACGAGAACGGCGGCGGAAGTTCGCCTCGGGTCAATAATTGGCTGTTTTTGTCTCCGGGAGAGGGCTTGCCTCAGTCTTGGCTTCATCTTTTTATATTAATACTATCCTGGCTCATATCTCAAATACTGTACTGAATCTCGGCATCAGGATATATAGCCACTTTGCTACCGGCTCCGTGATACGATTGAAGAACCTTTAATACCTCGTCCCA
This sequence comes from uncultured Dehalococcoidaceae bacterium, assembly GCA_964638295.1. Taxonomy (GTDB): domain Bacteria; phylum Chloroflexota; class Dehalococcoidia; order Dehalococcoidales; family RBG-16-60-22; genus CAZWYS01. Next base: position 6,989 of record CAZWYS010000022.1, read on the forward strand.
TCGACTGAAATACGTTATTTTTTCGTCTTCATCAAACCAGTTGCTACCCGGCTGAGGGTATTGGTTGTAGACCAGTAAACGATTAACGTTTTTGGGTATGACCAGCCGTCGGTGTTGTACCGCCCAGGTATCTTTACCCCAGCGGCCCGCCAAATAGTGGGGAATCTGGCCTTCGGGGTAATTAGCGATAAGGACAACATCCCCACCCGCCCTATTTACCGCCGGAAAAGAAATGATCAGCCCGATTGAGGTGACATTGTTTCGGGAAAAGGTATTGGCGATTATGATATCTTTATCGGTTACCCCTGGCGTCAGGTAGTGGGATTTGGCTTCGTTAACCGCAGCCGCATGGGCGGCCATCATTTCACCGGCATAGACAGCTACTGGCTGCCCCCATCTATTAACGATAGAGTTTATCAGGAAATCTATACCGACCAGTCTGGCGGCTTCGTCAATGTCACGGCGCAAAGGGTTATTGGCGAAGATGCCCATGCTGGCAGTCGGCTTATCTGGGTGCTCCTGCCTGCTTTTATAGCCCATCATGTGGCTATATTGAATTGTTTCGTAAGAGGCTACCCCGGGCAGGATAATCTTCCCTCCGCCACTGAACCCGCTGAGGTGATGGGGTACCACCGAACCAATGGCGATTTTAAAGTCGCACTTCACTACTTCTTCGTTGACATTGACCTCCGTTTGATAAGTAGAAGTTGTCCCCGCGTAAGTACAATTACCGAAGGCGTTGTGGTTGTAAACCGGGTACCTGACGACGATATCTTCACCCAACTTCTGGATAAAATCTGACCGACTCATTAACCCATGTAGGCCGTTGGCTGCCATGAAACGGAGGCTGCTGTCAGCCACGCCAGCCCTGGCGAGTTCATTTAAAACCAGCGGCGCAATCTCAGCTACTCCGGTAATGCGAGTCATGTCATCGAAGATAATGACAACCTCTTTCTTACCCCTAGCCAGTTCCCTGAGCGGAGGTGCGTTGACGGGATTATTAATGGCAGCTTCGATTTCCTTAGCTTTCAAGGCAGGTCGGTTGTAACCGGACATTTCAACGATTTCTATTTGCCAGCTATCAGGCAGGCAGTACTCGACCTCTTTAGGCTGCCCGGTCGATTCGTACTCCGGTAGTTTGATAATGTTAGCCACTGACTTGAACCCAGATGCTATTTTAGCATAGATATAAGAGCAAAAGACAGGACTGCGCAACCTGGAACCTGACGGAAGGTGAAAGTAACCGTGATATCGTGTTTATGCCAGCTTGCGGTCGGATTGATTAAAAGAAGCATTTGACTTTTAAAGCCAGAAACAATTATAAAGATTAAGGCTTCTGTTTTGTCGAGGTTCCAATGATTAAAAGCGTTATTAACTATGTTGGAGTTTTAAAACCACTGCCGAGCATATTGCTTACCTTTACTGGCGTGGTGGCGGCGGTCATCGCTGGTGAAGGGCAATTATCGCCAAAATTATTACTGCTTATGGCAGCGATTTTATTGACTGCCGTCGGAGCCAACGGGGTAACCAACTATCTGGACCGTAATATTGACGCCCGGATGCGGCGCACCCAGAATAGAGCGCTGCCGGCGAAGCGCATTTACCCGCCGCAGAAGGTTTTGCCGCTGGTTATCAGTCTGATTATTGTGGGGCTGGTTTTAGCCTGGAGGCTGCACCCGTTTGCTTTACTGGCCGGGCTGGGTGGCACGCTGGCGGCGGCTACCTGGCGCAAGAAGGTAACCTGCGTCTATCCCCAGGGGGTGGTGGCAAGCTGCGCCCCGGTGCTGATGGGGTGGTTTGCCGTCAAGCCGGCACTGGGCTGGGAAATATGGCTCTTGTGTCTCCTGATTGCGGTCTGGCTGCCGCTGCACGTCTGGAGTCTGATAATTGCCAACCGGGATGACTACCTGCAAGCCGGGTTATATTACTTTCCCATCAGTTATGAGGTTAAGAACTCGGTAAAAATATTGCTGGTATTTTCGCTGCTGCTTTACGCAGTCTCTGTCGCGCTTTATTTCGTCGGGGGCTTCGGCTGGCTCTACCTGGTGGCGGCTAACCTGCTGGGGGTGATGATGGTCTATGCCAGCGCTCGCCTGGTTATTTCCAGTGCCGCTAAAAGTGCCTGGCGACTTTACAAGCTGTCGGCTTTCCCGTACCTTGGTATAATATTCCTGGTCATGTGCCTTGATATCTGGCTTCCGGGATAGGAGATTTATGAACCAAAATAACTTTCGCTTGATGAAAACTGGTGCGGGTGCTGATGCCCGGGCGGGAGAACTGATAACGCCACACGGCTTGGTGCCGACGCCGGTCTTTCTGCCAGTGGGGAGCCAGGGGGCGGTAAAAACGCTGACCCCGGAAGAGGTTGATAAAATCGGGTTTAAGATGGTGCTGGCCAATACCTATCACCTCTATCTCAGGCCGGGAATTGAGGTGGTGGCGGGGATGGGGGGTTTACATAAATTTATGGGCTGGGAAAACGCTATCCTCACTGACAGCGGCGGCTACCAGATATTCAGTTTATCGCCGCTGTGCAAGGTCGGCGACGAGGGAGTAACCTTTCGCTCGCACATTGACGGCAGCGAGCATTTTCTGACTCCCGAGCTGGCTATTGAATATCAGGAAGCGCTGGGCGCCGATGTGAGCATGGTCCTGGATGAGTGCACGGCGTATGGTGACAGCTTTGAGAAAGTGAAAGCGGCGATGGAAAGAACGCACCGGTGGGCGGAGCGCTGTCAGAAAGCGCAAAAACGCGGTGACCAGGCAATGTTTGCAATCGTGCAGGGCGGCGTCTTTCCCGAACTAAGACAACAGTCGGCGGAGTACCTTACTTCGCTGGAGCTTGACGGGTATGCCATCGGCGGACTGAGTGTCGGTGAGCCGAAAAAAATAACTCTGGAGATAGTTGAGGGGACGGCGGCTTTATTGCCTGAGGATAAGCCGAGATACCTTATGGGGGTGGGCTCGCCGGAGGACATCGTTGAGAGTGTCGCCCGGGGAATTGATATTTTTGACAGCGCGCTGCCGACGAGAGTCGCCAGAAACGGGGCTTTGTTTACTTGGCAGGGTCGGCGCAATATCAGGAACGCCGCTTTCAAGCGGATGGAGCGGGCGGTTGTCCCCGGCTGTGGCTGCTATACCTGCCGCACCTTTTCCGCCGCCTACCTGCACCACCTGTTCAAGAGCGAGGAACTGCTGGCGCTGCGGCTGGCGACGATTCACAACCTGACCTTCATGCACGACCTGATGGATAAGATAAGAAGCGCCATACTGGACGGCACGTTCAGCGCCTTCCGGGACAGCTTCCGGGCAGGCTACCAGCCTACGGACGAGGCGACGCGAGTGAGCCAGAAGCAGAAGTGGCTGAGGGGGAGGAGGACTTGAGGTCAGACCACCGCCAGCATTCTATCAACGGCTGACTTTGCTTTGAGGCGGACTGGCTCGGGGACCTTGACCACGGGTGACATATTTTCCAGAGAGCGCAAGACCTTCTCTAAAGTGATTAGCTTCATATCAGGGCAGACTGCCTGCTCGGAGATGGGGATGAATTTCTTAGCGGGGTTATCTTTTCTCAGCCGGTGGATTATGCCCATCTCGGTGCCGACAATCATCTCCCGAACATCTTCTCGCCGGGCATAACGAATCATGCCACCGGTGCTCAGCACTTCATTGGCGAGGGCGATGGTTTCGGGGCGGCACTCGGGGTGGACGACCACTTTAGCCTTGGGGTACTCCTGCTTAAGCCGGATGATGTCGTCGGGCTGGATGCGGGTGTGGGTGGGGCAATAGCCGGGCCAGAGGTACATTTTCTTATTCGTCTTGGTGGAGACATAATGTCCCAGATACTGGTCAGGCACGAACAATATTTCGTCGTTGTCCAGACTCTGGACGAGTTTGACGGCATTGGCTGAAGTGCAGCAAATGTCCGATTCCGCTTTGACGTCGGCGGTAGAGTTGACATAACATACAACAGTAGCATTGGGGAGTTCCTTTTTCTTCTGTCTGAGCTGCTCGGCGGTAATCATATCAGCCATCGGGCAGCCGGCGTGGGCGTCAGGCAAGAGGACGGTCATCTTCGGGCAAAGGATAGCGGCGGTCTCAGCCATGAAATGGACGCCGCAGAAGACGATGACATCGGCTTCAGTCTGGGTAGCTTTCTGGCTCAGTTCCAGGGAATCGCCAACAAAGTCGGCAATGTCCTGAACCTCACCAAGCTGGTAATTGTGGACAAGGAAAACAGCATTTCTTTCTTTTTTCAGTTTAAGGATGTTTTCCACTAAAGATGAATCCATGCTGGTAGTCATAGCATTTCTCCAATTTTTACTTTTTCCGCCGATTTCACGGCTGACTTTATTGTACCGCCACCGATGACGGTATCTCCGTCATAGAAGACGACTGCCTGCCCCGGGGTGATGGCGAGCTGCGGCTGCTTAAACTTTACCTCAACTCTGTCTTCGTCCAGAGGGGTTACGGTGGCTTCAGCCTCACGGTGGCGATACCTTATTCTGGCCTTTAGCGTTATTGGCTGAGTTAATCTTTCTATAGCTATCCAGTTCAAACGGGAAGCGATGAGCTCGTTGCCGAGTGCCTGCTCTTTGTTGCCCACGATAACCGCATTTCTTTCCGGTTCAATGGCAATGACATACAATGGCTCTCGGGCGGATATGCCGAGTCCTTTACGCTGGCCTGTGGTGTAGGACAGGATTCCCCGGTGGCTGCCCAAAACATCCCCCCGCTCGCTCAGTATCGGTCCCGGCTCTGTCGCCTGAGGGATATAATCTTTCAGAAATTCGGCATAATTATCATCGGGAATAAAGCAAATATCCTGACTCTCCGGTCTGGCGGCTGTCGGAAGCTTTAGTTCTCTCGCTTTCTGCCTTACCTCCTTTTTGGTAAAGTTGCCGATGGGGAGTAAAGTACGGCTTAGCTGCTCCTGAGTTAACAGGTAGAGGAAGTAGGACTGGTCTTTTTGCCGGTCAACTCCTTTTTTCAGGAGGTAAGCCCCCTCAGTCTCCTCTTTTTCTATTCTAGCATGATGTCCGGTGGCGATAAAATCAGCTCCCAGCTCCACCGCCCTTTTCAGCAGGGCGTCAAACTTGACGTACCGGTTGCAGCGGATACAGGGGTTCGGCGTCCTGCCAAGACTGTACTCCTGACAGAAATCGGCGATAACTTTCCGGGCAAAAATATCGCTAAAATCCATGATATGGTGAGCAATACCCAGCTTGTCGGCTACCCTTCTGGCGTCTTCGGTTGCCCTCGGGCTACGGCAGTCTTCAGGGTGCTTCCCCTCAGCCTTATCCGGGGGCAAGATTTGCATGGTGACGCCAATCACCCGGTAGCCTTCCTCCTTGAGCAGGGAAGCCGCCACCGATGAGTCCACACCACCGCTCATGGCAACAACTACTTTTTCCATTCCTTAGCCACTATATTATTGAAAAGATATAGCCTAAAGTCAAAGCGGTAAAGCTGATGACCGCGAGATAAACCAGCAAGGTCTTGATGCCAAATTCTTTCCTCATGACCAGAATAGTTCCCCAGCTGGTAACCGGACCGACCATTAACATTACCATTCCGGCACCGATGTTCATTCCCTGTGAAATGAAGGCATGAACCAGAGGAACACTGGCGGTGGCGCAGATATACATCATGATGCCGAAGATAAGGCTAAACAGATATCCAAAACCACCGCTAAAATAGGTGCCAACAAATTTCCCTAATGGTGTAATCGTGGCTATCAGGGCAGCCAGGACCAGTCCTAAAAGCATTTCCGGCCCGATCTCCTTAACCATGTCCACGAAGGCGTATCTGAAGGCATGCTTGAGCCGGTGGGCGATATTCCCGGGGTAATTTTTCAGGAATTCTTTTTGACTACTTTCAAATGTCTGCTGGCAGTGGGGGCAGCAAAAATAATAAACTTCCCCTTTATATTTTGTCCTGGGTGCTTTGGTTATTTCCACTTTCATGCCACAGACCGGGTCTATAGCCAGTTCACTGTGAGAGATAGCGGCTCCGGGCTTAACTCTAATAAGATTTCCCACCATGCCGGCGATTAAGCCCATCAGTATCACCGCAAGGAAGATAAAGGCAGTAAACTTTATGCCGAGCAGGGCATAAGTAACAAGGAGAGCCGATATGGAGGTGGCTGGTGTTGCCACCAGGAAGGCCAGAACCGGTCCCAGTCTCGCCCCTTTCTGATGGAGGCTTACCGCTATCGGGAGAGAGCCCAGACAGCAGATGGGGAGGATTGTGCCAACAAAGGTGGAATAAAGGAGCGGCTTTAGCCCTTTGCCGCCAAGGTGTCTTTCCACCAACCCGGTGGGAATAAATTCATTAATTAAACCGCTCAGGAGAAACCCTAGCGCCAAGAAGGGCAGCAATTCAACAAGGTAATCCTTGAATACTATGAAGAATTGAACTACCATTTTTCACCTATCCGTTACCTGAGATTATGCTTCCTATAGTAAACCCTTGAGAATAAGTTAGCCGGGTGATGTGTGATTTTGCTTGTAAAGGTGACTCAGTCCAGCATTTGCCGGTAGCGCCGGGCGATTTCGATGGCTATCTCGGCCACCTCAACCGCATCATTACCAAGAGTCACAAACAGCGGCTCTTTGCCCCAGCCCTCTCCCTCATAAAATAGCCTGGGGACACTGCCATAGTTTGTCGCCAGCTGCCCAATCTTCCAGGGCATCGAGTTTCTGTCCCGCTCGGCTACTTCAGCCGGTTCCCTGGTACGGTCAATCCAGCCGAAAGTTATTCCCTTCTCGGAACAGTATTTTTGCACGACCTCAATGATGGGGGCATCGCATTTGAAGTTTATGCCGGCATTAATGGCGGGGTCATATTTGCGTACCTCAATAATCAGCCGTGCCATATGGTCAGAAGCTCCCCATCTGGGTATACCCGGGGCGTAGGGGGAACCGCGCACCACCGTTATCCGGCCGTCCACGGCGGCTACCTCGTCGGGTGTTCTGGCTCCCGGCAGGGCATAGACCAGGTTGACCCTTACCTCAGGCATGAGAAGAGAAAACTCGGGGCAATTTTCCAGCCTTTCCACGGCATGTACCATATTGCCGAGTATTATTTCCGTCTGTTTGTGGTTGCTCAATTCCTATCCCTCCAGTGTGCTGAAGTAAGCTGCCCAGAACGGGTCTACCTTGACTGGTGCCAGCTCTTTCTTTTTACCGTCTTTTCGTACGAAAACCCTGTCTTTTGCGGTCACCTCTCCGATTTCCCAGGCCGCAATGCTGTTTTGCTTCAGGTCATTTAAAATGCGTGGGGTGTTTTCCGGGGTGGCGGTTATCACCAGCGTGCCTTCACCGATTGAAATGAGGGGGTCAATGTTAAAATGCTGGCAAACGGCATCAATTTCTTCCGGAATGACTATCTTTTCCTCAAACACGGTTACTCCGGTATTAGAGGCTTCTACTATCTCATAGACGCCGTTAAGCAGTCCGCCCTCGGTAGCATCGTGCATGGCATGGGCATGAGGCGCCGCCACCAGAGCATCTTGGACTACGCTCATCGCCATGAACAGGCTTTTCGCTTTCTCCACGATATCTCTGCCGAATTTTTCTACCAGGGCTTTCTCAGCTTGAAAAGCCAGAATACCCGCTGCCTCAACCGCCGGACCTTTGGTCATAATAACCCGGTCGCCAACTTTGGCGTTGGAAGGAGGGGTAAGCTGCTCTTTAGTGCCCAGGCCGATTATGGTGCAGCCGCCATTCAGCGGGTAGGCTATTCCGGGGTAAACGCCGGTATGTCCACCAACGATAGCAATACCCAGCTTTTCACATTCCTGATGGACTTCCTGCCAGATGTGTTCTAGCACGCTTTCTTCAGTCCCGGGTGGCAGCATCAGGCAGATGGTCATGTATCTTGGTCTGACGCCGAGCACAGCGACATCGCTGGCGCAGATGTGCACGATGCACCAGCCAAAGTGTGGCATCAGCACTGGCATGCCAAAGGTAGGGTCTTCAGCGATAACCATGACCTTACCTCCCGGTAGCTCAATCACGGCGGCATCAACACCATGCCTGGGCCCAATCAGAACGCTGCTGTCCGGCTTGCCCAGTTTGGGAAAGATGACTCTATCAAAGATTGCTTTGTCTACCTTACCTATTTCCGGTAACATGCTCCCCCCTTTTTCCCAGTTATATAATCTTTGGTTTTTAAATTTCCGTAAAGTCCTCACCGACCGGGTTAACCCTCACTCCCCGGCTGGTTACCCAAATGAGACCCTGCTCAATGTCATCCTCTTTACCCTCCAGCTCGAGTACTATCCAGCCCTCTTTCTCGGATACATTGGCACGGCGAAGATTGGTGGTGAGATTAAACTGCTGTCCGAGGGTATAAATAACTGGTTCCTCGATTGGTTCCTGAGTAAAGGTGAACATTACCCGTCGCTTGCTCATTTCATTCCTCTTTCGGTTCTAGGTCCTGCTCAATTTTTTTTCTTTCTTTACTTAGTTCATCCCGGGAGGCGGCCAAGCCGCTTGTTCTCTCCAGTTTCTTCAGGCGCTCCTCCAGTCTGTCCTGCTCCTTTAGGACCAGTCTGATGGCTTCGGCTACCGGGTCGGGTAGCCTCCCGTGCTCCAGGTCCATAATCGGTTGGCGGCGGTCTTCTACGGTTCTTCCCGGGATACCAACCACCGTAGCCCCGGGTGGCACTGGCTTGATTACTACCGAGCCGGAGCCGACCCTGGCGCCATCGCCTATGGTAATGGGGCCGAGAGCGATTGCCCCGCTTCCCATCTCCACATTATCGCCCAGGGTGGGATGACGTTTCTTCTTCTCCAGAGTCGTTCCGCCCAGGACTACCCCCTGATAGAGCAGGCAATCGTCACCAATTTCAGATGTCTCCCCGATGACTACTCCAGCGCCATGGTCAATGAAGAGGCGGCGGCCGGTTCTGGCGCCGGGGTGGATTTCAATTCCGGTCAGGAAGCGATTGACATGGGATAGAATGCGGGCGAGCAGCCGGAGCCGGTGCTGCCAGAGGAAGTGAGCCAGGCGGTGCCACCATAGGGCATGCAGTCCTGGATAGCACAGGAGAACCTCCAGAATATTCCGTGCTGCCGGGTCTCTGGTGAATACGGTCTGGATATCTTCCCTAAAAATTTTAAACATCAAATTACCAAAAATCAAAAACCAAGGGCTTCGGCGGCTACTTCTAGACCCTTGGTCTGAGTTACTGCCGCTTCCCCACGCTCGTATTACCGAGTTCAGGTCCACAGGGTTGGCTTTAGTTGCCTCTCAGCTCTCAAGCACCCCTAGCGACTGATTTATTAAATTATATTTAGAATATAACACAAGCTAACCTGAAATGCAAAGTGATTAGTATGAAATTATCCCATCTAGCCAGAGAGAGATAAACTAGGGCTTTTGGAAAAGCCAGGTGGAGAGGTAGCGCTCACCGGTATCAGGCAAAATCGCCACGATGAGCTTCCCCTTGTTTTCCGGTCTTCTGGCTATCTCCAGGGCTGCCCAGGTGGCGGCACCTGATGATATGCCAGCCAGTATTCCTTCCTCTCTGGCCAGTCTTCGGGTGGTTATACCGGCATCTTCACCGGTGACTTTAATAATTTCATCAATCAAATCCACTTTGAGGACTTCGGGGATAAAGTCGGCACCGATACCCTGAATCTGGTGTGCTCCCGGCTTCCCCCCGGATAGTACCGGGGAATCGGCTGGCTCAACGGCGATGACCTGAAACTGGGGCTTTCTCGGCTTGATTGCTTCCGCTATGCCGGTAATCGTTCCTCCCGTTCCCACCCCGGCGACCAGGATATCCACACTGCCTTCGGTATCTCTCCATATTTCCTCGGCGGTGGTCAGTTGATGTATTTCCGGGTTGGCCGGGTTTTTGAACTGCTGCGGGATGAAGGAGCCGGGGTTTGCTGACGCCAGCTGTTCCGCCTTTCTGATGGCTCCTGACATACCTTCCGCTCCGGGAGTGAGCACCACTTCAGCGCCGAAGATAGTTAAGAGCTTGCTTCGTTCCGGTGACATGGTATCGGGCATGGTGAGGATGAGCTTATAGCCTCTGGCAGCGCAGACAAAAGCAAGACCGATGCCGGTATTGCCGCTGGTGGGCTCAATGATAACCGTGTCCTGGTTGATGAGGCCCTTTTCCTCGGCGTCCAGAATCATGGCTACTCCCACTCTATCCTTGACACTCCCCACCGGGTTAAAGGATTCCAGCTTAGCTACTACCTCTGCTTTTGCTCCCCGGGTTATGCGGTTCAACCTGACCAGGGGTGTATTGCCAACCAGCTCGGTGGAGTCCCTGGCGATACCTCTGGTCAGCTTGGGGAGTTCTATCGTCTTGTACTTTAGCCGTTCCATCCAGTGTTGTTCCTTGTCTATTTACCTCTGGCACTGCGCGCTAAATGGCCGCAATGCGGGCAATCCGGGTCCGGTTTGACGTTAAGTCGGGTGAATTCCAGATTGAGTCCATCATAGATTAATAATCTATTGGTCAGTAATTCGCCGATGCCGACAATGTATTTTATTACCTCGGTGGCCTGGAGGCAGCCGATAACTGCCGGGGCAACGCCAATGACCGGGAATTTGCCCTCGGTGACGCGTCCCTGATAGACGCACCAGAGACAGGCTGATTTACCGGGAATGACCGTCATCGCCCTGCCTTCAAAGCCGTAAACGGCCCCGTGAAAAAAGGGCATATTCTTATCTATGGCAGTCTTATTCAGCAGATACCGGGTCGGTAAGTTGTCCATGGCGTCAACGATTAGGTCAAAGCCGTTTACCAGCCGGGAGACATTGTTTTCAGCTATCGTTTCGGCGATAGTTTCTATGTTTACCCGCGGGTTCAGTTTCTTGAGCGTCTCCACTGCCGAGTCAACCTTACTTTTACCGACGTCTGCATCTCCGTGCAGTATCTGGCGGTTCAGGTTGCTCAGCTCTACTTTGTCGTCGTCAACCAAGCGTATCGTTCCGACCCCGGCGGCGGCAAGGTACATTGATACCGGAGAGCCAAGTCCCCCGACGCCAGCAATAATGACTTTTGCCCGCTTGAGCTTTTCCTGCCCTTCTTCACCGATGCCCTTAATCATTATTTGCCGGTCATATCTTGCCAGCTCGTCTTTGGTCAGCATATCTCTCCGCACCTGTACCCGGTAAAATCTGGTAGTGCTCATTGTAACAAATGCGGGGCGATAATTAAAGTAGCGAGACGTCGCCTCCCCAGGATATACCTGCTGGAAGTCCAGGTAGTCAGGTGGTATTATGGGGAGAAGTGCGGAGGTGCTGCGTTGCCGATGAAGATTAGGTTTGAGGGTGCTGCCCGTAACGTAACCGGTTCTCAATATTTGTTGGAAGCTGATAATCTCAAGCTTCTGGTGGACTGCGGACTGTATCAGGAAAGAGAGTTGAAGCGCCGAAACTGGGAATCCTTCCGTTTTTCACCGCCGGCACTGGATGCGGTACTGTTGACTCACGCTCATCTTGACCACTGCGGGCGGCTGCCCAAGCTGGTTCACGATGGCTTCCGGGGCAGGATTTACTGCACGGCGGCGACGGCGGAGATTGCTCAAATCATACTGCTTGATTCGGCAAGGCTGCAGGAAGAGGATGCTGAGTTCAAAAAGAAAAGACATGAGCGGGAAGGCAGAAAAGGGCCTTTTCCTGAGGTACCGCTTTATACTGTTGGCGATGCGGAGGCGGTGTTCCCGTTGCTGGCGCCAGTGAAATATGGAGAGACGGTTCATATCGGTGACGGAGTTGAAGCCGTGTTCCGTGATGCCGGGCATGTTCTCGGCTCGGCGGTGATAAAGGTTACGGTGAATCAGAGCGGGGAGAGCAAGTCGGTCCTTTTCTCCGGTGATGTTGGCAGCCGGAATAAGCCAATACTGCGCGACCCGACTATCATTGACGAGGCAAATTACGTGCTGGTTGAGTCCACCTACGGGAACAGGGTTCACGAAAAGCCCGCCGAAATAGGTGATAGCCTCGCTGAAATTATAAATTCCACCTGGAGAGCTAAAGGAAACATAGTTATACCCAGCTTTGCTCTGGAACGAGCTCAGGAACTCCTCTACTACCTGAACGAATTGCTGCTGGAAGACCGTATTCCACATCTGAAGGTATTTGTTGACAGCCCCATGGCCAATAATATTACGGAGGTGTTCGAGCATCATCCTGAATTATATGATGCGGAAATGGCGGAATTGATACGGCAGAAAAAATCGCCGTTTGATTTTCCCGGGCTTGAGATGGTACGGACGGTTGATGAGTCAAAGGCGATTAATCACATTGTAGGTACGGTAGTGGTCATCGCCGGCTCGGGGATGTGCACCGGCGGCAGGATAAAGCACCACCTGGTCACCAACATTATCCGCCCGGAGAGCACGGTGCTTTTCGTCGGCTATCAGGCAGCCGGTACGCTGGGAAGAAGTATTGTTGATGGTGCTAAAGAAGTCAGGATACTGGGACAAGAATATCCCGTTCGGGCGAGGGTAGTCCAGATTGGTGGTTTTTCCGCCCACGCCGATAGAAACGGGCTTTTCCGCTGGCTTTCCGGGCTCAAGAAAGCCCCCGAGCATCTATTTGTGGTTCACGGGGAAACTGAGGAAGCCCGGCAATTCGCTGATTTTCTGAGGGACAAGACCGGCTGGCAAATATCGGTGCCGGAGTATGGCAGCGAGGCTTTACTGGAATAGTCGTTTTGAAGTGATTACAGACATCCTGTAAAATAGGGGGCATGGAAACCGAATTCCGGAATTTGCCCAGTGTTGATAGAGTTCTCACCGACGAGCGACTCAAGCAGCTTGAGGAGACCTATCCGCATACCCGGCTGGTAAACCTGGTCAGGCAGCAATTGGAACGTGAGCGTCTGTCTATTACCGCCGGTAAGCCGGTCTCTTCTCTGGTCAAGATAGCAGACTCCGTATGTGCCCAATTGCAAGCTCTGGAAAATCCCAGCCTGCGCCCGGTAATTAACGCCACCGGGGTAATTCTTCATACCAATCTGGGGCGTGCGCCGCTGAGTCCAGAGGCAGCGGTAGCGATGGATGCGGTGGCGAAAGGCTACTCCAATCTGGAGTTTGAGCTGGACAGCGGCACGAGGGGTTCTCGTCAGGTTCATGTCGAGGCGCTCCTGTGCCAGCTAACCGGAGCGGAGGCGGCACTGGTGGTGAACAATAATGCCTCCGCAGTGCTTCTTGGTCTCACCGCTTTAGCCAGAAGAAAAGAAGTAATAGTTTCCAGGGGGCAGGCGGTGGAGATTGGCGGCGGCTTTCGCATTCCCGATGTAATGCGCCAGAGCGGTGCCAAGCTGATTGAGGTGGGAACAACCAACTGCACCTACCTCAGTGATTACGAGCAGGCGATTAGCCCACGAACGGAAGCGCTGATGCGGGTGCATTCCAGCAACTTCCAGCTAATGGGATTCACCAGTGAGGTTGCCCTTGAGGATATGGTGGCACTGGCCAACCGAAATAATTTGCCTGTCTTTGACGACCTGGGGAGCGGTTGCTTCCTGGACACGGCCGAGTTCGGGCTGGCCCCGGAGCCGATGGTGCCACAGAGCGTCAGTATTGGTGCTGCGCTAACCTTTTTTTCCGGGGATAAGCTGGTGGGGGGTCCTCAAGCCGGAATCATTGTCGGCGAGAAGCAGTTTATGGATAAGTTAAGGAGACACCCGCTGGCCCGGGCAGTGAGAACTGACAAAATAAGACTGGCTGGCCTGGCAGCTACGCTCATTCATTACTTGAAAGGTGAAGCGACGACTAAAATACCGGTATGGCGGATGATTTCAGCGCATGTGGAGGAGATTGAGCGAAGGGCGAGGCAGTGGGCGCAGGCGCTTGGCGAACGAGCCAGGGTGGTAGCGGGCGAGACGATGATAGGCGGCGGCAGCCTGCCGGGAGGAACCCTGCCCACGAGGCTGGTGGCTATCGGCAGCAGAAAAGAACGGAGCCTGGTGCAAAGATTGAGCCGGAGACTGCGGATGGAAGAGATACCAATCGTTGGGCGGATTAGCGAGGATGTGCTGCTTTTTGACCCGCGCTCGGTGCTCCCGGAAGAAGACGGGATTGTGCTGCAGGCGCTCAGGAACTTAACCTCTGAATTGAGGTAAGACGGTGAAGGATAGATTAGATGTTTGTCCTCGGTACTGCTGGCCATATTGACCATGGTAAGTCGGTTCTGGTGCAGGCGCTTACCGGGATAGACCCCGACCGGCTCCGTGAAGAGAAAGAGCGGGGCATGACCATTGACCTCGGCTTTGCCTGGTTCAAGCTGCCCAGCGGGCGGGAAGTCGGCATCGTTGATGTTCCCGGGCACGAGAGATTCGTGAAGAATATGCTGGCAGGAGTGGGCGGCATTGACCTGGCATTATTTATTATTGCGGCCAATGAAGGGGTGATGCCGCAGACCAGAGAGCATCTGGCTATCCTGGACCTGCTGGAAATACGAAGGGGAATCGTGGTCATCACCAAAAAAGACCTGGTGGATGAGGAGTTGCTGAGCCTGGTCAGGATGGAGATAGAGGAACTTTTCAGTACCACCACCTTATCCCAGGCACCGATTGTGGCCGTTTCCGCCCTGACCGGGGAAGGCTTGCCGGAACTGGTGGCGACCGTTGACGGGCTTTTGGGCGCTACCGAGCCGAGAAAAGATTTGAGCCGACCCAGGCTTTCCATAGACCGGGTCTTTACTATTGCTGGCTCCGGTACCGTGGTTACGGGGACACTGATTGACGGTTCTCTCTCCGTGGGGCAGGAGGTGGAGATTGTGCCGGCTGGTTTGAAGTCGCGCCTGCGGGGA
>CAZWYS010000023.1:0-11038 GCA_964638295.1 uncultured Dehalococcoidaceae bacterium
GAACTCAGTCGATAAGTCTCCCGAACCCGGGAAGAGATATCGCTGTTGGAAGTGCGGAGCAGTAATTTCTTATCAGAGCGATAATATAACTAACAGAGCTACAGGCTCTCCAGCTACGGATAGAAAAAATACAGCTAATATGATGATTATTGAATGCCCCGATTGTGGAGCGAAGAACTCAGTCGATAAGTCTCCCGAACCCGGGAAGAGATATCGCTGTTGGAAGTGCAGAGCAGTAATTTCTTATCAGAGCGATAATATAAGTAACAAAGCTACAGGCTATCCAGCTACGGATAGAGAAAGTATAGCTAATATGATGAGCGAAGCTACAAGTTACCAAACTATGGGTGGAAAAGGTATGGCGTCAGCTAAAAATAGCGCGCTTGATAAACAGATGCGTTATAAAACAAACTATGACTGGTCTGTGTCTGATGCTTTCAGACCAAATGGCCGTTTTTCCAGGTACCAATACGTGTTTCTCTCTATCATTGTTCCGCTTCCTGTCTCTATTTTATTCACACTTTTACGTGATAAACTCCCCATCCTGATACTACTATTAGCTTTTCCTTTGGTTATCCTGCTAGCAATTATCGCAGTTATCTCTGCAATTAGAAGGCTTCATGACGTAGGTCACAGCGGATGGTGGTATATGTTATACTTTGTCCCACTTGCCAATATTGCATTAACTCTCTATTTAATATTTATGCCGGGTAAGGTAGAGAAAAATAAGTGGGGATAGAGCTTCAAGCCATTTTCAAACCTCACTGACCTGATGCAAAAAGGAACCTTAATATACGAGTGGGAAAGCCTTCGAAAAGGTTCTACCTTTTGACCTGCACGGTCTACTATCTAAATCCTCAGAATTTGCTAACATTTTTGCTAACGAACTTTTGCACATTAATTGTGCCGAAATGGCTAGTTTTTCAAGCTCCTGAGTTTCGGGATTCTGGTTGGTTGGGGGAGTGGATTTGAACCAATGACATCTTTTGCGGGTGTCCAAGAGGGGCGAAAGCCCCTCTTTTCTATTCTTTCCGCTTTTAAAATCCCTCTCTGTCTCCCTTTGCGAAAGGGAGAAGCCACTGACCTGGAAGGGGAGTAGCCTGCGGAGAGGGGCGGAAACTCCCTCCTTACAGGGAAATACTAAATCCTAATATCTAAATCCTAAACAAATTCCAATTACCAAAATTCAAACGACCGAAGCGTTTTGCATTCATTATTTCGGATTTCGTGCGTGGTGCTTTCCTCTGGAGAGGGGGACACAGGGGGTGAGGTCAGCATACAGGGGGAGGGGAAAGGGGGGGTAAGAAATGCTGTCTTTACAACCCTGACAACCCAGCGTGTCGCTAAATCGGCATCAAGGTGCTCATCAGGTAGAGCATCAATATGGCGAGCCCCTGCGCGCCCAGTATGCAAACGAGATAGCCAAGCATTTTCACCTTATACCTCCATATCAAACCCGGGCATAAGATTTTCAGGCTATATTGTATTGTAAGCATTTTGGGACGAAAGTCAAGTATTTTTAAAGAAAGATTTGCGGAATGCCGATAAAAAAGTAAAGAGCGGGGGGATTATGGGGGGTGGGGAGATGGCACATTTGAGAAGCTGTTAAACAAGCGCTTGAATTTTTTTATAAGTATATGCTAGTATGTAAGATGGCGTATGCCAGAATCTGAAAAATTTCATTGAGGTGGCGAAACGATGAGAATTGCGAGGATAGTTTGCCTGCTGCTGGTAAGCATTTTAGCCATAAGCCCGGTGGGGGCAGTCTTAGCCCAAGAAGAAGAGCCCGAGTATGTGCTGACGCTCACGCCGGCTGACGGGCGCTACGATACCACCGCCATGGCGGGGCAGGATAAAGACTTCCGGGTTGACCTGGAAAACATAGGTACGGAAGCGATAACCAAAATCTCTTTCTCGGCCGAACTACCTGATGGCTGGACAATCAGCTACGACCCGCCGAGGATAGCGTCGCTGGAGGCTTATGACAGCGAGAGGGTCTATGCAAGTATCAGGATACCGGAAGGGACGGCGGCGGGAGATTACATGATGAGCCTCAGCGCCTCCGGAGACCAGGCCTCGACCGAAAAGATTGATATCCGGGTTACGGTACGAGAACTAGTTAGAGAGGAAAAAATTGAGATGAGAGCCCTCTACCCGAGATTGGAGGCAATTGCCGGGGAGGACTTTGTCTTTGAGGTAGAGTTTCAATATGTGGGGGTTGAGATGTTGGGTGCCCCCCGCAGCTTTGACCTGATAACCACCGCGCCCCAGGGGTGGGAGGTGTCTATGACCCCGCCCTACGAAAAGGAAAAGAAGCTATCGGCGATAAGTCTCAAGGGAGGGGTTACCTTTGGCGATAAGACAAGAGTGGTGGTCAGCCCTCTCTTCTGGCCGTTGCCTGAGCCCGGGGAATACAAAGTAACCCTGGAAGCGGTTTCCGGGGATTTGAAGGCTTCCGTTGAGTTTACGGCAGTGATAACCGCCATGTATAATCTGCTTCTAGCGCCAGCGGGAGAGCGATATGACACTACCGCCACGGCGGGTAGAGATAACTATTTCTCGCTAAACATAGGCAACCTGGGCACGGCGGCGATTGACAAAATCAACTTCTCTTCCGATAAACCGGAGGGGTGGGCAATTGATTTTTCGCCAGAAAAAGTAGATTCACTGGAGGCACTGGACAGTCAAACCGTAGATATAAATATAAAGCCGCCACCCGAAACCATAGCCGGTGATTACATGATTAGCATCAGAGGTTCCGGAGCGCAAGCCACCTCTGAGAAGATGGATATCAGGGTTACGGTGGAGACGCCTACGGTGTGGGGATGGGTTGGCGTGGTTATCATACTGATAGTCATTGCTGGTTTATCAGTCATTTTCTGGCGGTTTAGTCGGCGGTAGTCAATGAGCGAACAATTTGCCATAGAGACACAGGACCTGACGAAAAGGTATGACGGCGTTGCCGTCGTTGACCATCTCAATCTGCATGTTAAAGAGAATGAGGTGTTCGGCTTGCTGGGGCCAAACGGCGCCGGTAAAACCACCACCATACTCATGCTCCTGGGGCTGACCGAACCAGCCTCCGGCTCGGCGCGAGTCAGCGGATTTAATCCCACCAGAGAGCCCCTGAAGGTAAAGCGGCTGGTCGGCTATCTTCCCGAAAAAGTAGGCTTCTACGAAAACCTCACTCCCAGAGAGAATCTGAAGTTTATCGCGGAGTTAAATAAAATCAGCTATGACGAGATTGGCCGCCGACTTGACGAGGTGCTGGAGAAGGTGGGGCTCAGCGAGAATGCAGATTTGCCCGTAGGCAAATTTTCCCGGGGGATGAAGCAGCGGCTAGGGATAGCCGACGTGTTAATCAAACAGCCGAAGGTAGTCTTCCTTGACGAGCCAACGTCGGGACTAGACCCGAAGGGGATTAACCAGCTCCTTGACCTGGTAGCGGAACTGCCCCATACAGGGACAACGGTGATATTGTCTTCACACCAGCTCTATCAGGTGCAAAGGGTATGTCAAAGTATCGGCATCCTGGCCAAGGGTAAAATGGTAATTGAGGGAGCTATTGACAAACTGGGCAGGGAGGCGCTGGCAGGAGGCCGCTACATGATAGAAGTGGAAACCGAAGAGCCAAGCCCGCAGCTTATTGAGGTGGTCCGGGGAATCAAGGGAGTCATCAGCGTTAACGCTGAGGGCAATACCCTTACGATAAGCACCGAGGGCGACCTGCGGGCAGAAATATCAAGAGCCGTGGTGCAAAGCAATGCTCCGCTCACTCAAATGAAGGTCCAAGAGTTTTCTCTTGATGATATTTATATGAAGTATTTTCGTGAGGTATAGGTTAAGAAATGACGGCTATCCTGCGTAAAGAACTGGCTGATTATGTTACCAGCGTAAGATTTGTCATCTTATTTCTACTGGCGATTTTTGCCAGCGCGGCGGGACTGGTGGCAGCTTCCCAAGGTATCCGGGGGGCGAGCCTGCCGGAGGGGTTTGTTTTCCTGGGTCTGTTTACCACTTCAGGAAACGTAATACCGTCGCTGACATATCTGGTGGCGCTGATAGTGCCGATAATCGGCATTACCCTGGGCTTTGATGCCATCAACAGCGAACGCAGCGGCGGCACGCTAAGCCGAGTACTATCCCAGCCTATCTTCAGGGATAGCCTGATAAACGGCAAATTTCTGGCGGGGGTGGTTACCCTGTCTATCATGGTAACGGGCATGCTGCTGCTGGTTACGGGCTACGGGCTGAGCATGATAGGAGTGCCACCAAGCGCCGAAGAGATTATCAGAATCTTTATCTATCTCTTTCTCACCATCATTTACGGTGCGTTCTGGATGGGGATGGCGATACTTTTCTCGGTATTATTCCGTAAAGTAGCCGCTTCTCTCTTACTCTCGCTGGCGCTCTGGCTGTTCTTCAGCATCTTTATCCTGCTGATAGCCCCGGGCATAGCCAATGCGATAGTGCCGACCGCCGATGCCTCGCAGGTGGAGCTGGTGCGCAATGTGGAATTACAGCGGATGATAACGCGGCTTTCCCCCAATATCCTGTTTCAAGAGGCGACTACCGTGTTACTGCTGCCCCTGGTGCGGAGCCTGGGGATGGTGACCATGAGCCAGGCGGCGTATATGCTACCCAATCCTTTGAGTCTCGGCCAGAGTATCCTGCTCATCTGGCCTCACATTACCAGCCTGGTCAGCCTGAGCGCTATCTGCTTTGCTATCAGTTACGTGCTGTTCATGAAGCAGGAGATAAGAGCCACCTAGACAGGCTATGTCTTCTCGGCTTGCCTTCCGGTAATAATCTTCTGGGTGACGTGAGCCGGCACCTCTTCATAATGGCTGAATTCCAAGGTGTAAGTGCCTCTGCCCTGGGTCATTGACTTCAGGTCAATAGCGTAGCGCAGCACTTCAGCCAGCGGCACCTGAGCTTCAATAATGTTGATATCACCCGCCGGGTTCATGCCCTGCACCCTAGCCCGCTTGGTATTGAGGTCGCCGATAATATCGCCAGTGAGGTCGCCGGGAACGGTTATCCGGATATTCATTATCGGCTCCAACAAGATTGGATTACCCTGGGACAGGCCTTTTTTCATCGCCTGCGACCCAGCAATCTTGAAGCAGATTTCCGAGGAGTCAACCGGGTGGAAACTGCCGTCATAGAGGGTCGCCCTGACATCCACGACCGGGTAGTGAGCCAGCACGCCATCCTGGACTGCCTCATTGAATCCCTTTTCCACAGCCGGGATGTAGTTCTTGGGGACGGTGCCGCCGACAATCTTTGCCGCAAACTCGTTGCCGGTACCCCGTGGGAGGGTCTCAAGTTTCATAATAACATGGCCGTACTGACCGTGTCCGCCGGTCTGCTTCCTGTGCTTGTATTCAGCATTAGCCACTGGCACAGTGATGGTCTCTTTATAAGGAACTTTGGGCGTTTCCAGCTGCACGCTGACGCCGAATTTACGCTGCATCTTTTCCGCCGCTACTTCGAGCTGGGTCTCACCAATTCCAGAGAGAAGGGTCTCGCCGGTATCAGTCTCACGGCGCATCTTGAGGGTGGGGTCTTCCTCAGTTAAGCGGGATAAAGCCGACCCGAGCTTGTCCAAATCAGCCTTGGTCCTGGGATATACTGCTTCATCGAAGATGGGCGCCGGAAAGATAATCGGGGCAATCTTAATCGGCTTGTTCTGGCTGGACAGTGTGTCCCCCGTGCTGGTTATGTTTAATTTAGCCACCGCCCCGATGTCTCCAGCGCTAATCTGAGCTACCGGCTCCTGATTCTTTCCCCTCAGCATAAAGAGCTGACCGATACGCTCGGCTTCACCCTGCGTCGCATTCCATACCTGGGAGTTGCTGTCAACAGCGCCGGTGTAAACCCGGAAGTAGGTGAGCTTGCCGACATAGGGGTCGGCAGTGGTCTTGAACACCAGAGCCGCCAGAGGGCCGTCCTGAGCTGGCGTAATTTTCTGTTCCCCGGAATCAGTGACAATGGCTACCTCTCGCTCTTTGGGAGAGGGCAGATAATCATAGATTGCGTCCAGCAGCGAGCTTACGCCGACGCTTTGCAGCATGGAACCGGCCAAGATAGGGAAAACACTACCGCTTACCGTTGCCTGCCGCAGGCCTTTTTTCAGCTCTTCCAGGCTGAGTTCCTCACCACCCAGATACTTCTCAATCAGGCTATCATCAGTTTCCGCGGCGGCTTCTATCAGCTTCTCGCGGAAGGAGTCAACCTGGCTTTGCAACGATGCCGGTATCTCTCCTTCTTTGGGCGGGGAACCGGTGTAGCTTTTCAGGGTTAAAAGGTCAACGATGCCCTGAAAATTATTCTGGGCACCGACCGGTAGTTGTACCGGCAGGCATCTGGGGCCAAATCTGGCGCGGATATCTTCCACCGTCTTGAAAAAGTCGGCATTCTCGCGGTCCATCTTGTTAACGAAGATAAGGCGGGGCAGGTTCGCCTCCTGGCAGTATGCCCACACCTGTTCCGTGCCGACCTCAACGCCGGAGGCGGCGCAAATGACGATTACCGCTCCTTCGCTCACCCGCATGGCTGATTTAACCTCAGCGACGAAGTCGGAATAACCGGGAGTATCAATCAGGTTGACCTTGGCGCCGCGCCACTGGGCGGGAAGCAAGGTCAGGTTAATGCTAATCTTCCTCTTTATCTCATCAGGGTCATAGTCCGAGGTGCTAGACCCGTCGTCAACTTTACCCAACCGGTTAATCGCCTTGGCGGTAAATAGCATGGCTTCCGAGGCTGATGTCTTGCCGGCACCGGCATGGGACAGCAAAACCACGTTTCTCATATTTTCCAGTCCAAATTGTTGCATCTAAAATCACCTACTCCACAGGTTATTCGGTACTATTATACTAATAGTTAAGCAGGCGCAGCAAGTTACCGTGATGTCGGGGTTAATAGCAGCCACGATGGCTATTGACACTGATTGAACTGGAGGTTAGAATTTGGCTTGCATGACGACATCGCCAAGTACGCCGGTTATATCTCATTTGCTTCAGGCAATCAAGAGTTTTCAAGCGATACTACATTAAAAGGGGGAAGTAAATGGTCAGTAAACGGACCGAGGAACTTCTGGAGCTGGACCGCAAGTACCTGGTACACGGGTTTGCGGTGGTGGGGGGCGAGGATGTGGGGCCGGTTATTGAGCGGGCGGAGGGGGTGAGGTGCTGGGACACGGAGGGTAACGCCTATTTTGACGCTGCTTCCCAGCAAACGAGCAATACACTGGGACACGGGCAGAAAGACATTATTGACGCCATCTGTGAGCAGGCGAAGAAGCTGCAATTCGCCCATCTTCTGTCGAAGCAGTCCAACGTCCCGATTGTCGAGTATGCGCGGGACTTTGCGCAGGTAGTCCCGAAGGGACTGGCCCATTTTTTCTTCACCTGCGGCGGTTCGGAAGCGGTGGAGACAGCCTTTAAGATAGCCCGGTTATACTGGTCAGTAAAGGGTAAGGGCAAGTATAAAATTATCAGCATCCAGGATTCCTATCACGGTGCCGGCATGGGCTCGGCGGCGGCGACCAGAGCGGGAGGCGGGGCGTTCTGGACAGGCTACGCGCCGCTGGCGGCTGGCTTCATACAGGCACCGTACTTCTATTGCAACCGGTGTCCTTTTCATCTGGAATACCCGGCCTGCAATACTTTGTGCGCCCGCTACGTTGAAGAGATTATCAAAAAAGAGGGGCCGGAGAGCATGGCTGCCTATATTGCCGAGCCGGTGATGGGGGCGGCGGGCAATATCGCACCGCCACCGGAGTATTTTCCGATAATAAGAAAAATATGCACCGATTACGACGTGCTCCTAATCGGCGACGAAGTGCAGACCGGTTTCGGGAGGGCGGGGCGGATGTGGGCTCAAGAGTACTGGGATGTGAAATGGGATATGATGACGGTGGCCAAGGCGATAAGCGGCTGCTATTTT
Organism: uncultured Dehalococcoidaceae bacterium; assembly: GCA_964638295.1. Taxonomy (GTDB): domain Bacteria; phylum Chloroflexota; class Dehalococcoidia; order Dehalococcoidales; family RBG-16-60-22; genus CAZWYS01. The sequence goes on from CAZWYS010000023.1 coordinate 7,951, forward strand.
CCTTTTGGCGCCACGCTCATCAGCGACCGGATTTATGACGGTTTGAAAGGCTCAATGCTGTGGCACGGCTGGACACAGCATGGCAATCCCATCGGGGCGGCGGCAGCCAAGGCAGCATTAAAGTTAATCATCAGAGACAAGCTGGTTGAGAATGCGGACGTGGTGGGCAACTATGTTCTGGAGCGTCTGAACCGGGAGTTTAAAGCCCTGCCCAACGTCAGCGATATCAGCGGGATGGGGCTGATGCTGGGCATAGAGGTAGTGAGAGATAAAGCCGACAAGACGCCGTTTGATGCGGCTACGATGAGCAAGTGGCAGCGGGAGTTGCTGCAAAAAGGTCTGTACGTGCGGCTGGCTCTGGCGAAAGACTACTCACGGGTGCGGTTCAATCCGCCGATAATAACCACCAAGCAAGAGGCGGACGAGATGCTGGACATATTATACCCGGCCATGGCCGAGCTTAAATAGTGATAATCCGGGCAACTTTTCAGCGGACGCGCCTTCTTCTGCGGAACATCGACATGAACCAAAGCAAGCCAATGAAGCCGAAGAAGGGGAAGGGAAGCCCTGAGGAACCACCACCGCCCTTAGTAACCGCAACCAATGGCGCCGAGGGTGCTGCCACGGGAACGATTGCCTCAGCGGATAATTCATAGGCGGCGAGCTCAATATTAACGTAGTCTTTGGGCACCCAGCCCAAGGGGTTATTTTTGCCGGTGGCCTCAGCCCAGACCCAGCCTGGCTCGCCCTGCACTTTAAAATTGGGCGCTTTTTTGTACTCCGGGAGGTAAACCATGGCGGCGGTATGGCCGGGGCCGACGGCGATTGCCGAGCGGTAGCCTGCACCTTTATACATAATCGCCAGCAGTATGGCCGTATCTTCACAATCGCCGTAAGCAAGTCCGTCCCCGGTGATGGTGTTCGCCATCTCATCAGCGTTCTGGGCGAACTCGTCATGCTGAAACTGGTCTTTATCCGAGGTATATTTTACCCTGTCCCGCACAAAGCGAAAGAGCATATCGGCTCTCTGGTTCAGGTCAGGGTATTTGGCAACGAACTGCTCACCCAAACCGTAGGCCAGGCTGGTCTCTTCCCCCAGACTCTCAAAGGCGATGACGGGACGGAACCCCGTTTCGCATACCTGATAAAAGCCGTCCTCACCAAAAGCCCTGGTCCGGCTTATTCCCCAGTCGTCAAACAGGTCACCGTTTTCCTCATGAAAACCTGACGACGGGGTCGCCGAGGCATAACCGGTGGCGGTTAACCCGGCTAACAGCACCAATATCAGCGTTAATAAAATTTTAAATTTTTTCATAGTGGCGTGGTAAGAGCCGCATTAAGTATCAAGCCAAAGAAAACGAGGTAGCCAAAAACGTGGATGCCCACGGCTACGGGCTCTTTTTCAATGCTGACGAAGGGTATTTTGGGGGTCAGCTTATCGACCAGGTAAAACAGAGCGATGCCGATAATCAGGCTGACCACGAAGCTCAAAGCCAGCAGTCCCAGTCTTCTGAAGTCAAAGAAGTAGTACAGTACCGGACCGCCGACTACCGTCGGCGCCGTAAGCGTCCCGTGGATGACCAGTCCGATGAGGATAAAAAAGCCAGCGATGAACAGACCGGTAGCCACCGGACTTTCGCCGATACGCTGGCGGTGGGGAATGTGGGGGGTAAGAGCATCCAGCGCCCTGATGCCAAGCCAGGCAAGAAGGGTACAGATTAAGACCAGCCATACCGTTCTCGCCATCCAGAGCAACGCCATCAGCCAGAAGGGAATAGCCAAACCAAACTCGTTCATAGAATGTCCTCCTTCATTATCAGGTTAGAAACAGCGGTGTCACATAGGTCTCGATGATAGCGGCGGGTAAGAGCAAGGCAAAGGCGAACAGAAGGTATTTCAAGTTCTGCTTCAGATTGGGGGGTAGCTGGCTTCTTCTTTTCTTTGAAACCAGAGCGACGATTGCCATAGCGCCGAAGCTGAGGGCAGCAGCCTCACCCATGATAAGGGCAGGGAGTTCAAAAATGCCGTGAGGCAGCAGGACAGCTAATAGAAGCCCGAGTGATTCTTCCTGAACTACGGCGGCAGAGATAAAAGACAGCAGCCAGCCATTGACCGTCAAAGCCAGTACCGGCAGAAGGCAAAGGACGGGGCTGAAGATGAAACTGAAGATTAAAGCGGAGACATTCTTGAGAAAGATAAATGCCGCGGTGGAAATTTTGAAGGGGCCTAACATAGCCGCCAGCTGTTTCAATGCCTCCAGGTCTTCGGCAAGGACATCAGAGATACCGACCGGCATCGCCAAACCGAATGCCATACCGAGGACGAATAAACCAATCGCGATGAAAATCCACTTTTTATAGGTCATATAAGCCGCGCCTCATTTAGTGCCCCATTTATCGTAAAAGATGATTTCAGGAAGTTCCTTTCTCGGTCTCGGGTCTTTTGTCTCGGCGGGGTAACCGAGGGGGGTCAATATCACCACGCGATAGCCATCAGGCACGTCGAGCAAGCAGGCGACTTTTTGAGCGTCAAACCAGCCGACGTATACCGTGCCCAGACCAAGGGAGTGGGCTGCCAGCGCCAGATTCTGCATGGCGATGGCAACATCAAACATAAACCAGTCCCCCTTATCGGTGACCGGTGCACCGTCTTTATAGCCGGCTCTACCCAGCTCGGCACAGGCGACAATCACCAGCGGCGCATTGGTAACGGCGTCCCTCGCCGGATTGGTCTCGCTCAGCGTGTCCGCGATGCGCTTTTTCATCTCGCTGTCCCGCACCGCAATGAATCGCCAGCACTGGGTATTAGCCCAGGACGGTGCCCAGCGGGCAGCATCCAGAACCGCCTCCAGCGTTTTATCATCAACCGGGTCAGCCTTGTACTTACGAATGCTTCTCCTGGTTTTAATTGCTTCCAGAACTTCCATTAGACCTCCTTTATTTGATAACCCTATCCCCCTTTGTCCCCCTTCCCCTTGATAAGGGGAAGGGGAAGGTGGTGAGAGAGGGACTTCGTCCCTCTAAAACTCCCATAGACATATATTCCGGGGAACTTTGTCCCTCTAAAACTCCCATAAGCATATATTCCG
>CAZWYS010000023.1:11138-21534 GCA_964638295.1 uncultured Dehalococcoidaceae bacterium
GGGACTTATCACTCTAAAACTGTCTTAAGCATATTTTAGGGGCTTCGTCCCTCTTGAACTGCCTATAGTTTAATAATCCGATATTTCTTCCTCCCAGGCACCCTTACCGATGAGGGAGACAAAACGGCAGCCACCCAGGTTCTGAACTTTATTCTTCTTTGGCTGCCGGGTGATTTTGCATAACTCCTGCAGATAGCGCGAGCCCACCGGAATCACCATCCGCCCGCCAATAGCCAACTGGGTGAGGAGGTCGGGAGGCACCTTCGGTGCGGCCGCGGTAACCATGATAGCGTCATAGGGTGCTCCGTCCGGCCAGCCCAGAGTTTCCCCAGCCAGATGTATTTCAACACTGGCATAACCCAGGCTATCCAGCACCTTCCTGGCAGCCTTAGCCAGCGCCGGCAGACGCTCCACGGTAATAACCAACCGGGCCAGCCCGGCTAAAATAGCTGCCTGATAGCCACTGCCGGTGCCGATTTCCAGAACCTTTTCCTTACCGGTCAGTCCCAGTGCTTCCGTCATCAGAGCGATAATAAAGGGCTGTGAAATGGTCTGGTCAAGCCCGATGGGAAGCGGTATATCTTCATAAGCCAGGTGCCTGCTTTCCGCAGGCACAAAGCGCTCCCGGGATATGCGGGACATCGCCTCCAGGACTCGCTTGTCTTTTATCTCGGTGCTGAGGTGCTCGATTAACCTGACTCTTTCCGCTTCAAAGTCCATAGTGACCGCTAGGGTAAGGCCACAGCCAGCACAATGAGAATGACCAGCATTATCCCGGCCAGAATACCGATTCTCCGTAGCTCGGCAGTTACGTAGGGATATCGATGGGCACTCAATGCTGCCCTATGAGCTGGTCTACCTGCTGGCGGCGCGGAAAGCTCAGCAGGAGCCACCGGCCTAACCGTTTGAGCAGCTACGGGCTGGGGAGGAGCTTCGGCTACCAGCTGCTGCCTTATTTTCTTTCTTTTACTCTGCAATGCCTTGATGCGACGTGACTTTTTCGGCATCTAGTTCTCCTTCACTCTTTTTGCTTCGCCCTGGGGTGAGACCTTTCATAAGTGCGCCGGACATGCTCTGAGGTCAGGTGAGTGTAAATCTGGGTGGTGGATATATTAGCGTGACCCAGCAATTCCTGAACCGCCCTGAGGTCAGCGCCACCGTTCAGCATGTGCGTGGCAAAGCTGTGCCTGAGGGTATGGGGGCTAATTTTAGTGCCCAAGTTGGCTGATTTAGCGTATTCCTTCAGTTTCTGCCAGAAGCCCTGCCTGGTCAGCCTATCCCCGCGCGGATTAAGGAAAAGAGCTACCTCATCCCGGGTGTGCGCCAATTTGGGACGGGTTTCGTCGGTGTATTCTTTTACCAACCGGGCAGCCTGCTCGTAGATAGGCACAATCCGCTCCTTATGTCCCTTGCCGAAGCAGCGGACATAGCCCTCTTCGGTATTGACGTCTCCCAGGTTCAAGGAGACAAGCTCGCTTATCCTCATACCACTGGCGTAGAGCAATTCCAGCATTGCCCTGTCCCTTTTGGCTTCCAGCGTGTTCAGCCTGGCGGGCTGCTCCAGCAACTGGCGCATCTGACCGATTGAAATCGGCTTGGGCAGTGATTTGCCCACGCTGGGCGAAGTCATGTTTTCGGTCGGGTCAGTCTTGATGATGCCTTCCGACTTCAGGAAACCAAAGAAAGACCGGGCGGCAGCCACCTTGCGAGCCATGGTGGTGGCGGCGTAGTTTCTCTCCTTGAGATTGAGCATGTAGCCCAGCATTCCCTGCCGATTGAAGCCGGCCCACGAGGGCATCAGGCTTTGCTTGTTTGCCTCTTCCTCGGCAAAGCTGGCTAACTGGCTGAGGTCATTCCGGTAAGCTTCCTTGGTGTTTTCCGAAAAGCCTTTCTCCACAATCAGATAGTTCAGAAAGCTTTTTATTTCCTCTATCACTGCGCCTCCTCACAATTAACTTAATGACCAATAAACTATTTTAACATAATGTCAAAATTTTAGCACGCCCAGTAAACATAATAAAAGCACTATTTTGCTTTGTCCGTTTAGCCGGCTATGATAGAATAATCAAGGGGGTAAAGTTGACCAGTAACTTAATAGAGGAGCAGCTAAACAGATTGCCCCACAGTCCCGGCGTTTACCTGCTGAGGGACGCCGAGGGCACCATACTGTATGTCGGTAAGGCGGCCAGCCTCCATCACCGGGTGCGGTCATATTTTGGCGCCGGACAGAAGCTATCACTCAAATTGCAGCGGATGGTCGCCAGAATAGCGGACATTGACTTCTATGTTACCGGCTCGGAACAGGAGGCACTTATCCTTGAGCTTAACCTGATAAAGAGGCACCACCCCAGGTACAACGTGCGGCTCAAGGACGACAAGACCTTCCCATACCTCAAGATCAACACCAGAGAGGACTGGCCGAGGGTATATATCACCCGGCGACTGGAACAGGACGGAGGGCGCTACTTCGGGCCCTTTGCCAGCGCCAAGTCAGTGCGCCAGACGCTAAAGATGATTAAAGGGATTTTCCCCTTCCGCTCCTGCTCCAAGCCGATTACCGGCACCGACTCCAGAGCCTGCCTTGAGTATCACCTGGGGCGCTGCCTTGCCCCGTGCCTTGGTGCGGTCAGCCGGCAGGAGTACGCCGAGGTAATTAAAGAAGTCGTTCTTTTTCTGGAAGGCAAGCAGGAAAAGATAGTCCGGGCGCTCCAGAGCAAAATGAAGAAAGCGTCTGAAGCCCTTGACTTTGAAAAGGCAGCTCTGTACCGAGACCAGATTGAGGCGATAGACAACGTGGTGGAGGGGCAAAGGATTGCGGCTGCGGTAAGGGGTGAGCAGGACGTAATCGCCTTTGCCGAGGACAGGGACCAGGCTTACGTCCAGGTTTTCTTTATTCGCCACAGCAAGCTGACCGGGCGGGAGAGCTTTGTCCTGCAGGGCACCCGGCACGAAGAGCCACGACAGATAATGACCAGCTTCATCAAGCAGTTTTACAGTTCCAGTCCTTATGTTCCGCCGCTATTGCTGCTGCAGTACCCGGTGGAGGATGCCGCCGTCCTGAAAGAGTGGCTACAAAGCAGGAGAGGAGCCAGGGTTGATATCCAGGTACCCCGCCGCAGTAACAAGAAACAACTGGTGGACATCGTCGCCGAAAACGCCAGACAGGGCTTAGAGCAGCTCAAAATCAAGCAGCTCGCCACGTCCAAGGAACTGGATGCCGCTCTGGCGGAAATAGAAAGAGAGCTTCAGCTGCCCCGCCTGCCGACTCGCATGGAAGCCTACGACATCTCCAACATACAGGGAAGGGCGGCGGTGGGAAGTATGGTGGTCTTTGACAAAGGCAGGGCGAAACCAGCTCACTACCGGCGTTTCAAAATCAAGACGGTGAGCGGGGCGGACGACTACGCCATGCTCCACGAGGTGCTCAAGCGGCGATTCAAGCGGCTGGGTGCTGAAACCCCTGCCTCAGATACCTGGGCAATCATACCCGACCTGGTGCTTATTGATGGCGGCAAGGGACAGCTTAATGCCGCCCTGGCGGCGATGGGGGAAGTCGGCGCCAAGGCGGTGCCCGTCGCCAGCCTGGCTAAAGAGAACGAGGAGATTTTTACTCCACAGCGAGCAAAGCCAATCGTTCTGCCCCGCCGTTCTCCGGGGCTTCAGCTACTGCAGCGCCTCCGGGACGAAGCACACCGCTTCGCCCTGGGTTACTACCATAAAGTACATAAACTGGAGACCTTTATCTCCGCTTTTGATACCGTGCCAGGCATTGGCCCCAAGCGGAAGCGCGCCCTGCTGCAACAGTTTGGCTCGGTGCAAGCCATCCGGGAAGCGTCGGTTGACGAGCTGGCGACCACCCGGGGCATGACCGAGAAACTGGCCAAAAAGGTCAAGGAGGCTTTGTAAGCATGCCAGCCAATCTACCGCCCCAATATTTTGAAGCGGAAAAGAATTTTCGGGCGGCAAAAAGCCCCGAGGAAAAGATAGCCGCCCTGGAAGAGATGCTGGCGATTATGCCCAAGCACAAGGGGACAGACCACCTCCGGGCGGAGCTGAGGAGCCGAATCGCCAAGCTGAGCCAGCAAGTGGGCAAGAAGTCCGGCGCCCAAAAGACATCCATGATTATTGAGAAAGAGGGGGCTGCCCAGATAGCGGTCATCGGCATGCCCAATGCCGGCAAATCGCAACTCGTGGCCAGCATCACCAATGCCTCGCCAACCGTCGCCGAATACCCGTTTACCACCTTCGCGGTAAGCCCGGGAATGATGGAATTTGAGAATATACAGATACAACTGCTGGATACCCCACCCCTGGCGCCACAGGCAATAGAGTGGTGGCTGCCACACATGCTGCGGCGGACAGACGCCCTGCTGATTATGCTGGATTTAAGTAACAGCCCCCTGGCTCAGATGGAAAGTATCCTGGGAGAGCTGGGGAAAATGCACATCGGGATAGGGATGGATAATGCCGGGGAGGAGACAATCATAAGCCAGCAGAAGGCGCTGGTGGCCGGTAACAAGGTGGACTTAGGCGGCACCAGTGAAGGTTATGCCGACCTGCAGCATAAATATGGTGCAAAACTGCCACTTCTGGCTATTTCGGCGAAAGACGGCACCGGTCTGGAAGAGCTGAAGCGCCGGGTTTTCCGGGTGCTTGATATTATTCGGGTGTATACCAAGGTTCCAGGGCAGAAACCTGACTTCAGCGACCCGATAATACTGGGGCGGGGGAGCACGCTGGCCGATGCCGCCGAGACGGTGCATAAAGATTTCCGTGCCAGGCTGAAATACGCCCGGGTGTGGGGTTCGGGGAAGCACGATGGTATAATGGTGAAGCGAGACCACGTTTTGCAGGACGGCGATGTCATCGAGCTGCATATGTAGTAATAAGAGTGGAAAGGGTTCGGGGCTAAGATGGCAACCCGAATAAAGGAGCCAGCCTAGTTCCTGGTTTTACAGGAGGTTATCATGCCGGTTCGTCCCGGGTGGTATGACGGATACTGGAAAAATATTGATAAAGAGACCGCAAACAAGATACGAACTACCTGCCCTCGTTGCGGCAGCGCCAAGACGTACTATAATGAGCAGTACAAGACCTGGCGCTGCGGGAAGTGTGAACATATTTTTGTGATAAAGGGCTTTGGTGATAGCTTACCCTGGTGGAAGCGCCTGCTCACCTTCTGGAAGAAGTAAACAGGCGAAGTAAACAGGTATGTAAAGAAAATGACCTTAGCGATAGACTAAAAGACCTTGACATATTACTATGTTTGGTGGAAAATGGCGGGTAGGAAACATAAACGAGCCGGCAGTCGTAGGAAGCAATAGCGGTTAGAGCCTGGGGTTCTATCAATGAAAAGGGGTAGGGCAGTGAGCACAACTGAAGCTCCCGAACCGGTGAGCAAAGAAGAGGAACAATTAGCTATTCAGAGGGCCAAAGACCGAGCCAGAACCGCCCGATGGGACCTCAACATCGCCATCTTCCTGTTTGCGGTCTTAATCATCGTTATCATCCTGCTCTTTCAGGGGATTACACTTGAGATTGTGGCTCCAATTGCCGTCTTTGGATTAGCCATGGTCTGGCTTACCGGCTGGAGGCAGGGGAAGCAGCTATACGAGCGCTTCTACGATGAGGAGCTAGCCCGGCTGGAGTTCAAGCGAACCAAGGCGTTAGAGGAAACTATAGAGGAAACGGTTCAGAAAGCCCTGCGCCAGCGGTGGCGGTAGCCAGAAAGCACGGTTAATTCCTACCCGGCTGATTCAGTTTTCCTGAGGCAAAACTCCATCATTTATTCTTTTTTGTGGGAAGAGTATTCATGGAAGTATTAAATAATATCAAAGTCAAGCTAGACCTGCCGGCAGTGTTAGAGCGCATGCGCATGCGTAATAGAAATGAGGGCATGGAGAAAAGCGTGCAGGAACTGATTGACATGGCGCTTCCAGTCGCCAGGCCAAAAGCCATTTGCGAAGTTTCCTACGTTGACCACAAAAATGAAGACTCGCTGGATATTGACGGTGTCAGGTTTAGCAGCCGGGTGCTGCAAGTTAACCTGGATAAAGCGGAGAGGGTTTTCCCCTACGTGGTAACCTGCGGTCGGGAGCTGGACGAAATAGAGTTCTCATCCCAGGAATTTGTTAAAAGTTATTATCTGGACCAGATTAAGGAAACGGTATTAACCCTAGCCAGAAGATATCTGGGAGATTACCTGAAACGCAAGTACGCGCTGGGGCGGGTCTCCAGAATGGCGCCGGGAGCCGGCTCGGCGGAGGACTGGCCAATAACCCAGCAAAAAGAGCTGTTTGCCATCTTTGGTGGCAGAGAGAAAGTTGAAGAATTAATCGGGGTAAGGCTGACCGATAGTTACCTGATGGTTCCGATAAAATCCATCTCGGGAATATTCTTCCCTACCGGGATTAACTTTGAAGCCTGCCAGCTGTGTCCGAGGGAAAGGTGCGTCGGGCGGAGAGCACCTTACGACCCGGCTCTGGTCAAGAAATACCGCCCGGCTAAAGTTTAAAGCCTCTTTCGGGCTGTCCTCGCCTAGAGCAGAAACCGGTTAACCGCGGCAGCCAGACCGCTGTGGTCAACATCAAGGGTAACGTGGTCGGCCACTTTCCTGACTTCCTCAGGAGCAGTACCCATAGCAATCGCCAGACCGGCCGAGGTGAGCAGCGAGACGTCGTTGCTCTCATCGCCAACGGCAATGACCTCAGTCAGAGGTATTTCCAGATGCGAAGCTAAAGCTTCCAGGGCTTTGCCCTTGGATACGCCGAGAGCAAGCAGGTTGACGAAATAAACGCCGGGGAAAAGTGGTGTCGTTGCCCAAGAGAAGTCAAGGTGGTGCTTAAAATGGCGGCAGAAATTTCTGGCTTGCACCTCTTCCTGATGGTTTCTGGTTATTATGTTGCCTTTGATGATTCTGGCGCGCTCCCCGAGCCCACTGAAACTGGCTATGGTCGGCACCAAGCCGAAGAATTCCTGGCGGGCACGGGTTGCCCATGTCTCCCGTTCAACGTAATAATGAGTTACGGAAAAAAACTCAAGGTCAATACGGTGCTGGTGAGCAAAGTCAATCATTGCTGCCAGCATATTTTGGCTAATTGGCCGGGCATAGACTTCTTCGCCACTGGTGGGACTGCTGACCAGAGCGCCATCAAAGGATATGTGGTAGCCGCCATCAAGCGAGAGCTGGTTGATGATTTTCACGGCAGCCTGGAGCCCCCGTCCGGTGCACAGGGAGACCTGTATGCCCAAATCCCGAACTTCAGCCAGCGCCGCTTTGTCCTCAGCCGAGATTTTGCCATACCCGTTTACCAGCGTGCCATCAATATCCGCCACCAAGAGTTTACAGGGATACTTTTTCAATTTCATTTCCTTTCTTTAGTTGCAGATAACCACGGAGAGTCTCGGCGTTTCTCAGCGCATAGCCGCCGATGTCATTATTAAAGTAAATATAGACGGCGCTCAGCCCGGAGGCTAAACGGGCTATCTTCTCCGCCCACTCCGCCAGCTCTTCATCGGAGTAGCCGCTGGCGTAGAGCTCGCCACTACCGTGGAACCGGATATAGGCAAAATCGGCGGTGGCTACCGGCGGGCAGCGAAAAGAGGGCATATCAAAAACGCAGAGCCCGACATTGTGCTGGCGCAAGATGGCAAAAACTTTCTCCTCAAGCCAGGACTCGTGCCGGAATTCAAATACGTGCCTCATTCCCCGGGGCAGGGTTGAGAGGAATGACTCCAGCCCATCATCGCTGCGGTGCATGCCGGGCGGCAACTGGTAAAGAAGCGGGCCCAGCTTTTCCTTCAAGTTTTTAGCCCGGTTAACGAAATTTTCCACTGCCTCCCCGGTATTTTTAAGTCGCCTGATATGGGTGATGAAACGGCTTACCTTAACGGCAAAGGTAAAGTCGGGCGGGGACGAGTGATACCAACTGGCAAAGGCAGTATCGGAAGGCAAGCGGTAAAAACTGTTGTTGAGTTCCACAGTGTTAAAATGGCGGGTATAGAATGATAACCATTCCGCCCTGGTCAATTGCGCCGGATAGAAAATACCTCGCCAGTGGTCATAATGCCAGCCGGAGGTGCCAATCTGATACTGGAACGCCATTACATCCCTTACCCAATCTTATTCTAACATTCCCGGCGATAGACTTCCAAGTCGGTTTAATGGTATCTTGAATACGGGAAATCAGCCCCGGTTTCAGAACGCAATAACCAGATAAACAGGAGTGACCACCAGCAATGTCTTCCAGGGAAAGAAAAACCGTCGTCCAGTGTGATTTTGACAACACCATTGCCGAGTACGACGTGAGCTTCCTGCTGCTGGATACCTTTGCCGAGGAGGACTGGAGGCAGTATTTAGAAGAGTACCGAGAGCGCCGGATACTGGTGGGGGAGTTCAGCACCAAGAGCTTTGGCATGATTAAAACGGATGAACGAACCATGCTTGACTTCTTATTCCAGTATGGAGTGAAAATCCGCGCCGGGTTCAAGGAGCTACTGGACTACTGCCAGAGAAGGGGCTTTGAGTTTGTTATTGTCAGCAACGGCTTGAACTTCTATATTGAAGCCATCCTGAGCGATATTGGCATCAACAACATTGAGGTATTCGCCGGGGAAACCGAGCTCCGCCGGCAGGGCCTTGAGGTCAGGTACAGGGGGCCAGACGGCAGTCATTTGCAGGACAACTTCAAGAAAGCCTATGTGGAGTCGTTTCTAAGCCAAGGTTACCGCCTGGTGTATATTGGCGACGGCACTTCCGACTGCTCGCCGGCGAGCCATGCCCACCACATTTTTGCGCGGGATGACCTGCTGGCCTACTGCCAGGAGAAAAAGCTCAATTGCACCCCTTTTGATGACCTCAACGACGTCATCAAGGGGCTGGAACTCTTACCGCAGCGATAGAAGTTTACGATACTGGCTTACTGACTTTCTCAAAAAGCCAGGTCCGGTTTCCAGACTTCCCAAACGTGGCCAGCCCTATTCAGCGTCTCACTCTCCGGCGGTAGAGTTGGCTTGCCCGGCTGCCACCCGGAGGGCATAAGCTCGCCAGTTTTCTGGTGGTGCTGGAAAGCTCGCAACTGACGCAACACCTCAACGACGTTACGGCCCACGGGCGGGGTGAGAATCTCCATTGCCTGAAGCACTCCCTCGGGGTCGATGAGAAAACGGCCGCGGACGTCCGCGCCTTTTTCCTCGTCATACACGCCGTATAAAGAACCGATTTTGCCCCCGGGGTCGGAGAGCATGGGATAGGGGATGCCACCTTCCACCATCCTAGAGAGCTCCACCTCCTGCCAGACCTTGTGAGAGAAGTTGCTGTCCACACTCACGGAGAGGACTTCAACTCCCAATTCCTGAAACTCAGGGTACTTGACGGCAACTGCCGACAGCTCTGTCGGTCAGACACAGGTGAAATCAGCCGGGTAGAAGCAGAGCATAACCCATTTGCCGTGATAGCTGGAGAGCTTGATATCTTTGATTACTCCCTCATGATACGCCTTGGCGGTAAAATCAGGCGCCTCTTTACCTACCTGCACACTCATTGCGGTTACCTCCTTATCAATTGACGTCGCGATTAAAAGCGTTCCGATGATGCAAAAGGCTAGTGCAGTCCTTTCTCCATAGCGTTTACGATAGAGTTGACGGCTCTCGTGGCAAACCATCCCCTGGCGGACTGCTTGGCCATCAATAGCCGATCAAAAACCGTCCTCATACTTTTAATTTTGTCGTTGCTGAATTCGTAGGCGCACATGGCGAGCACTTCCCATTTCTGCCCCTGGAAGGTGCCTGATATTACGTGCTCATAGACAGCCTTATTTCCCTGCACCACGATGCCAATCCCGGAATCGGTAACCTTCATCTCCGGACTAATCCTAGCCATCCCGCCCATGTAGCGCTTTAGCTCCTCTTTACCTTTGAAGGTGCCCATAGGTGTGACCCAGACGGCATCATCGGTACAGAAGGAGAGCCCTTTTTCCACATCCCTTGCCGAAAGCGACTTGACGAAATCACGCATGATACCAGCAATCTTTTCCTCAGCCATTTTACCTACCTCCTTAAATTTTATTACGGCTATAGCGCCTCCACCTGACACTTAAAAGAAGGGCAGAAATATTTTTGGTGGTCAAATAATATTACTTGCTTTGGTAGTTGTCAATACCCTTTTCCCAAGGTTTAAACAGCAGGCGGTGAAATTATTTTGTCAGCAGGCGGTTCAGCCTGTGGAGAGCCTCGTTTTTTTCACCCAGCCCCAGCCTGGCTTTACTGATGGCCCTGGAGAGAAGGGTGATGCTCTGGTCATAGGTTTTCCTGTCCACGGGATAGGGAATGCCGTCCTTACCGCCGTGGGCGAAGCTGTAGCGGGCGGGGTCGCGGTAGCTGGGCGCTACGCCGTGGA
>CAZWYS010000024.1:0-12785 GCA_964638295.1 uncultured Dehalococcoidaceae bacterium
CTGAACGCAGCCAGCGGTCAACATCGCTGACAGAATTAAAATAGCCGGCAGTTTAGCAATGAGGACGTAACTTCCCTTCACTTAAGATTTTTTCACCTTCTCAACCTCGATGGTGCATTCTGTAACCAGCGCGGCAAAAGCACCGATGGCAGCCAGAACCGGCGCCGCCAGAATGCCTAGTGCTGTCACTGGAGCACCTATTGACAGGGGAAGCTCAATTACTGTCTGCCCTTCATGCAACAGGCGGACTCTCCTGATGTTCCCTTCGTGGATGAGCTGTTTCACTTTCTCCACCAGCTGGCTTCCGGATACAGTGAACTTTTCCGTAGTGGTCATGGCTAACCTCCTGATTTACTGCATCTTAGATAAGTTGCTCATATCGTGTCAAGTATCATCGCTGAGTAGCCAGATTAACCTTTTTGAATAATTATTTTTTCGTGCTATACTGTATGGCATAGCCGGAGGTTGATTTGAAGGGTAAAGACTTACTTTCAGTATCCGACCTCAGCAGCGGGGATATCCAGTTACTCATATCAAATGCGATTAATCTGAAGGCTGAGGGGTGGTCTTCTGTACTTAGTGGGAAAGTGTTAGCCCTGATGTTTGAAAAGCCCTCGCTGAGGACCAGGGTTAGCTTTGAGATAGCCATGCGGCAGTTGGGCGGTCAGGCGATTTATTTGTCTCCCGATGAAGTCGGCTTGGGTAAGCGAGAATCAGTCCCGGATGTAGCTCAGGTGCTCAGTCGCTATGTAGATGCGATTGCTGCCCGCACCTTTTCTCACCAGACTCTGGAAAGTCTGGCTGGTAATGCCGATGTGCCGGTAATAAATGCCCTGTCTGATCTGGAACACCCCTGTCAGGCGTTAGCCGACCTCCTCACCATCTATGAGAAGAAGGAAGAACTTGAAGGATTGACCCTGGCTTATATTGGTGACGCTAACAATGTGGCTCACAGTCTCCTGTTAGCCGCTTCGCTTACCGGGATAAATTTCAGAATTGCTTCTCCATCCGGCTACCGGGTTCAGGAAGGAATATTGCAACTGGCTCAGGGCTATGCCGGCGAGAGCGGTGCCGAGATATTTTGCACTGAGGAACCACGTCTGGCGGTCAGCGGGGCTGACGTTGTTTATACTGATGTATGGACAAGCATGGGGCAGGAAGCTGAGACTGTCCAGAGACGCCAGACCTTCGCCGGCTATCAGGTAAATGCTGAACTCCTGTCTCTGGCCAGGCAAGATGCCATATTGATGCACCCCTTACCGGCGCATCACGGCGAAGAGGTTGCCGAAGGCATCTTGTATTGCCCCCAGTCGGTTGTCTTTGACCAGGCGGAGAACCGCCTGCACCTGCAGAAAGCGCTGCTGGCTGATATACTCGGTGGACTGGAGATACCTTTAGCTGAATATCAATAAGGGGGATGTTATGTATGCATTGAAGACTATAATCAACCGGGGCTGGTATCCCACCTTAATTACCGCCCTGGCAGTAATTGGTTATATCTATAAATGGCCAATTGAAGTCATAGCCCCGGTCCTGATTGTTATCCTGGGTATCGGCTTGGTAGTGACGGTGATTAAAGCCCGGGAAAAACAGTTGGAAGCCTCTTCGCTAAGGCTCAGGCAGTTAGCCGAGTATTTTAACCGTCGCTTTATGGGCGATTCTTCACTGTCTATCTTTGTTATTATCGACGGTCTCTTCGCTATTGAAAATCCCAAACTGTGGGATTGGGCACGGGCATGTGATATGTCACAGCGCATTTTCAATACTTGGTGTAATAGTTTTATCAATCGTGTAGAAAGCGACATCGGTATCAGGAGGTTTGCTGATTATTTGAACACCTATCTCAATGAGCTGTGGCTGATAACCAGTCGTTACTATGACTTTATCGAGCAGTTTTATGAAGTAGCGGAAAAGGTGGAAATCCCCCGGGAAACCATAGACCAGTATAATAGGTTTGCGATGGAATATAATGCTTTTGCCCAGAATTTCAGGGACACTATCACCGAGCTTAGAAATATCGCCCGAACTGAAATTGAACCCCCGAGTGTAAAGCTGGCTAGAGAGTTCTCAGGGGTGAAGTAATTATCTGCCTCACCCCCTCCTTCAAAGGAGAGGGAGGAGTTAAGATAGACATTATGCGGAGGATATCGTCGTCTTGTGGCCTGGTAGGCGGAGCCTGGGGTGTTCTAGCACCTGTTCTAGTGCTACTGCCCATCGGCACACGGGGTGTCGTGAGTCCAATTAACGGTGGCATCGGGGAGAAGGAGGCGGTTAGTATGGCGGAAGTAGGTGCAGCACTGGATGCTCTACCTTTCCTGGGCTTCATAGCCCTGACGGGTGTGCTCGGGCTTCTGGCAATAGTACTGATCAAGAAAGGGTATAAGCTGGGGAAGCCTTTTCTGTGGGTAGGTGCTGTGGCTATGCTGACAGCCAGCCTCCTTGGTATATTCAGCGTAGGTTTGTTTTTCCTCCCTGCTTCTGTATTGCTATTGGTGGCTGCCTTTGGTCTGAAAAGCGAGGTTGTTTAGCAAAGGGATTGAAAGGGGCGAAGCCCCTTTAAGAAATTCTCTTTCCTCTCCCCTTATGAAGGGGAGAGGAATAAAGGGTGAGGGGTTGGAGGTAAATGTGAGCAAGCCGATAGTGGCTATCGTTGGCCGGCAGAATGTGGGTAAATCCACTCTTCTTAATCGGGTGGCGGGAAAACCGCTGGCTATTGTTGAAGACTTGCCCGGGACAACTCGCGACCGTCTCTTCGCTGATGTTTCCTGGCAGGGATTTGAATTTACCCTGGTTGATACCGGTGGCTTGGAGTTAGCACCCCGCTCCACCATTGCCCAGGGGATTAAGGAGCAGGTAGAGGCGGCTATTGATGAGGCTGATGCTATTGTTTTTCTGGTAGATGTCAGGAGCGGGATAATCCCTTCAGACCTGGAGGTGGCTGATATGCTGCGTCAGGTGGACAAACCAGTACTGCTGGTGGCTAATAAGGCGGATAACGCTAAATTTGAAGTTGGGGCGGTGGAATTTTATCAGTTGGGACTGGGAGAGCCGTTGGCGATTAGTGCCTATCATGGCCTGGGCACCGATGAACTGCTGGGCAGAATTATCGCCCTGCTGCCAGCTCCATCAATGGTTGAGGCAGAGCCGGAGGCAATCAAGGTGGCGATTATTGGCCGACCTAATGTCGGTAAGTCAATGCTGTTAAATGCCTTGGTGGGGGAGAAGCGAACTATTGTTGATGATACTCCCGGGACTACCCGGGATGCGGTAGATACTTTATTTGACTTTGACGGACAAAGTGTGTTACTTATTGATACATCTGGCATCAGGCGGCGGGGGCGGATAGGGGCAGGGGTAGAGCGGTATAGTGTCATCCGGGCCCTGCGAGCTATTGACCGGTCAGATATAGTCTTGCTGGTTCTTGATGCTATGGAGACAGTAACGGCTCAGGATATGCATATTGCTGGCCATGTTCAGCAGGCAGCTAAGGGAATTGTGCTGGTAGTCAATAAGTGGGACTTGGTTATCAATAAGGACCCAACCGAATGGGATAGATACATCAGAAACCAGTTCAAGTTTATGGCCTATGCGCCGGTACTGTATATTTCAGCTAAATTTAAGCAGGGTGTGGACAAGGTTCTCCCCCAGGTGCGTCAGATATATCAGGAGAGACTCAAGAGGCTATCTGCTGCCGAGGTCAATCATGTAATTCAGCAGGCGGTAGCTGCGCATAATCTACCGCGAAGTGGCCGCAAGCAGCTGAAGATTCTGAATACTACCCAGACGCAGGTAAATCCACCGGCTTTTGCCTTCTTTGTCAACGATGCTAAACTAATCCATTTTTCTTATCAGCGCTATCTGGAGAATAAACTGCGCCAGGCATTCGGCTTCACTGGCACGCCGCTTCGCTTGGTCTTTAAAACAAGGGGACAGCCATGATAGTTGCCAAATTTGTGGCTGTGGTGCTGATTGGTTACCTTCTGGGCTCTGTTCCCTTCGGGGTATTGATAAGCAGGCGCAGTGCCGGAGTGGATATCAGGGATTTCGGAAGTGGCAAGATCGGGGCAACTAATGTATTACGGGTGGCGGGAAAGAAGGCGGCGGCTCTGGCTGTCATTCTTGATTTGTTGAAGGGATTGCTGGCGGTGGTATTCGCCGGGTTGATATTTAGCGAGGACTATATGATGGTGGGCGGCTCTGGTTTATTTTGGCTGGCTAGAAGTGCCCAGGTGCTGGCCGCTTTAGCTGCTATAGCTGGCCATAAATGGTCGGTATTCCTTAGATTCCGGGGGGGAAGAGGTGTTGCCCCCTTCTTTGGTGGACTGTTTGCTTTGTGCCCGGTGGCAGCGCTCTTCGGTGGCGAGCTTCTCATTCTTGGTGCTGGTTTAACCAGATATGCGTCGCTGGGCTCTATTGCGGGGGCAGTTGGCACCTATACTATCTTGATACCCCTTACCATTCTAAACGGATTTCCGGTTGAGTATCTGGTTTACGCTTTGGTAGGCGGCACATTTATTATTGTCATGCACCGTGACAATATTATTAGACTGATATCAGGCAAAGAACGGAAGATTGGTGAAAAGGTTGAGGTGGCAAATTCACTTCCGTCAAACTCGTAAACCAGGGTTCTTATTTAATATAATAGGAAGAACGTAAGGATAGGTTATGCTCAAAATTGCTATCATTGGCACTACTACTTGGGGAATAACGCTGGGTGTCATCTTGGCTCAGAAGGGGATGCAGGTTAAACTGTGGGCGCGGACAGAACAGGAATCTGCCGAATTGAGGGAAAATGGGCCTGACCCGGAATTAAATCTTGATGTTACTTTCCCTCCCCAGCTAATTATTACCAGCCATTTGGATGAAGCCTTGGACGATGCCAAGGCGGTAATCCTGGTTGTGCCCTCGCAGTCAATGCGGCAGAACATAAAGCTGGTGGCGAGCCATCTTGATAAGTCAATGATAGTGGTAAGCGCCGCCAAGGGCTTGGAGATTGGTAGCGGCAAGCGCATGTCCCAGTTAATCGCTGAAGAGATAAACCCGCGTTTTCACTCTAACATTTGTGTGCTTTCCGGACCCAATCTGGCCCGGGAGGTTCTGGGTAACATGCCGGCAGCGACGGTAGCCGCCGCCGGGAATGCTTCTGTCGCCAGAAAAGTTCAGAGACTCTTAACCACCCCTAACCTTTGTGTCTTCACCAATACCGATGTCATTGGGGTGGAATTGGGGGGAGCATTAAAGAATATCATTGCTCTGGGTGCTGGCATAGCTGACGGACTGAGCTATGGTGACAATGCGAAGGCAGCTTTTGTGACCCGGGGTCTGACGGAGATAACCGCTCTGGGTGTCGCTTTAGGGGCAAACCCCCTCACCTTTTCCGGTTTAGCCGGCTTGGGCGATTTAGTGGCTACTTGTGCCAGTCCGTTAAGCCGCAACCACTATGTAGGGGTAGAGTTGACCAGAGGACGCTCGGTAACCGAAATACTCAACTCAATGGCGAGCGTGGCTGAAGGAGTGAGCACCACCCTTGTGGCTCGGAATTTAGCCCAGAATCTTGGACTGGAAATGCCTATCACCGAAAAAGTCTATAAGGTGCTCTATGAGCATTTGGACCCCAGTCAGGCGGCGGTGGAGATGATGGGGGGTAACGCTAAACACGAGCTATCCGGGCGAAAGTGGAAGTTGTTTTCCTTCTTTAGGCGTCGGAAACAATCTTCAGCTATCTAACTGCTCTTTTGTTTCTCTTCGGCCGAAAGCTTGAACTCAAGGACTAGGCTTTCTTGGGCTTCTTCGCTGGATTTAGGGTTTCCGCTAATTCCTGGAATAGCTGGCGCTGTTGCTTGCTCAGTGACTCAGGTGTAGCCACAAATAGACTGACTATCTGGTCGCCGCTACCATTCTGGTGAAGGTGGGGAATCCCTTTATTTTTGAGGCGGAAAGCCTTCCCGGTCTGGCTGCCCGCCGGGATACTGAGCTTGCTCTTACCGTCAAGAGTAGGTACTTCTACCTCGGTGCCAAGAGCGGCTTGAGCAAAGTTGATGGGTAGCTCGTAGATAATGTCATCACCATCTCGGATAAAAAGCTCGTGCTCCAGCACTGAAATGGCAACATAGAGGTTGCCTGCCGGGCCGCCCCTCGTCCCCGCTTCACCCTCGCCACCGAGCCGTATCTGGGAACCGTCATCCACGCCCGCCGGAATCCTGATTGAAATACGGCGTTGTTGCTTCTCCTTGCCGCTCCCCCGACACTGCGGGCAGAGTTCGGTGATAATTCTACCTTCACCCTGGCACTGGTCGCAGACGGTGGTATTGACGAAGCGACCAAAAAGGCTTCGCTGGACTCTGCGTACCTGCCCGGTGCCGTTACAGCTGGGGCATCGTACTGGCTGGCTGCCTGGCTTGGCGCCAATACCGCGGCATAGCGAGCAGACCTCGGTGCGCTTTATAGCTATCTCTTTCTCACAGCCGAAGGCAGCCTCTTCAAGAGAAATATTAATCTGGTAGTGCAGGTCAGCACCGCGCTGGGGAGCACGTCGGCTGGTGGTAGCCATGCCACCAAAAAAGGCGTCAAAGATATCACCAAAACCGCCAAAGTCAAATCCGTCAAAGCCGCGGGCAAAGAACCCCTCAACCCCGCCATGTCCATAATGGTCATAGGCGGCACGCTTGTCGGCATCGGAGAGTATCTCGTAGGCCTCGTTTATTTCCTTGAACTTTGCCTCTGCCCCGTCATCGCGATTGCGGTCGGGGTGGTACTTGAAGGCCAGCTTGCGGAAAGCCTTCTTTATTTCCTCATCGGTGGCGTTCCTCGTTACGCCTAAAATCTCATAATAGTCCCGTTTCGTTGCCATAATTGTTATCTTTTCTTCATTAATTTCCCGAAAAAAGAGAGCGCCAGACTTCAAGATGGAGAAAATATGCACTCACTTCGGAGAGAAAAACACCTCTTTTATGATACTAACAAGACTGGTACCAACTGTCAAGAAAAGCCAAAAAACGCCAAAAATGTGACAAAAACCGGTTGACTGGAATAGAACATATGTGCTACTTTTATTATTGCTTGTCTTAGAGGTGGGCTATGAAGCCAGAGTTCAGCGAGACGGATTTAGACGTAGAACCTTTCCATGAGGAGGACATTTCTGGAAACGAGCCTGATTTACCGCCGGAGTATTGTCGCTATCGTGATGAGGGCTGTGACTTGGCTGATTCCTGCCTCAATTGCCCGTTTCCCCGGTGTGTCTACGAACAGCCCGGCGGCAGGCAGCGCTGGCTGAAAAAGTTGAGAGACAGAAAGATAGTCGGGATGTTTACCGAAGACGGTAAAAGCGTAAAAGAGCTGGCTTTGATGTTTGGTATCAGCCAGAGAACGGTGCAGAGGGCGTTGGGAAATTCTTTACCTAAAGGAGATTTATCTGGAGATGAATGAGACTATTCCTGCGCAGTTAGCTCGACTGGACTTAGACAGAATCAGAGGCTATAAAGAACTCCTTGATTTTTATTATGGTCGGCAGTGGGAAGGCAGGGAAAGGCGGGGAGAAAGACGCTTGGTATTTAATTACGCCAAGGTCTTCATCGACAAGATTACTTCGTATTTAATGTCCGGCATTAACTTTGCTATTGATGCTGCGGAAGATTCTGACGAAGCCCGGACTGGAGCCCGGCAAGCCGAGGCCGCTTTATACCGTGTTTACGAGGATAATAACCTGGAGCAGCTGGACCTTGAGACTGAAATCGATTGTGCCATACTGGGTGACGCCTGCTATAAAGTCATCTGGGACACCGGCGAGAAAAAAGTCAGGGTAACGGCTCCTGATGTTCAGGGCATATACACCTGGTGGCTGGGAGATGATACTTCCCAGCTCTGGCGCGTGGCTTCCAGATATGTCCTGTCCGCTGAGGAAGCCGAACTTCTCTATCAGGTTAAGCCCCGGAATAAAACGGCAACGGTAGTTGAGATGTGGACAGCCCGGGACTTTGAACTCTATCTGGATAGCGCCTTGGTGGAGAAGAAACCTAACCCCTATGGCTTTATTCCTTTTATTATTTATCCCAACCTCCGCGAACCCAAGAAATTCTGGGGTATCTCTGACTTGCCCCAGATTATGGAGTCGCAGAGAGAACTAAATCGGGCGCTGAGCCAGCTATCCCGAATACTGGAATTGTCCGGTAATCCAATCGCCGTTCTGGAAAATGTGGAAGAATCAGAGGACATTGCCATCAGTCCGGGGGCAGTCTGGAATATACCCGAGGACGCCAAAGCCTATCTGCTTGACCTGCTGCAGGGCGGTGGCATTAACCTTCATATCAATTATATTAATTTGCTCTATCGTGCCCTGCACGACATATCAGAATCGCCCCGCTCTGCCTTTGGTGGCACCGAGCGGGACCTGTCCGGAGTAGCTCTTGAGATTGAGCTTCACCCGCTGCTGCAGAAGGTGAAAAGAAAGAGAATCATCCGTACCGTCGCCTATAACCGCCGAAATCAGATGATTCTCAAGCTTCTGGAAAAATACCAGGGTGAGCACTTTGGCGATAACCTCTTGCGGGTGGTCTGGGGCCCCGTGCTGCCTCAGGATATATCAAGACAGGTAAACAACGAGCAGATTTTGGTCCAGGCCGGCATTCACTCACGGCGAAGGGCAATGGATGAAATCGGCATCAGAGACCCGGATTACGAGTTCAAGAAATGGCTTGAGGAAAGAGAGACTATTCTCAGTATGAATAAAGAGCTTAACGCTAAGCCCACCAGAAATGGTGTGAGAGAGAGAGCTTTACTATCTCAGGTGGAAAACGTTGAGGAATAATCAGCAGGAGGCAGTATTGTGGCTGATAAAGCAAAAGAACTGATGGATAAGCTGGAAGCTACCCGAAATGAGCTGGCAATATTGAAGCAGGAGAAGGAAGCTCTGGTTGAGGAGCGTGAGTCTAAAGAGACTGCCATTGCCGGGCTTGAACAGGCAGTGGCGAGCAAAGATGGCGAGATAACGCTCCTGAAGCAGGCTATCGCTGAGTCGGACCAGAAAGTGGCGGCAATTAATGAGACCCTGGCTCAGGCAATAGCCAGCTATAAAAGTCTGGTGGTGGAAACCAGTCCCGAGATACCGGCCGAGATAATAACCGGGGACACTATTGAGGCGATAAACGAGTCCCTGGAAAATGCCCGCGACCTTGTTGATAGGGTAAAAAAGGGCATTGAAGAGGAAGCCTCAAAGACAAGAGTGCCGGCCGGTGCCCCCCAGAGGGCGCCACTGGACCTGTCAGTTCTATCTCCCCGGGAAAAAATTCAATATGCCATCGGAGGCAAACCATAAAGTAACGAAATCCTGAACTCTAAGTCCTGAACTTTGTCAATTGGATTGGTTAAGGATTTAGAAATTCAAATTTGGGATTTCCTCTAAAGGAGGTTAATAATGGCGTTAACACTGGCGGAAGCAAGTAAGCTTTCAAATGATATGTTATTGCAGGGGGTGGTGGAGACCATCGTCAAGGATTCGCCCATCCTGCAGCGACTCCCTTTCGTTGAAATTGTGGGCAATGGCCTGACCTATAACCAGGAGAAGACTTTGCCCAGCGTTGATTTCTACGATGTCGGTGATACCTGGGTTGAGTCTACCCCGACTTTTGAGCAGAAATCAGCCAACTTGAAAATCATGGGTGGCGATGCTGATGTCGACAACTTTCTTAAGTCAACCCGCAGCAATATTCAGGACTTGGAAGCCGCCGTGGTTGAACTGAAGGCGAAGGCGGTCAAAGACAAATTTGAGGAGACCTTTATCTATGGCGATGCCACGGCCAATCCCAAGCAGTTCGACGGCTTGAGAAAGCTGATTGATACCACCACCGCCAGCGACGAGCTAATCGCCGCTGGGGCCACCGGGGCGACTTTGACTCTCTCCATGCTTGACCAGCTTATTGATGCCGTCAAAGGCGGCAAGCCGGATATGTTGCTCATGAGCCGCCGCTCCCGGCGCAAGATTAATGCGCTGGTCAGGGCAGGCGGTGGCATGGTGGACAATGACCGGGACCAGTGGGGCAACTTTGTCCAGCTGTGGGACGGTATTCCCATTGGGGTCAATGACTGGATACTGGATACCCACACTTTGAGTGGTAGTGTTGAGACCGGCACCACTGGTGGCGACTGCTCCACTATCTATGCCATCCAGTTCGGGGAGTGGGCTCTCTGTGGCTTGACCAGCCCCGGGCAACTGACGGTGGAGCCAATCGGCTCTATGGAGAGCAAAGACGCCACCCGGACCAGGGTTAAATGGTATGTATCCCTGGCTCTATTCAGCTCGGTTAAGGCCGCCGCTTTAATCGGAGTTAAGGACTAAAAGATAAAGGGGGAGGGAAAAACACCCTCCCCCCTCTAGGAGGTAAATTATGGTACTGGCAGTAGTAGAGCATACCGAGTATCCCTTTGCCAAGGGCAACTTAACCTCGGATGGTATTCAATGGTCGGCTGAGGTGGACACCACCACCGCTGACACTGACGTTGAGGTTGAGTCGGTCACTATCAGGCCGCCGGCGCTGGGAGGAATGATTGAGGTTGAATTTGGCTTGACGGCATCTTTCCGCGCTGTTTCGTCGGCAACGGCTGACCTGACCTATAAGTGGCAGGCCAGAAATAAAGGTGGTACCTGGGTTGACCTTCACAGCGCGGTTACCAGGACAGACATCGGCACGACCTGTGTTGAAGAGACCCGGAGCGGTCGCTTCGAAACGGTAGCCAATTTTGACTCTTTGCCTTTTGAGGTAAGGCTGATAATCCAGTGCAACGAAGCCAATGAAGGCCGGGCCAAAGTCAAGAACTCCAGCTATGTCAGAGTAATCTATGCTGCCTCTTAGAAGAGGCAGCAGCAGGGAGGAGTTATGACCAGTTTGTTATTTGCTCCCCCGGCTTTGGGGAATGTCCTGTCACTGACCGGACTGCCCGGGGGGAGCAATAAAATACACGATAGAGGTCCCTATGGGAACAGTGGCACGATAATCGGGGCTACCTGGGTGAGACTACCCAGCGGACTTTGGGTGCTGAGCTTTGACGGTTCAGACGATTATGTGGATTGTGGCAATGGTGCCAGCTTAAATATCGCCGACGCGATTACTATTGAGTTCTGGTTTAATCCCGCAGAGACGACCATTGGTGGTATCGCCGCCAGGCGTGAACAGGGCATTGACAATATCTGGCAAGTCCAGTGGAGCAGCCAGAAAATAAATGCCGCTCTTTGGTTCAGTGATGCTTCTTACCTGAACCCGATTAACGATTCAACGTTGAGCACAGATACTTGGTATCACGGAGCGGTAACCTATGACCGCACGGATGCCCGTGTCTATGTTAACGGTGAGTTAGACATGACACCACTAAGCGAGACGAAAGCTCTAGCCACCGGAAGTAGCCCACTTTGGATTGGCCGATGGTATGGTTCGGGCTCAGACTATTTCTTCCAGGGAATGATTTGTCGACCTAGGATTTATGATCGGGCTTTAAGTGCTTTAGAAATTCAGAGCCACTTTAACCGGGAAAAACATTTGTTTGGAGTGTGGTAGCTATGAAATACCGAGTCAGGCTGGACTTAAGTTTTGAAAATGAGGCTGACGCTAAAGCATTGATGGACTACGCTAAAGGAATAGCTGGCAAAGCCGTTAGCCTCAACGAGAGCATGGATAATGAGGAGATTTCCTTCTGCGACCTGGAAATATGCCGACATGATGAGGGTTTGCCCTGCGAAAAGCTGGATAGACTAGAGGTTAGAAAGACTGCTATCTAAACGAACGGGGAAGTTAAAGGGGCGAATCCCCATAAAAAGTCTATCTAGCCCCCTCTCCTTTGAATGAGTGGATGCTATAAGGAGAGTTTAAGGGAGGCAGAGTCCCTGAATAGGCATACAGGGAGTTTAAGAAAGATGAATCCCCTGAATATGCATATAGGGAGTATAAGAGGGACGAAGTCCCTCTTCCCCGGATTTCCCCCTTCCACTTATTAAGGGGAAGGGGGATAAAGGGGGATGGGATTATCAAATAGAAAACTAAAGGGAGTGAGGTAATTATGAACCTGAGTGATATGAGAACCATCGTCAGGCGCGACCTCCATGACGAGGATGCGGAAAACTATCGCTGGACTAGCGATGAGCTGGACCGGCACATCGCCCATGCGGTAAAGGAATTCTCCGGGTATCTTCCCTGTGAGCAGAAAGCCACCAGAGCCACCACTTCCGGCTCCAGGGAGCTGGACATATCCACCATAACTGACCGGGTTATGGTACAGGCGGTGGAATATCCGGTGGACCGGTTCCCCAGAATATACCAGAGGTTCTCTCTGTGGGGAGATACGCTGACCATCCTCGGCGAGGAAGTCCCTGACGGTTCCAGCGCCTATATCTACTACGGTAAACTCCATACTCTCAGCGCCGAAAGTTCCACTATTCCCGCCCAGTATGAGGATTTAGTTGCTATCGGCACCTGCGGCTATGCGGCGATTGAATGGGCGGCTTACGCCATCAATCGGGTCAATGTCGGTGGCAAGCCCACCCCCGGAGAGTTTCTTGCCTGGGGTAAAGATAAGCTGAAATATTTCCGGGAAGAACTGAAGCGGCTGGGAAGGAGAAACCGGATTAGAATCCGTTCGCTTTATAAGCCCTGCTATCCCGTTGTCTCTAGGGCAACCGATTACGGTCCTTAATTGACCATGTGCCCAGGGGTGGGCAAAGCCCGATATGTTTACAGGTAGTTTTAGGGGGGTGAAGTCCCTCTTCCCCGGATTTCCCCCTTCTCCTTACTAAGGGGAAGGGG
>CAZWYS010000024.1:12885-20726 GCA_964638295.1 uncultured Dehalococcoidaceae bacterium
GGGGTGAAGTCCCTCTTCCCCGGATTTCCCCCTTCTCCTTACTAAGGGGAAGGGGGATAAAGGGGGATAGGATTACCAAATAAAAAACTAAAAGAGGTGAGGTAGATATGACCAAAAGATTACCCGGAACTAAAGATGGACTACCCGGAGAGGCGTTTGCCATTATTGGCGACCCTGAAGACCCTGAGACATGGCAATTACCCCATCACCGGAAGAGTGTCTCCAGAGTCCTTCGGGGTAAGTTTGATGTTGAGCGGACGGTCGACTGGGAGCAGATGGATGCCGCGGTCGTAGCTCTCTCACCGGGCAGCAACCGCCGGCATGGTTTGGCAGCCAGCCCCGGGCAAATCCTTGAAGCCGCCAATCACCTGGCTCAGCACTACCGGAAGGCAAATAAGCCGCTTCCCGATATTCTGGCGGCTCTGGTATAGGGGGAAAGCGATGCGAGACCTCACCGCAACATTATTAGCTGCCCAGAAACAGGCATCCTCAACTCCCTGTGTCAGGGTGGAAGCCAGAAATAAAATTGCCGGTGTTGTCAGGTATGACTGGACCAGGCTCTATACCGGCTCGGAAGATGACTACTTTCACGCTCTGACCATGCCCGGTGATGGTTCTCTTATCAGAGCCCGAATAACGCTGTCGTCTGACTCGCGGAAGCTCTACCGCCAGCGAGTATCTGCCCCCGGACCAGCCAGTGACTTCAGCCAGTGGACTTACACCAATCAGTGTAATGCTGCCGTTGTTGCCTGTGCCTCTCTCGAGGCTGAGGTTTCCATCTTCTGGATCGACGGCATTAACCGTAAAATTCAGCGCCTGAAAAGCACCGACTACGGAGCCAGTTGGGGTAGTCCTGAGCTCTTTGCTTATTCCCCCACCACCAATGTCAATGGTCTGGCGGCTGCCTACAAGTCCAACGGTGATTTGGCGCTCTTCTTTGCCGACCAGGCGACGCTCTATGTGAAGAAATATGTGGATGGTGAGTGGCAGGCTAAATCGGCCTGGAATAAAAGCACCGGCAACTTGTCTGGTATTGCCACTGTCTACGAGTCGGACTGGAATCTGCTGGTCACCGGCAAGGACTCGGCGGGTAATTATAAGCTGTGGAGCCTGGTTTACGGTGATGGTGGCGACATTGCTGCCGGTAGCTGGTCGGCGCTGAAGGAATTGGCCTCAGCGCCCTCTGATGGTGAGTTTGAATATCATCGCCCTTTTCTGGATAAGCCGGATACCTGCCGTTGTTTCTTTGTGGAGAAGTTCACCGGCAGCGATGCCTATAACCGCCCCTTCTGGTCCCATTCCGTCCTTGGTGCCAGGTTTGTTGATAATTTATGGCGGGAACCGGTGCCTTATGACCTGTCCTCGGCGTATGGCTTGGCCATAGCCCATTATGGTGACTATTGCTGGTTAGCAAATTCAGCGGGTGTATGGAGAGCCGGACTCACCGCCCGGAGCCTTGACCTGAGTGCCGATGTCCTTGCTGTGAGGCAGGAACTTGAGGAGACCTCGGGTAAGCTAACCGTGGAACTGCGTAATGATGAGGGGCAGTACGCTTCGCTCGGGCAGGGAGATTTGTCAGTCCTTGATATCGGTTGTCAGTTGGATTTTGGCTCTGGCTATCTCACCACCGCGGGTAGTGAAGTGAGTTCCGGTCAGACCTTTAGCCTTGAGGCCGGTGAATATACCAGCGCCGGTGGTAAAGCCAGCCTCATTCTTTATGCCCGGGACGGCTGGGGAGTAATTAATGGCTGGAGGGGCAGGCACCAGTTCCGCTGGAATAAAGACTCCGATCAGATGAGTGTCAAAGATATTCTTGCCTTTATGCTCGCCCGGGCTGGCTTGAAGCTGGAGGTCAGGTCCCAGTCATCGGTCATCACCAGCTTCTATCCCGACTTCACCATCAGCTCCGGCGACCGCGGGGAATCCATCATCCAGAGGCTGCTCTCCTTCGTTCCGGATGTTTTGTTCATTGAAGGTAGCCAGGCCTATCTCGTCAACCCTCTCTCTTCGGATGGCTCTGTTTATAGCTATGGTGGGGAGCATCAGATTTTAGATGGCAGGTATCGGCAGGGAGCCTGGGAGCTCAACCGCGTGCAGGTTGAAGGTTTTGATACCGGCAGTGGTGAGCTGATTGTCGTGGATAGTTTCACCTGGGATGAGATAGACCGGCTCTACGACCGTTTGCGGCAGCTTGAGG
Organism: uncultured Dehalococcoidaceae bacterium; assembly: GCA_964638295.1. GTDB lineage: Bacteria > Chloroflexota > Dehalococcoidia > Dehalococcoidales > RBG-16-60-22 > CAZWYS01. Next base: position 15,083 of record CAZWYS010000024.1, read on the forward strand.
ACAGGAATATAGACACCGTGGCTGAAGCTCAGCAGAGAGGGGAAGCCTGTTTAAGAAAGGCGGCAATAGCCTCAGCCGGTGGCGCTATTCTTATCCCGGTTAACTGCGGCCAGCAATTGTACGATGTTATTGATATCACTGATACCCGTGCCGGTCTTACCTCGGAAAAGAAAAGAGTGCTCGGGTTAACTCTGGTTTATAGCCCTCGCCGTGGCGAATACCGCCAGCAGTTGTGGCTGGGAGCGGTATAGGGCATTTAAAGGAGGTAGAAGCAGTTGAGGCTGAGAAAAGCGCTACTTAAAAGTTTCAATTCCGGTAATTACACCGCCACTGTCCGGCTCGCCGGCAGCTACAAAGTTTATCTGGAAGACATTGCCGTGGCTCGGAACTTACCCGTAGCCGAAATGATTGTCGGCAGGAAGGTGGCGGTCATCTTCTTCGATGAGTATAACCCCAAAGAGGCAGTGGTGACGGCGGTTTATACCTAGGATCGGTTTGTAGAAGCAAATCTGAATTGAACCTAGTACAAAAAGGAAGTATGGTTAAAGTTGTTAATGTGAGTACTTGACATAGCCTTACTTATGTGGTACAATCCAATCAATTGTATCACATGTGTGAGGTGAATCAATTGGGTGAAATAAGATTTCCTATCTCTGATGAATTGCATAAGGAGTTAAAACAGATAGCACTCGACAGAGGAGTAAGTCTCAAGAAGTTGATTGTGGATATCTTTAAACGATATACTGAGGTAAACAGGCGTGATAAAAATGCAATTGGTAAGGTTGAAAAGGAGGGTAAATCATGAGCAAGACTATGGCTGTAATTTATTCAGTTTTAGATGAAATAAGTACACCTGTCCACCGGACTAAGCTTGTAAAGTTAATCTATCTTACAGATAACTTATTTTATGAGCATTTTGGAAAAACGATAACGGGTCTCGATTACATGTGGGATGATTTCGGGCCTAATGCTATAAGCAATGCCATAGTGAAGGAAGCTGATAAACTTGTACATGAAGACTATGCGTGTATGAAGGTTGGCAGGAGTATTTATGGATCAGAAAACTACATGTATAGCGTTGGGTCTAAAAAATTTGACATTCCTGATAAACTGTTGAGCCAGTTTGAAAGGCAAGTTGTAAAAGATGTTGTAGAGCGATACCGAAACTACAGCATAAATCAAATTGTTGCTGCTTCAAAAAGAACCGAGCCTTTTAAGGCGGTTCGCCAGTATGAGGTTCTTAGTATGAATCAATCTCCTGAATATAAAGAACTTGTGGAAAGTATCAAAAGTGATGCTAAGTTGATGGCAGTAATTGAGGAGGGAACTAGGCCTGAGGCAGAATCCGAAGGCATGAGATTATCAGAGGTAAAGCAGAAGTATGGCCTATGAATGTATTCTGCTGAAAACTGCGCTACGTTTTATAGATGAGCAGGTGACTTCCGGCGAGAGAAAACAGCTACTTGAGATTATAGAAGGTATAAGTAATGAACCTTTTGTTGATGGTAAAACGAAATTTTATTTCCTTGCTCAGCCAGCCGTTTTTAATATATGTAAGACTGAAGGATGGTGGATCATTTATTATAAACCCCGACCGACTCTAATACACGTCATTAATATAGGTCGTATGTCTGAACTACCCAATATACGTCGTCCCTCTTTGAATTCATAATTTTTACCCCGCCCTGAATATCTCCCGTCGGGTAGGGAGTTGCTGGCGACTTCTCACGCACCCCGGAGGGAACTTACCCTTTGCCACCTCATGTGCTGCCGGTTTCGCGGTTGGCGTTGCTTCTTCTCTCACTAGCTTTCCCTGTTCCATAGATGCGGCAATGCGTTCCAGCACCTTATTCTGCTCGGCGGCGCCTCTTTTCAGCTCTTGGGACGCTTCGCTGAGACCCTGAATGGCGCTGGTGTGGCTTTTGAGGTGTTCGGCGTACTCGGCTATGGCGGAGGCGAAGCTGCTCAGCGCTTCCTGGGTGTGTTCCACTACTTTCTCGGTAGTTTCCATCCTCTGCGCCAGTGTTTGGCTGCCCCGCTGACTTTCCTCAATTACCGGAGCAAATATACCCCGGTGTATCTTTTGCCCCCCGCGACCCAGGTCGCTGGCATAGAGGTAAAGGGCAAACAGTCCCAGGGCAGTAAGGACGAAGATTAACCCCTGCTGGCTCTGAAGAAAGAGGAGCGGAAAGCCGAGGAAGGGGATTTGGTGGCTGATGGTGCCCCTGAGGTCTAGGCTCCGCACGGTGAACGGGTCTTCACCGGCGTTGTCGCCTTTGGTGCGCCAGGCGGTACCGTACTCGGTATCGCGCACTTCAATTACCCGGTGGGCGACTACTGGTGGATAGTTGTAGTAGTCTTGAATTGCTGATGGGACGTTATAGACAATGATATCGCCCTGTTTGACCTCGGAAGGTGCTATCTTGGTATTGATCAGAATCAGGTTGCCGGCATGAAGTACTGGCTCCATACTGGTGCCAAAAACCGGCATGAACGGCATGACGCCTCTGACCGCCATGAAGGCGATGAGGCATATCGCCACGATGCTGATAAGCGTGAGTATTCGTCTCATCTTGCCGAATTTGCTTATTAGTGTCATCACTTGTCTCATATCCTAAATGTAGCATACAAGTATAAAGAATGGCATAAAAAAGATAAAGATTTCGTAAAGGTTCTATTAAGGTTTCGTAAATAATTCCTTAATAGGTATTAATAAGTAGCCTGGTTACCGCTGGGCAACCTCGCAGTAAAGCTCCGGGGTGATTGTCCACCCCGCCTCCCACTCCGCCGTGTATGCCGAGACGAGGCCATAGTCGCCGCCGGTAATGGAGAGGACATGATTGTCGCTGACCGGGTCTTTGAGGGTAAAGCTCACCCATCCGATGCTCGGCGTGAGCAGCTGGTAGTTGGGCGTTTGCCCCGCCTCCTCCGAGTCCTCAAGGTATAGCTCCATGTTGAGGTATTCATAGGCTTTCAGCAAGGCAGCCGTGTTGGTCAGGTAGACCCTTACATTGAGGTCGCCGCCGTAGTCAGGGTGCTCGTTGACCTCAAACAGGTCGCCCGTGGGCGTATTGCCCGTGATAGGCAGGTATTCGTAATCAACCTCGGCATAGACTTGGGTGGTCCTGGGTCCACCTCTGCCGAGGTCATACTGCCTGACGCCTATTTCCAGAGCGTCAATCTCGTCCCATGTCCAGGGGTCGGTTGTATTCGGGTTGTTGTCCCAGTTTGCTGATAAATATCCATAAGACGTTGGCAGGGGAGAGGTATAACTGGCAAAAGAGTTCGTGCCGTCTGTCCGCATGGCAACCTCCGCTGCATGGGTGCCAAAGGTGGCCCTGGTCCTGATATAAACATTGACTGACGTGATATTCCCCGTACCTTCACTGTGGTCCGGAATATTGTAGGTATCCAGTTCGGTGGCACCACCGCTTGTCTCGACATAGGTAGAGTCTTCGTCAGCTGTCTCTTCATCCACGCACAGGAAGTTGTCGACATCACCAACGGGGTCACACTGTATGTAGGTGCCATTATCACTCGGTCTGAAGGTTTCGGTGTCTTCCACTAGTTCCACGACATCTTCCCAGTCAGGCTGGTTTGCTGAGATATTGGCGGTAGCGATGTCTCCCGTTGGCGAAGTGATGCTGATGGTACCTACCCCGGTGGCATAGGTATACGCGTATATCCCGCCGCTAATCAGCAGGATGATTGCCAGGGCTGCAATACCATAGAATTTCCTGTTCACTCTTCTCTACCGCTGCGGTATTATTGATTGGCTTTCCGCTTATTATTCCTTTACCTCTGGGTAGCCTCGCAGTAAAACTCTGGGGTCAATGTCCACCCCGACCCCCACCCCGAGGTGTCATCCGAGACGAAACAGTAACTGCCGCCGATAACTTCAACTGTATAGGATATAGAGCTGGAGTTGTAAGTTATGGTGACATCACTTAAGGTAGGCGTGTTATCACCGGGACCGGAAAAGTAAGCCTTGTATTGAATCCAGCGCTCACCATCATGGACCGGGTTGACGGCGGTGCCGCTCGTGGTATAGAAATCACCCGTTCCCGTCGGCCCGTACCAGGTGGCTGAGCTGAGCCCGCTTTGAGTTGTCGCCGTCCGTATCTGGAACTTGATGTCGGTCTCGGACGGCTCAACTATGGTAAAGAGGTTATTGAGCCAGTCCCAGATGGCGGCACTCCCCGCATCATACGCTGACGAGGTCAGGTCGCCCGATAAATAGTATGAAGAGAAATTAACGCTTATCTCGTCCAGGACCGGCGTCTCATTCCCGTCGGAGGTGAATTCCATGTGATAATAGAAGTTGGCTCCGGACCAGCTCAAGCCGGCAAGGCTTATGTTATCTGTTCCCTGAGAAAGGGTGTCCCAGCCGTCGCTGGTATTCGCCGAATTGTACCAGTTGCTGTTATCCTGTGAAAATTGGACTCTCAGGCCGGTTCCGGAAGGAATCGCGGAAGCATTATAGCCAAAACTGACTATGCTTATAACGCCCTCACCGGACAATAGATTAATTGAGGTGAGTTCTCCTGGCGAATTATAAGGGGTATAATTGACCTCGACGTAAACCTGGGTACAGGCAGCAATGTCGGTGGTATCATCTCCCCTCAGTTCAATACCTGCTTGCAGGGCATCTATTTCATCCCAGGTCCAGGCTTGCCCGGTGTCGGGATTGGTTGTCCACGGGTGTGATTTAAGGATAAAAGTATTATTATCGGTGCTTTCTTCGGTCCCGGTAGCAATGGTGCTGTATGTCTTGATTGTTGCCCTGGCATAGACACTGCCGGTGCCCGAATCCCTGGCAAAACGGAAGTAGACGGTAACGCTGTCAATGGCGCCGGAGCCGGTGCTGTGGTCGGGAATATTATACAGGTCCCTCGCATAAAGGACCGGGGTCGTTTCCTCAGCTCCTAGGTCATAAAAATTGGCAGGGTCACTCTGGTTGTTGTACCCGGTACTGAGCCATCCGGCATCGCGGGCAATTTGAGAAACTCTTACCTCGTCAATTGTCCCGGTAAAGTAGTCGGCATCAAAGCCAGATTTGCCTATGGAAAATACTTGGTTATTGGTATCTAAACCACCGGAATGACCGGTACCGGTGCCTTCCTCAGACCCGTTATAGTAGACCCGAATGGTACTGCCGTCATAGCTCATAACTGCGTGTTGCCAGCTGCCAGTTGAAACTGTGGTAACACCGTTATGCCCGTACTGCGCTCCGCCATCGGCTATTTCCGCTCTGAGGTGGCTAGCGCTGTCAAACAGTAAGCCATACATCGTCCACGGGGATGAGTTTCCGGTATGAGATTTGGCGGCTATCCTGTTCCAACTGCTTATCGAACTGGGGTTAATCCAGGCTTCAATAGTTACGGCTGTATCCAGGTCTAATGGGGAAGTGCCCGGGTCTGTGATTTCCACGCCATCATTTCCGTCAAAGGTTACTCCATAATCTATCTGCCCGGTTGCTTCATAGGTGGGGTTTCCGTCCTCGACGTCAACATCGCAGTCGTTACTCGTTGAATCGTCCAGCGCCGTATATGAGGCTCCTTCCATATGTTGGACCATGATGTAGTCGCTATCCCAGACATTCTCGGCGTCTTGCTGGTCGCCCACCGTAGCATTGCCATAATAC
>CAZWYS010000025.1:0-20429 GCA_964638295.1 uncultured Dehalococcoidaceae bacterium
ACCTTCATCGAATCTGAACGACCCTCCCTGACCGGGATGATACCTTCGCCGCCAGCGCCACATTAAGAACCCGTATTCCGTCTTCCAGTCCTATCAGAGGCCTGGGCAATGAACCATTAATATAGTCAATAAAGTGCTTTACCTCATTCAGATACATCGTGTTTCTCTGGAAGTCGCCCTCAATATCAAATGTCTCCCATTCCTCTTTACCTGCGGCAAAGACACTCATTTTACTGTCGTTTAAATCAGCCAGCATAATGCCTTCAGTGCCAACCAGTTTGAACGAGCGGCTGGGGCACCGCTGGATATAGTCCAGATGTACCTGACACCAGACGCCGCTCTGGAACTCAACTAGGATTTCGGCAACGTCTTCGGTCTCTATCGGGAGGTCACTCCTCTTACCGCTGAAGGAAAAGACCTTTTCGGGTTCACCAAAAAACCAGCAAGCATAATCAAGCTCGTGGCTCAGGTCCAGAATAACTCCGCCGCCTTTTTCCTTGCGGGCACTGTAAGAATTCTGATAATCCCGTCCGGGGCGCCAGTCGGGCAGATATTCTCCGGCTTCCATTCCGGCTGACACTACCCGCCCAATCTTACCTTTCTGGAGAAAGTCTTTGCCACGGCTAACTAGCGGATGAAATCTCATGTTATAGCCTATCATAACTTTAAGATTATAATTGCTCACCAGATTAGTCAACTTATTTACGTCCTTTAAGCTATCGGAAAGGGGTTTTTCAATGAAAAGGTGGCAGCCTCTTTCGGCAAAGGCGATGGCGGTGGGGATATGTAAAGCGGTCTCATTGGTGATAAATGCGGCATCAAACTCATCCTTAAGCGCGTCAGCCTGGGAATGATAGACCCTAGTGCCGGGCAGGTCAATCTGCCGTCGGCTCAGAACACTTACCTCAACCCCCCCGATTTCATTGAGATTATCAAAGTGCCTTTTACCGATTGAGCCAAAGCCAACAAGCAAAAACCTGAGCATTTTAGTCACCTATTCCTGGCGGGGCAGGTAGATGTAGACGCTCCCCCGTCCAATCTCCTGAGGATAGGAAAGTTTTTCCACCAGGTAGTAATTTTCCTCCAGAATTTGTAATATCTCAACCCTGTATTCATCCAGGACTCGTCCCATGTATCTGCCGCTGAAGAAACGTTCCTCAGTAAGAACGACCGCCCCGGCTTCCCGGGAAGAGAGGTAGTCCAGAAGCATGGGCAAGTTCAGCAGATTACGCTTCTTAACCTTCTCGGTCTCCCAAGTGGGGAAGAAGGCAAATAGTTCCATTGTTGTCCCCGGCATCAATGCCCGGTTGGCCTGCAGGGCAAACGTCGGGGTAAAAGTCAATATCTTATCATCTTCATCAGTATAATCGGCAATCTTATCGGCTATGTCAATAACATATTTCATCTCGGTCTTCTGCCAGGTTAAGGTAGGTCTGGCCTCGTTTCCCTGGGCATACTGGGCAAAGGGAGTTACGATAACTAGCCCGATGACCAAACCATATAATATCCAGATAGCGCCCCTATCTTCAATAGTGCTCAAAACCTTAGCCAGTCCTGCCCCGGCGACAATAATGGTTGCCGGGAGGGTAATGGTTCTCATGCTAATGGTAGATTGTGGGGCAGCGGCACCAAATATCTCAAACAATATAATAAAGCTTAGTAGAAAAACCAAACTACAGTTTTTCGCGATAAGCTCTTTGATGTCTACTTTTCCGGACATTACCCTCAAAATTAAATAGAAAAGCAATGCGAAAAGGATGGCTACTATGGCGTAGAAACTCTGGAAAACCCCGGATTGAATGAAGAAAATATGGTATAACCGGTCAATGAGGCTCGGCTGCCCGGAGATGCCGAACTCAACCCAAAAGCTGGGCGTCAGGAAGTTAAAAGCTACAGTGCCGAAAAGAAACTGGTCTCGGGCGAGGAGAATGAAGGGCAGCAGAACGACTCCCAGGGACAGTACGGCTACTGATAGAGATAGCAGGATAACCTTTTTTTTCTTCCAGCTGCGATAGGTAACGTACGCGAGGTAAAGAACCAGCAACCCGGAGGCAAAATCAATCGGGTATCTGACGCCGACCACCAGACACAGTATCAATGTGGCTAGCGGATATTTGATAGAATCTCTTAGATTCCCCAAAAGGATGGTAAAAAAGACGAGCATTAGACAGGCTTCCAGAGCCCGATAACTAAAGGTGGTAAAGTAGTAAATAGTGAATAGGTGGGTAATCAGTAACCCACCAGCAATTAAGGCGGCTGTCCTGTCGCCCAGTTTTCTCGCCAACCTCCACACCAGCAGAAAAATCAGCATCATTATTAAGAGAGAAGTCAGCCGACCAACGATGATGTTAGGTCCAAAGAAATATTGGGGCAGGGCATAAACATAAAAGACCAGCGGGTTATGGTGAATAAAGAAATCCCGGTAGGGAAGCTCGCCATTAGCCACCAGCCAGCTTCCGCCGAAGTACCAGTTTTCATCAGCCCAGAATTTGCTCAAGAAGACGAAGGCCAGCCCCAAAAGGAGATAACAGGCAAAGAAAAGCCAAAAAACAGGCTTTTCCCCTTTAAAGAAGCTACTCTTCGTCTCATCCCTCAACTCTATCCCCCAATTCAGAAGGGTTACTATGGCCGAGGTAGTATTCCTTCTATTTGTTTTGCTTTAAGAATTCCTCAAATTGTTGCAGAACGTAATCGAGCATCTCGTCATTAATCCCAGGGTAAACGCCAATAAAAAAGGTATTGGTCATAATCAAATCTGAATTGGCTAGGTTGCCCACAACGCGATGTTCGATATTTTTAAAGGCGGGCTGCCTCAGGATATTTCCTGCAAAGAGGAGACGTGTTTCAATATTCGCCTCCTCCAGGAATACCAATAGCTCCCTCCGATTGAACTTTGCGCCAGGTCTAATAGTTAGGGGGAAGGCAAACCAAGATGGTTTAGCCTTTTCGCTCCATGAGGGTAAAATGAATACATCATCATATTTTTTTAGCCCTTCAAATAAGCGCTTGAAATTGTGCCCCCTCCTTTCAATGAACCAGCCGAGCTTCTTGAGTTGTGCCAGCCCCATCGCGGCTTGAATATCAGTTGGCTTGAGGTTGTAGCCGATATTAGAGTAGACATAGCGATGGTCGTAATCAATCTCTCTATCATCCATCTTTATTTTATATTGAAATCTCTTACCACAGGCACCGTTCAGGGAAGCCTCTCCCTGGCACCAGCAATCCCGACCCCAATCTCTCACCGAGCGAGCAATTCTGGCTAGGGTGGCATTGTTGGTAAGGACTGCCCCCCCTTCTCCCATACTCATGTGGTGGGCTGGGTAGAAACTCAGGGTACCGAATTCACCGAAGGTACCCGCCATTTTGTCCTCGTACCTTGTCCCCAGGGCATCGCAGGCGTCCTCTATTAGCCACAAGTTATACCGGGTGCATATCTCCATCACTTTATCCATCTCACAGGGATTTCCCAGAGTATGAGGAACGAATATCGCCCTTGTCTTGGGAGAAATAGCTCCTTCCAACCTGCTCAAGTCCATGTTATAGGTACCCAATTCACAATCGATTAACGCAGGGATTAGGCCGTTTTGTATGATAGGGGTGAAGGTGGTAGGGAAAGTCACCGCTGGAGTCAGCACCTCATCTCCGGGTGAGAGATGAGCCTTAAGCTGACGCGATGTCAGGGAGGTGATAGCCACCAGATTGGCTGAGGAGCCGGAATTAACCAAAATCACTTCCTTTACTCCTAAAAAATCAGCCAGCTCCTTCTCCAACTGCTTTCCATAAGCTCCCAAGGTAACCCAGAAATCGAGGACAGCATCCACCATATTGAGCAGTTCCTGCTCATCATATACTCTGCCAGCATAATGAATTCGGCTTTTACCAGGGACAAAATTTTTTGGCTGATGCATCAAGTTGTAGTATTGAACTACCTTGCTAAATACTTCTTGCCGTAAACTATCCTTGTCCTTTCCCATATACCCAGCCTCAAAATCCAGTTTAGATATTATGATGTTTTGCCACCCTTTCCATAACGCTCTCCCACCACTTGTTCTCCCCATACCATTCTATAGTATTTTTTAACCCTTCTTCTAATTCAACTTTAGGGTTCCATCCCAGCAATTCCCTCGGTTTTCTAGAGGAAAGGTACTGAATGTCAATCTCTCCCGGTATCGTTTTGCCCAATATTACTGGCTTAACTTTACCTTCGTTCCCTGATACCCGGATAATCAACTCGGCCAAATCCACCACCGAGGTTGGCTTCTCAGTCCCCAGATTGAAAGCTTCCCCGTTGGCCAGTCCTTGATTTTCCGCGACAGCAATAATCCCCTCTACGGCATCGGTTACATGCATATAATCTCTTACCTGCTTTCCATTGCCACGAATTGTCGGCGGCTTTCCGTTAAGGACGGAGGTAACAAAATCAGGCACAGCCCGTAGTAAGTTAGCATCACGCCCCCCGTATGTGTTTGCCCATCTCACTATGCCGCATCTTAGCCCGTAGGAGATATGATAGGCATAAACAAGCCTATCCGCAGCGATTTTGCTGGCATCATAAGGTGATTTGCCCGCTAAAAGATGCTCCTCATCTATGGGAACGTACTTTGGCTCACCATATACTTTATCAGTGCTGGCATATATCAGAAATTGCTCATCGCCGCTTCTTCTCATTCCTTCCAGAATATTTAGCGCCCCAAAAACATTGACAGCAACAGTTTCTTCTGGATTTTTAATAGCATACAGAACCTGGGTAACACTGGCCAGGTGGAATAAAATCTCTTTACCCTTAATTGCCTTAGCCACCAGTTCATTATCCCGGATATCTCCATAAACTAGCTCTACATCTCGGGTGAGATGTTTGATAGCCTCAATGCCAAAAGGGCTATCCTGTTCAATGACAGCCGTTATATTTGCTCCAGCTTGGCACAAAGCTTCAACCAGCCAGGAGCCGATAAACCCGGTGCCACCAGTTATCAAGACTTTCTTTGATCGCCAAAAATCTCTCAACATACATTCCTCCTATCAAACAGATACCTGTTATTGCGATACCACTCTATCGTCTTCTTTAGCCCTTCTTCCAGGTCAACTTTGGAGCTCCAACCTAATATCTCTCCGGCTTTCCTGGTGTCAGCATACAAACTCAATACCTCGTTTGGTCTAGAGGGCAAAGCGCCGAATACTGGCTTTATCGGGTCTCCCATTAGAGCCAGGCACTTGGTGACAATTACTTTGATGGAATACGCCTTGCCTGTTCCCAGATTTATGGTTTGCCCCACGGTTTCTCTAATCGTGGCAGCTCTAAGACAACCATCGATTACATCATCGATAAAGACATAATCCCTTTCCTGCTCTCCAGAGGTCAAGAGGAGCTCTTCATTTTGCAAAGCCTTTACAATAGTGGTTGGAATCAACTTGCCAAACTCCTCAAAAGGTCCGTAAACCGGGAAGAGCCTGACCGTAACTATAGGCACCCCAGCTGACTTATAAAATAAATTGCAAAATAACCATGCCGCCGATTTGGAAGTAGAATAACTATTATTAGGATTAACCGCCGAATTCTCCGAGATAGCACCATTGATACTGCCATATTCATAGCTGGTTCCAAAATTCACCAGGCACTCAAGCTCCACACCCGGTAAGGCCTGGATTAAATTAACGGTACCAGTAACATTGGTCTGGATGGCTTGATGCAGGTCGGGTTTCGGCTGGTTGACGCCATAGGCAGCCAGGTGAAAGCACTTTTGCGGTCTTACCTGCCTAACGATAGAAATCAGGCCTTCTTTATCAGTAATGTCACCTTCTACGACTTCCAATCTGGAGAGGCAATCCTTAATCCGCCAGGTATTTGAGTCTTTACGGCAGAGGGCGTAGACTTCAGCCTTTTCCAAAACCAATCTTTGGACAAGGTGAGAACCAATAAAACCCGTGGCACCGGTTACCAAAATCCTCTTACCTTCTAGCCGGTCGTATCCCATAGCCATTGCTACCAGATCTTCCATCCTGGATTGCTTTTAGCCCACTCCTCATTTAACGCTTCCCAATCTCGATAAGTATCCATGCAATGCCAGTAGTCATGATGCACATAAGCAGCTAATTGACCATCTCTGGATAGCCTCACCAGGGGCTCTCGTTCAAGGATACAGTCATCCTCGTCGTTTACGTAGTCAAAAATCCGGTGGTTAAAGACGAAGAAGCCGCCATTGATATACCCCCCTTCTACCGGAGCTTTTTCCCGAAATGCTTCTACAGTATTATCTTTTCCAAGTTCCAGTTCCCCGAACCGGGACAGGGGACGCACCGCAGTTATTGTCCCGGTCTTACCATGTTTGCGATGAAAATCAATTAACCACTGAATATTCATATCAGCCACGCCATCAGCATAGGTAACCATAAACAAATCGGTGTCAATATACTTCTGGACACGCTTGAGCCGGGCCCCAGTATTCGCTTCCATCCCGGTATTAGCCAGGGTGACCCGCCAGCCTTTTTCTTGATGTGAGCTATGGAACTCGGGGCTATTTGTGCCCAATTCAATAGTAAAGTCATTTTGCATCGCTTCATAGTCAAGGAAATATCTCTTTATCATGTCGCCCTTATAACCAAGACAGAGGATGAAATCTCGATAACCATAGTGAGCATAAATTCTCATTACATGCCAGAGGATAGGCCATCCGCCAATTTCAATAAGAGGCTTAGGCCTGAATTCGGTTTCCTCGTGGAGCCTCATCCCCTTACCTCCACAAAAAATAACTGTCTTCATATGCGTTGTTTCCACTGCTTTATCCCTCCAAGAAATCTATAGGATAGCATATTTTTAACGAACTCTAAGGAGGTAGCTAGCGCTACATGTGATTTACCCTCCTCCCGGGGTAGAAACTCTGTTGGCACCTCTCCGATTCTCATACCAAGATGCCTGGACTTTATCATCACCTCGGCGTCAATAAACCAGTCCTTAGAAGCAAGGTGCAATTTATCTAACCAGCTTCGATTAAATATTTTTGGCGTCCCGTTTATATCCAGCGAATGAACCCGAAACATAATCCAGAAAAGACGATTAAAGACGAAAGATATTATCCTCCGCCATAAGCCATCTCCTCTCGATATTCTTTTCACTTTAGCCAAGTCGCAATCCCCTTGCTCAACCCAGCGATAAGTCTTAACCACATCCTCAGGCTTTGTTTGACCGTCCCCACACATATAGCCGATATAGTCACCGTTTGCCTGCCTTAAACCACTTATAATCCCCCAACCAAAGCCCTGGTTAACTTTAACATGAACAACTTTTATTTTATCTGGATTCTCTTTAGACAAACTTTCTAATATAGTGGGGCTATTGTCACCTGAACCGTTATTAACAAGGATCAATTTATAGTCAATAGACTCTCCTTCGAAATTACGGTTAAGGCCACTTACTACTTTCTCAATATTTTTCCCTTCGTTATAAAATGGGACCACTAGAGAAAGAGTCATACCTTTACCTCCTAAATAAAATCCCTCCTTGAGCTAACGAACTATGACCATGATTCCAATAAAGACCAGGGCTATCCCGGCGATTTTAACGGGGGCGAATGCCTCAGACAAAATCAGCCATGAGAAAAGCATTACCAAAATATATTCCACACCGATAAAGACAGGATAGGCGTTGCTTAATTGGATATGAGACATTCCAGCCAGCCAGCAGACAAAGCCTGACACCAGGCCGAGCATTCCCAGCCAAATGTATAGATTACTTGCCAAATAAGGAATACTCTGATAAGTGAGAGAGGCTTGCGATAGTAAGGTATTGACCTGGCTCAAGCCATATTTCAAAGATACATTAGCGAATGCTACCAGAACAGCGGCAGTTGATACAAACAATATCCATATCATACTGGGGTTCCTCCTTTTATATTGCTCTTTGACTCTTCAATCAACCGAGTGATCAGTTCGGTAACCCTTTTGGCGGCTTGCCCATCCGGCCGGTAGGCGTATTTGGAGATGAATTTTTCTCTACTTTGTGCCAAATTTTTTCTGACCTCCGGGTCATATAGCGCTTTATTTATTGCCGGGGCGAGGGCTCTTCTCTGATACACACCGAGGGCGGCACCGCTTTCGGCGTAGGGCATAAGGTCTGGCTTTCCAGTCAGGTTTATAGTGATGACCGGCTTATTGAGCAGCATCGCCTCCAGAGCCACGGTAGAATGGACAGTCATCAGCAGGTCACAGGCATGGAGCAACTCGTAGAGGTCAATTTTCTGGCAGATAATTGCCCTGTCCTCTTCCATCTTGGCTAGCATTTGTTGATATTCCGCCATTTTCTCGCCAGGGTGAAGCTTTATCACCAGTTGTTTTTCGGGAAATTCACTTAGCGCGCTGATTACCGTGTTGATGAATTCCTCCCGGTCCCCTTCCGTCCAGAAACTCCCCAGAGGCTGCGTGGCCAGAACCACGATGCCTTTATCTTCGGGAACACCCAGTTCTGCCATAAAACGCTTCCGGTCGTACTTTTTCTGCCCAATCAGGTCAAACCTGGGTTGCCCGGTAACAAATACCTTGTCCGCCGGGACACCCATACTCAGATAGGCATTTCTGGCAAACGGGCTCATAGTCGCTATATTTAGACCCTCGGTATAGCTGGAAATGGTGTAGGTGGATTTTACCATTTCTAGTGCCATCTTTCTCAGAAATTGCCGCGGGGGATAGATTGAGCCAAGTGTCAGCCAAAGATAGGCCAGCGGTCGGGGGTTGGCTCTTAATAAGAGCAGGCGGAAAGCCCGCCGCACCAGCTTTAACAATGATTGTTTTAGCGGGATATTTATCAGTCTAGAATACTCACTGACGATACCATCGTCTATTTGAAGGCAGGGTATACCTAGATGAGTAGCGGTATAGATAAAGGCATTGGGGGTAAAGCCCCCAAAATCAACTATTAATATGTCAGGTTTCTCCTTATTGATAATATTTAGCACATTTCTAGTTTTATAATCAGTAATAGCCTTACAGCGAAACTTTTTTTCCTGGAGCGGAGCCTCCAAAACCTCCTGACTCTTATCCATCGCTTTTCCCTTATCCAGCGCAATAGCCATTACCTCATGCCTGAGTGCCTCTAACTCAGGCTTTACCAGGCTAAATTGAGCTATTTCCCGGCTAGTAGTGGGAACAAATAAGATTTTAGCCATTTATTCTAACCTTTTAAGCTCCATTTGTTGCTGCCTGTCAAACGTCATAATCGTAGCCTTTGATTTTATCAATGGAAAAACCCTCAGCCTTCTCCAGCACCATCACAACCAACAAGGCAAAAAGATTTGGTAACAGCTTTGCCAATATTTTCATTGCAAAATTATCAACCTTTCCTAGCACCCTCACACACAGCGATGCCAAAGGATTTGGCAACCGATTTTTCAGAACTGGTGTAACATAGAAGGGTAGAAACTTTTCCTTAGTTGGCTGAACGCCAAAGTTAAGCTCGTTCAAGGCATACTTAAAATCTTTATAGGAAAATAATCTTATGTGTTGGGAGTTGTACCACTTCTTCCCGAACAGGGGAACGCTGGGGAAATGACCAAAAGCCAATTCAACTCGAGCTGGAAATACGGCAAAATTTGGGATAGAAATGATGGCTCCCTTCTGGCTAACTCTTAGCGACTCCTTCAAGGTTGCAACCGGGTCAACTAGGTGCTCCAGGACATTACACAAAATAGCATAGTCAAAGGAGTCGTCGGCAAAGTCTAGCGATTTTTCAATGTCGCCAACCATTGCCTCTAGGCCGCTTAGCCTTGCCTGTTTAACCGCCTCTTCGCTGATGTCGACCCCGGTCACATCACACCTCTTGGTTTTAATTAGCCTTTCCCCCAACACTCCATCTCCACAGCCGACATCCAATATCTTAGAACCTGGCCTGATAAGGTCAACAATAACGTCATACTCCCATACCCAATTTGATTGTTTTCTTTGCCACTCAAGGTTAAGGATGTCTTCTTTCTTCATGCTAATTCCTAATTAAAGAATCATAAACCTGTTCCAAATCACTGACCACCTTGTCCCAATTATAAAACTTTTGTACCTGTTCGTATCCTTTCTGCCCGAGATTTTGGCACAATGCTTCATCTGATAATAATTTTATAATGGCTTTAGCCAGTCCTTCCACATCACCATATTTCACCAGGACTCCCGTTTCCTCTGAAACTGGCTCGCCAACCTTATCAAAGGCGATTATCGCCTTTTTATGCGACCAGGCTTCTAAAGCTATTCGGCAGAATGCTTCGAATAATGAGGGATGAACCACAACGTCAGCAACTTCATAGGCACAGTAAAGCTCTTCATTGCTAATGTCACCGGTAAATACAATATTATCCTGGCAACTCAATTCCCTGATGATTCGCTCCAGCTCCTGGCGGTAACCTAAATCCTTGCCTATGATGAGAAGCTTGGATTTAGTTAAAGTCTCACTGACGGCGGCAAAGGCCCTAACCAGCAGGTCCAATCCTTTATAGCTGACGATTCTTCCCACGCAGATTATTACTTTGGCATCACCGATGCCGTATTTTTTCCTGAACGGCTGTAAACCTGACTGGCTGATAGTTTCTGTTTTAAGGGAGACTGCTTCAGGGATAACAAAAACATTTTTCAAGCTGTTTGACCGGTAAAAATCGGCTTCGGTCTTGGTCAGGGCGGTAACGGCATCAGCTAATCTCAGTATCTTCGGACCAAGTACCTTGCGGTAGAGACTCGTCCAGAATTTTTGATGGAAGCGGAGGTCGGGCAGGGAGTTCAGCGGGTGGAAAATTGGGGTAACCACTAAAGGAATCTTTTTAATCTTGGTGGTGATATAGGCAGCATTGGTAATGAAGGCGGGATGATAGGAGAAAACGTGGACGATGTCAGTGTTGGCAATGGCGGTGAAGATTTCTGGGGTCAGCCACGGATTGGTGCGGGGCAGTAACTGAAAGGCTTTAATCCTCCTGACTTTCACTTTGTCGATACATTCTTCTTTTTTGAGCTTGGCCGGTTTGAGGTCAAGGGTATTCGGTGCGATTACAGCTACATCGTGCCCTTTAGCTACCAGTCCTCTGGCAAGGTTATGCATGATTACTTCTACCCCGCCTATCGTCGGCAAATAGCTGATGTTTACAAACAGTATCCTCACCGCTGAACTTCTATAATAAAATTTTTACCGTGACCCTATCCCCTGATTTCCTTGATGGCATCACAGACTTGCCCGATTTGTGCCTCGGTTAGCCCTACGCCATTTGGTAGATATAGCCCTTTTCTTGATATCTCTTCAGCCACCGGGCAACCCATCTCTTCGGACAATCCCATTTTCTGAAAGAATGGCTGCTGGTTCATCGGGATGAAGAACGTCCTGGTTTCGATTCCTCTCTCTGCCAGTTTCTGCGTTACCTCGTCCCGATTCAATCCGAATTCATCTTCAATCAAGATGGCATAAACCCAGTAAACGCTCTTGGCCCAGGGCATTTCTACAGGTAATGTTATCCCGATAATATCCTTTAGATTGGAATGGTATAAACTGGCGATATGCCTTTTCCTTTCGATAAACTCGTCTATTTTGGCTAACTGGGCCACTCCAATTGCCGCCTGTATGTTCGGCAAACGATAGTTAAACCCTACGTGGTGATGGAAGAAACGTCTTTCCTTTGAAGTGGCATAACTCTTCAACAACCTTGCTTTTTCGGCTAGATGCTCGTCGTTGGTAATCAACATTCCACCTTCGCCTGTGGTTATTATTTTATTGATGTAGAAGCTAAAACACCCGGCGGTGCCTAGGCATCCCACCTTTCGGCCACGGTATTCGGCCCCATGAGCTTCAGCGGCGTCCTCTATTACGTAGAGGTTATACTTTTGAGCTAGGTCAAGAATAGGGTCCATGTCTACCGGGTGTCCATAGATATGGACCGGCATTATCGCCTTTGTCCTTTTAGTTATTTTCTCTTCAATTTTGCTCGGGTCTATGTTCCAAGTTTTAGGCTCGCAATCTACGACCACTGGTTTAGCACCACGGTGAATGATGGCAAAAATCGGAGCAGCGAAGGTAAAGGTTGAGGTGATGACTTCGTCTCCTCTGCCTATCTCCAGGGATTCCAGTGCCAGAATTGTGGCTATGGCGCAATTGATAGTAGCAATACCATATTTGGCCCCGCAATAGGCGCTGAATTTCTGTTCAAACTCAGTAATATATTCACCCGCCCAGCCCGATATTTGAGTAGTCCGCAAGCAATGGAGAACGTTTTGTATTTCCTCTTCCCCTATACTTGGTTCGCAAACCGGAATGTTAACTTTGCTCACGGCTCCCTCCCGTAGAATCAGTCCCCCAGTATGAAGTCATACCCCCTTTGCCCCTTGGAATCTCCTCCAATATCTGATTTCTCAGTCTTACAATCTCCTTGGCACTGAGGTAAGGAGTCCAGACCACCGAGTTTCCATATTGAGGCGCACCTTTTTTCCAGGCTTCTTCCAAATCCTTCGGTTTCCAGTCGATTTCATAGAGTTCCTTATGTTCATAAAACTCAGAGCCAGGATAAGGCTCGAGGATGGATAAATCATAGTTATCTGGCTGGGTACTCTCTAACCAGTTTCTGGTATTTTCAACCGACTGTTTTGATTCTCCGGGCAGCCCTATTATCAAATAGGTTTTCACTTTGAGCCCTACCTGGTGGCACCAGTGAACGAAACGCGTGTTTTGCTCAACAGTGGTCCCCTTGTTCACAACTTCCTCTAGCAGATAAGAGTCACCGGTTTCGGCGCCCAAGCAGATCTCTACGCAGCCACATTCTGCCATCATTTTTAAGTCCTCTTTAGTTGCCAGGTCAGCCCTAGTCATGCAGCGAAATTTAATGTCCAGGGTGCGCAACCCTTCAAAGATTTCCAGGTCCCGTTTCTTATTGACCATTATTTCATCATCGTAGAGCATCAGTGACCCAAAACCATAGCGGTCACGAAGCAGTTTAGCCTCTTCCAATACATTTTCCACACTTCTAAACCGCAGGCGAATATTCCTGCCCAGGTTTGTTTTGCTACAAAACCGGCAGTGGCCACTTGCTCCCCAGGGACAATTACCCCGACTGGTTACCAGACTCATGCACCGGCGACCGGCCAAGTAATAGCGATAACGCCGTATATTTATTGCCTCCCAATTGGGAAAAGGCAACGAGGTCAAGTCAAGGTCTTCCTGGGCAATCAATTCCCTTTGGAACCCGTTACCTTCGTTTAATTTTTCCCTAATGCTGTCCAGGTTTTGCACCACCTGAAGCATGGGCAGTTCGCCTTCTCCCCGGACGGCGATATCAAAGCCAGCTTCAAAGCACCTCTGGGACAGCCAAGTTGCTTGCGGCCCGCCGATGACAAATATTGCCTCTGGATTGCTGGGCTTCAACTGTCTCAAAGCTTCAGCAGCAAAAGGAAAATGTACTACCTGGCAGGAAAAGGCGATTACGTCGTAGTTTGCCAACTTAGGAAGCTGACCCCCACCGGTTAAATCGTGTACTTCAGTGTCATAGCCGTGCATCTTGAGGAAAGCAGAAATGTAAAGAAGCCCCAGTCCCGGAAATGATAATGGCTCGTCAAGAAACGGACTGTCCGGTTGGACCAGGGCTATCTTAGGTTTAATTGGTGGCATAGTTTTTGTCCTCTAATAGAGTATTTTAAGAAACCTGGAGATTATGTTTCTTCTTTTAAATTTAAACTCTCAGGGTTCTAGTAAAGGTATTACCTTCACTGGGATAGTTCGGGGCATCCCACGGGAATCGCTCACCCTTTTGCCATCGTTGCCAGCGGCTGATGTCTTCTTTCACCATCATATCAACTAACTCGTTAAATTTCACCTTTGGTTCCCACCCCAGTTTCCGCTTTGCCTTGGAGTAATCCCCTTGTAGGAAATTGACATCTAACGGTCTGAGAAACCTCTCATCTAATCTCACGTATTTCTTCCAATCTAAGTTGGCAATGGCGAAGGCCTTAGCTACCAGCTCTTCAACCGAGTGTGCTTCGTTGGTAGCGACCACATAGTCATCCGGTTCAGTTTGCTGCAGCATCATCCACATTGATTCAACATATTCCGGAGCGTAACCCCAGTCTCTCTTTGCCTCAAGGTTGCCCAGAGTTAGTTCGCTTTCCAAGCCGAGGGCAATTTTGGCTACGGCATTGGATACCTTGCGGGTGACAAATTCCATACCCCGCAACGGAGATTCATGGTTAAATAATATTCCGTTACAGGCGAAGATACCATAGGCTTGCCGGTAGATTCGGGTCACCCAGTAGCCATATATTTTGGCCGCAGCATAGGGGCTGGCTGGCTGAAATACGGTTTCCTCTGTCTTCGGCTCCAGACTGCCGCTGCCATAAAGCTCACTGGTTGATGCCTGGTAGAACTTGATTTCTAGATTTATCTCTCTAATTGCCTCCAGGATTCTGGTTACCCCTAATCCGGTAATCTCCCCGGCACCTACCGGCTGCTCAAAAGATGTGCCAACAAAACTCTGTGCCGCTAGGTGGTATACCTCATCAGGTTGGGATATTTTAATTGCCTCAATAATTGAGGATGCGTCTAGCAAATCAGCCGGAATCAGCTTGACTCGGTTAAAGACATCCAGATACTGTAATCGCCAAAAATTCGGGGTCGATAACCTGCGGAAAGTGCCAAATACCTGATACTCTTTATCTAGGAGAAACTTGGCCAAGTAGGCACCATCTTGTCCGGTTATTCCGGTAATCAATGCATTTCTCGCCATGAATTACTCCTTTCCTATATTCTCCATATTAGCATGTGCTACGTCAAGCGAATCTTTGTTTCGGGTATCAGGTGGATTATAGCACCG
The DNA here is from genome assembly GCA_964638295.1 of uncultured Dehalococcoidaceae bacterium. Lineage (GTDB taxonomy): Bacteria > Chloroflexota > Dehalococcoidia > Dehalococcoidales > RBG-16-60-22 > CAZWYS01. The sequence goes on from CAZWYS010000025.1 coordinate 14,808, forward strand.
GATATGGTCATTTGTCAATAGATTATGACAGGTGGCAAGGAAATCTTATCGGGGGGCAGATTGCCAGGGTAGCCACAGCGAGGAAATTCTTGGGATGGATTTACCATATATTGAAAGATGGCAGAACAGCACTTGTTATGTTATTAAACACCTGAGCTAATTCTTAACGCAGGTTCATTCTTGGCTGAGAACCATTATTGTATACAAAAATTACAAAAAATATCTCAGGACGCTATTGACACATCGTATTCCAATCTGTAAAATACATACAGTAGCTCCTATCTTGTAAAATTGTATCCAATTTTGGAGCGTAGTTATGCAAAACCGGGTGGGACAGAAGACTGTCCCCGTTCGAAAAAAGGTTTACGAGCAGCTAAAGACATCAATTCTGTCCGGTCTTCTCAGTCCTGAGGAAAGGCTTACCGAAGAACATCTAGCGGAAATGCTGGGAGTCAGCCGCACACCAGTGAGGGAAGCGCTATATAAACTGGAGTCAGAAGGAATAATTCAACCTCTTGAGACAAGAGGATTTATCGTCTCGGGGGGTTCAAAGGAAGAAGTAGAGGAGCTTTTTGAAATTCGAGCCGTTCTGGAAGGATACACATTAAGAATCGCCTCAGAAAAAATAACCGAGGAAAGTCTCCAGCAGCTCAGTGAATTTGCCGAAAATGCGGAAACGGCGCTGAAAGCACACCTGATGAATGAAGTCTTCAAGTTTAATACGCAGTTTCACGACACCCTTCACGAGCTGGTCTCAAATAAAGCGCGACTCTACCGAATGATAGTGGATATGAGAAAACAGGTGCTTCGGTATCGTAAAGAAACCCTTCAATCTCCTGAAGGAGCCACGAGAACCATTGATGGTCACCGGAAGATACTGCTGGCTTTGCGATTAAAAGACCCTGACCTGTGCGAGAGAACCATGCGTGAGCACATCAAGCAGGCCAAAGAGGATGCTTTACAAACCCTTAGGCAACATTACCAAGAATAAAAGAGCAGGAGGTCTGGTCTTGGAAAAACACATTGAAGTACATATAGAAAAATGCACCGGCTGCAAGCTGTGTGAACTCGCCTGTTCTGCGGTTAAAACCAGCGTCTTCAATCCAAGGGACTCGAGGATTAAGGTCTGTCTGGTTGGTATTCCTGAGATTCCGGTACCGATGCTTCTTGACACCTGCGACTACTGCTTTGGCAACCCCGCCTGCGTCCAGTTCTGTTTGCCCAAGGCGATTGAATGGAAGGAGATGGAAACCAAACCAGTCTATCCGAAGGTATCGGAGGCAAAGAGAATCGCCGAAGAATGGCTGAAATCAGTGAGCAAGTAGGAATAGACATGGCCAGAGTAAAAGTGAAAACCTTTTCTGTGATTAGAGATGTTCTGGGTTCGGACGTCGTCGAGATTGAAACAGGTAATCCGGAAACAATCGGCGGGCTCTTTGCCGCACTACTGCGCCAGTACGGGAAACCTTTTAGAGATAAAATATGGGACCCGAATACCGGGGAAATGGCTCCCTTTCTCATGAAGTTAAATGAAACAATAATCCGCTCCACAACTGATATGGACAAACAAATTCAAGACGGTGATGAAATTGCGGTTATCTTTCCCATAGGAGGAGGTTAATCATGGGAAACAGCTTCAAATACGGTGGCTATGTAGGACAAATACTGAGAGTCAATCTGAGCAATAAAGGAATTAGCAAAGAACCACTCAGGGAGGATTGGGCCAGAGATTTCGTCGGGGGAGTGGGGCTATCGGCGAGAATCCTGTACGAGGAACTCCCAGCCAAAATTGACCCGCTCGGGCCGGAAAACAAAATGGCATTGATGACCGGCCCGGTTAACGGAACGATGATTCCTTCGGCTTCTCGCTCGTGTATCTGCGCTAAATCACCTTATACCAAGTCGTTTTTCCACAGTATTTTCGGCGGCTACCTGGGGCCAGAACTCAAATTTGCTGGTTACGATGGCCTGATTGTCGAAGGGCAGGCGAAAAGCCCCGCTTACCTTTGGATCGACGACGACAAGGTTGAGATAAGAGATGCCAGTCATCTCTGGGGAAAGAACCCCTTTGAGGCAGAAGAGATAATACGGAAAGAGATTGGCGATGAGGAAATTCATATCGCCACCATCGGGTTAGCCGGTGAAGAGAAAGCGCCTTATGCCATGATTCTACTTGATATCCGGGCTGCCGGCCGAGGTGGGATGGGGGCGGTGATGGGCTCCAAAAACCTCAAGGCGATAGCCGTCAGGGGTACCGGCGGAGTCAAAGTCCCGAATATGCTGAGAGTCTACAATACCACGATAAGGCTCAACGAACTTGTTGCCACCATACCGGCGGTGCAGGGTCTTTCAGAGTATGGCACGCCGAGAAACGTAGCCGCCATGAACGAAGGCGGTATTTTGCCGACCAGAAACTGGCAGACCGAAACCTTTAAGGGGATGAAGAATATCACCGCTGAAGCGATGAGAGAGAAGGTGGTCAAGGGAGACCGTGCCTGCTTTGCCTGCTCCATTAACTGCACCAAGTACAGCGTGGTACCTAACGGACCGTACAAATCGATTATCAACGGTGCTGATTACGAGACGATATATGGATTTGGGAGCGCCTGTGCCGTGGACAACATTGAAGTGCTCTGCAAGGCAGATGAGCTGTGTGACTATTACGGGATTGACCTCATCTCTACTGCGTTGTGCATTGCCTGGGCTATGGAATGTTACGAGAAGGGTATATTTACCAAAGAAGATACTGATGGAATTGATTTGAGGTTTGGAAACGCAGACGGCATGCTTCAGATGATAGAGAAGATTGGTAAAAGAGAGGGTTTAGGAGCCTTGCTGGCAAAGGGAACGAGAGTGGCGTCACAGATTGTCGGCAAGGATAGCTATCGCTTTGCCATTCAGAACAAAGGGATGGAATGGCCGGGTCACACCTGTCGGCCCTTTCCAGCATGTGCCGTCGGCTATGCCACCGGACCGAGAGGTGGAAGCCATCACGATATCCGACCAACTCCCGAGAAGAGTGGGCTGGTGGACCGCAAGATACTGGAAGGAAAGGGAGCCGTTGCCGCCGAGGTCAATCACTGGTTAATTCTCTGTGACTCGATGCTGCTGTGCCATCTGGGTGAACCTATCTGGGGGCCGCTCAAAATCAGCAACAATACCATTGAAGCGCTGAATGTGGTTACCGGATGGGAGCTAGACTACGAAGGGGCCAGGAAGATTGCCGAAAGGCAGTGGAACATGATACGTTGTTTCTCGGCGAGAGAAGGTTTCACCCGTGAAAATGACCAGCTTCCCGTTCGGTTTATGGAAGAGCCGGTTCCGGAAGGTCCAATGAAAGGAAGCTATATTCCCAAAGAGACTCTGGAACGATTGAAAGACGACTATTTTTCTTATCGGGGCTGGAACCTAAAAACGGGTAATCCGACGAAAGAAAAGCTGATGGAACTGGGACTGGACTTCGCCGTAAAGGATATCTGCTAAAAGCGAGGTGTTTGGTTAACCTGGTGTCTTGCCCCTCTAGTTCTTTCTGGATGCCCACAATTAGTAGATAGCTATTGGAAAGGTGTTTTTACTCAGCGAACGGCATTCTGCAGCTTCTGAATTAGTTCACGGCGCTTTGGCTCATTACCAATAATTTCCTGCTTCAACTTCTTCCAAGTAGCCGGACAATCCTTATAGACTACGCCGACTATTTGATGAAAGGCCCGGTCAATATCTTTCTTATTACCAGGGGTGACCTCAATCCCTGCCTCGTCTAAAAGGTCCTTTATATGGCGAAAATAGCACGACATCAGGATACCTCCTGAAATAGTTTCCTGCTGACCGATATTCCTTCGGCTCGGTCATTCTCCAGTAGAATATTACCCTCTGTCAAGGGAATGGCTGCACCAGCCAATTGAGCAGTATGACGAAAAGCATGATTGCAGCTATTCCAGTAGTTCAAGTATAATAGGCGCAACGTAAACCAGAGATAAATGCTCAACAGGGCTCTTATTCTTTAACGGAGTAAGAAATATATTGGTGTTTAAAGAGCATCAGAGAAAAGACTCCAGCACCCGAAAACCCGGAATTTTCTACGGGTACTGGATATTGATAATTGCTTTTTTGTGCCTCTGCATTTTCTCCGGGACCGTCGTAGGTATCTTCAGTCTATTTGTCAAACCCCTGCAAGCTGATTTTGGCTGGGGCAGGGGTGAGATAATGATTGCCTTCACCATTTTCTTCCTGTTTACGGGCGTGGCAGCACCATTTGTTGGCAACATCGTTGACCGCTACGGAGTGAGGGGAATCATGACGACAGGTGCTTTACTCGCTGGTCTGGGGTTTGCCTCGCTAAGTCAGATGCACAGCCTCGGCCATTTTTACGGTGCTTATGCAGCCATCGGCATAGGATTTGCTGCCCTGGGTCAGGTCCCGGCAAGTGCTGTAGTCGCCAACTGGTTTGTCAAACGCAGGGGCACCGCCATTGGTATAATGTCAACCGGGATAGGTGTCGGTATATTATTTTTGTCGCCACTTTTTGGGGGCTTCCTTATTCCCGGTTTCGGCTGGCGGACATCCTATCTCGCTTTAGCCATAATTACCTGGCTACTTGTCCCCCTGACATTATTTGTATTAAGGACAAAGCCAGCCGATATGGGGCTTTACCCCGATGGTAGAGAAGAGCCAGCGGAGATAGTCGAAGCAGGAGCATCATCCCCAGTCTCTAAGGGACTTAATCTGAAAATGGCACTGGGCACCTCAGCTTTCTGGCTAATGTCAGTCACCTTTCTCATCAATGGTTTCAGCTCCCTCGGTGTTATCCAGAATCAAGTTCCTCACCTTCAGGATATTGGCTTCCCATTAGCTATGGCAGCCAGTGCCCTTACCAGCCTTGGCCTGGGCAGCGCTATCGGTAAATTTATTTTTGGCTGGCTTTGCGACCAGATAAAGGCGAAATATGCCTGCGCCCTTAGCTTTGTCCTGCTGGCAGTTGGCACGATTATACTCATGATGGTGCGGCCAACCTCACCTCTGGTAATGATCTGGCTTTACGCGATTATTCTCGGGCTGGGGGCGGGTGGCTGGCTACCGACAATGTCAATGCTGGTCAACGTTAACTTCGGTCTGGCATCCTATGGTGCCATCTTCGGCATGATAACACTGGTCCAGGGTATTGGTGGCGCCCTCGGCCCCTTTTTCGCCGGTTATATGTATGACACGATGAATACCTATCACTGGGCTTTTATTATCTTTATTGCTTCCTATGCCATCGCGATACCAGCCGTCCTGGCAATACGTCGCCCTAAATCATTATGAACATGTCACCACGGTTACGGCATCTATGCTCTCGCCGCCATTGATACTGCTTAAAATAGCGGCAATTGACAACCAGCTAAATAGTACTTAAACTGAAAGCCAACGTAAGGAAGCAGTAAAAACAATAATAAATGTCAAGCATGGGAGGTTTACTGGTGGCAGATTTTTTTAACTCAATAGCGGAAGGTGTGCAAAATGGGGATGATAGGCAGGTTGTTGAGCTAGCCAAAAAGGCGCTGGAGAAGGGCCTATCCGCCCGGGATACCCTGGAGAAGGGGCTCGTTCCCGGCATCCGGGCATTGGGACAATTATTTAAAGACG
>CAZWYS010000026.1:0-20427 GCA_964638295.1 uncultured Dehalococcoidaceae bacterium
TCATCTCGTCAAGATAGCTCAGGAAGCCTTTGTCCAGCAGCGCCTCGGTAACGAATTCGGGGTAAGCCTCCAGCCCCCATAAAATCAGCGAACCATCCAGCAGCGCCAGGTTGTGGCTATCTTTGGGCTGCTCGGCGGCTATCTCGACTAGCTGTCGGCATTCCTCCACGGCACGCTTGATGCCCAGCAGCGTCCCCTCTATCGGCTGTTCCCGTCCTCTGGCATTGGTCGGCATAACCACCAGGTCTTCGTCATCAGAGTAGAGACGGGGAAAGCTCTCCAGTGACGCGCTCGCCTCGGCGCCGTAATGCAGAACGACCGAGCCTGTATTTATCAGGTAGCACCTGGTTGAGCGGTGCCGGTCAACGTCAATATGGGAGCCGTCGGTTGCCAGGACGGTAAATTCGTCAGGAGTGGTAGGCGCTTCATAGCGGCTGGCAAGACTGTCCGCCAGCCCGGCCACCAGCCAGGTAGTCTTGCTGGCAGCGATTTTCTTCCTCAAGGCATCAAGGTCAATCGCCTCGTCGCCGATAACCTCCAGAGCGTACCGGAGGCGTTTCTGCCTCTCGCCGATGCCGTCCTTCAGCCTGGCCACCATACCGCCAACCTGCGCCGCCACTTTGGCTAGGTCCAGTGACATTCTCCTTGCCTCCACGACCAAGTATAATCCAAGCCAAGAGCTAACTCAAGCAAGACCACAGACACCGAAAGAGCCGGTGTGATATGATATAAGAGTGTTGGCTATGCTTCCGATTTTATTAAGCGTCGTCGTCATTTCCTTCTCCGGGGTCATGATGCCCGGCCCCATGTTTGCCGTCACTTTAGCCAAAAGCTATAAGTCCCCCTGGGCTGGCACGCAGATATCCCTGGGGCACGCCGTCATTGAGGTCCCCCTCATACTGCTCATCTACTTTGGCTTCGCCCAGTTCTTCCAGAACAACATCGTGCAACTGGTACTGAGTGTCCTGGGCAGCGCCATGATTGTCTGGCTTGGGATAGGCATGTTCCGTGCCCGGCTGGAAGTAACCCAGAAGGGTAAAGATTTGCCCTACAACGCCTTTACCGCCGGTATTATTACCAGTGCTTTTAACCCCTTTTTCCTGCTCTGGTGGGCAACCATCGGCGGCATGCTCATTATGCGAATCCTCGACTTCGGCACCGTCGGGTTAACCCTCTTCGTCATTGTCCACTGGCTCTGCGACTTCGTCTGGCTCACGCTAGTCTCAAACGTGGTTTACCGCACTCACTCATTCTGGGGGCAGAAATTTCAGGAATGGCTGTTTATTGCCTGTAGCCTGCTGCTCGTCGGGTTTGGACTCTGGTTTCTCATCTCAGGCATACAATTGGTAGTTTAGAGGAGGAAGCTATGAAGGTTGGCATTGTCTATCACCCCATTTACCTCAAACACGACCCCGGCCCCCACCCCGAAAGTCCCCGCCGGTTGGAAGCGATTATCTTCCATCTGGAACAGACCGGCCTGAAACAGCAGCTAACCCCCATTGAACCCCGCCCGGCTACCATTGACGAGATAGCCATGGTGCACCACCGGCAGCACATTTCCCATATTCAGGAGATATCCCTGAGGGGTGGCGGCTGGCTTGACCCGGACACGATTATGTCCGCCGATTCTTACGAGGCGGCTCTCTACGCCGCCGGCGGTCTCATTGAAGCCACCGCCGCCGTCATCAACGGCGAGGTAAACAGCGCCTTTGCTCTGGTCAGACCCCCCGGCCACCACGCCATCTTCCAGCGCGCCATGGGCTTCTGCCTGTTTAACAATATCGCCATCGCCGCCAGATATGCGCTGACCAGGTATGAGCGCGTCCTTATTATTGATTTTGATGTCCACCACGGCAATGGCACCCAGGAGGCTTTCTATGACAACCCGCAGGCGGTCTATATCTCAACCCACCAGTTTCCCCACTACCCCGGGACTGGCAGCATTGAAGAAATCGGCAGTGGCGCCGCCAGGGGAACTACGGTCAATATCCCGCTGCCCGCTGGCTCCGGCGACCCCGAATACCGGCAGGTCTTTACCCGGATTGTGGTGCCGGTAGCCAGGCGCTTCAAGCCCCAGCTCATCCTGGTCTCGGCGGGCTATGACCCCCACTGGGCTGATGAGCTGGCTATGATGGAGGTAAGCACCACCGGCTTCGCCCGGATGGTAAAAACCATCAGGAAACTGGCTGACGAGCTATGCGACGGCAGGCTGGTTTTAACTCTGGAAGGCGGCTATGACCTCACGGCGCTGGCGACATCGGTAAAAGCCACTTTTGATGTTCTGCTCGGTAAGACCAAAATTGAAGACCCGCTCGGCAAAAGCCGATGCCGGCGGTCTGCCCCTGACATCGCCCCGCTGATGCAAAAGATAAGGGAAATACATAACCTGCTTTAGAGTCTCGCCCTGCCCGTGCCGCCTGCGGGGCACGTTATCCGCCGGGCGGCTCAACATGAATGGTCACGCTGGCATTCGGCAGCTTGCTCTTTATATCCTGCTCCAGGTGGTCGCACATCCGGTGCGCTTCTTCCAGACTGATATCTTTGGGCATTACCAGATGCAGGTTTATATAGCGCCGGCTCCCCGCCTTACGGGTTTGCAGGTTGTGAAAACTGACCACCTCGCCAGTATGCTCCGTAATGGCTGCCCTTACGACGTTTTCCTCTGCTTCCGGCAAGCTGACATCCATCAGACCGCCAAATGATTTTTTCAGTACTTCGTAGGCGGTTTTAAAAATAATTAAAGAAATAAGCAGCGCAATGATTGGGTCCAGGATATTGAGTCCGGTAAACCGTATCACCGTTAGCCCCACCAGCACCCCCGCTGACGAATAAATATCAGCCGTAATGTTACGGGCATTGGACTCCAGCGCCATTGAGTCTGTCACCCTGGCTACTTTCAGCAGATGACGCGACAGGAAGATGCTGGCAATTACCGAAACCAGCATTACTCCCATCCCCGCCTCGGTCATCTCCAGGGTCGCCCCGGCAATCATCCTGCGCACTGCCGAATAAATGACGAGCCCGCCGGCAATAAAAATGAGCATTGCCTGAATGGCAGCCGCGATGTATTCTGCTTTCCCGTGACCGAAAGGATGACGTTCATCAGCCGGCCTGACGGCAATAACAACTGCAAAGAAGGTAATGGCAATAGCAAACAGGTCAAGAAGGCTGTCCGCCGCCTGAGCGATGACACTGATGCTCCCGGTGACCGCTCCCACCCATACTTTGAGCGCAATGAGCCCGCTGACAACCGCAATGGAAAGTTTGGCGGCACCGCTTCTTGTGGCAAACATCACCCTCGCCTACTTATTGGCTTTTGCCGCTCGCAAAGGCAGCCATTGGATAAACCTGCCCCACTCCCTCTTGTCCCACACCACCAGCAGCGCCGGGGCAATGCAAACGGAACTGAAAGTGCCGGCAATGATGCCAATAATCAAAACGGCAACCAGGTTCTGAATTGACACCCCGACGAAGAACAACAGCGCCAGAACCACAATTAGTGTGGTCAAGCTGGTATTTACGGAACGGCCCAGAGTCTCCACCAGACTATTATTGACCACCGTCTCAAAATTAGCGCTCATATCCAGGCGCAAATTCTCCCGGATTCGGTCAAAAATAACCACGGTATTATTCACGCTGTAACCGATGACCGCCAGAATGCCGGTAATAAACATCAGATTAACCTGCCAGTTCAGTATGCCACCGAGAATGGAGAAGATTCCCAGCGCCACCAGTGCATCGTGCACCAGAGCTATGATGGCGCAGGTGCCATAGTGGAAAGGTTTCGGCATGCGCCGGAACGCCCAGGTAACGTAAAGCAGTATACCTATCGCCGCCACCGCCACGGCAATGGCCGCCGTCCGCGCCGTCTCGGTAGCAATCATCGGTGAAACCGAAGCAAACTCGGGCTCGGTGAGCTTGCCAAATCTGGCCTCCAACCCTTCTTCCAGTTGCGCCTTGTCATCGCTGCTCAGTTCAGGGGTGCGGATAAGGTAATCGCCGGCTCCGGTGCGCTGGATGATAACATTGGGATAGCCCAAATTAGCCAGTTCCTGCTTTAGCTGGGCCTGCTCCACCTCTTGCTCAAAGTCCACCGTCAGCAATGAACCGCTACTGAATTCAATCCCCGGTTTGAGACCAATGGTGAGCAAAGAGATAACACCAATCAGAATGATTACTCCGGAAATAAGCAGAAACCTGAATCTTCTACCGATGATATCAAACATCACTTCTCCCTCACGCTGACGCTGAATAACCTGGTCTTCTTTGACAGCCTGGTGCCAACAAACAGGCGCAGCAATGTCCGGGTGACCGTAATTGCCGTGAACATGCTCACCGCCACACCGATAGCCAGTGTCACCGCGAAGCCCTTTACCGGGGCACCAGCCACGATGCTGTTACCCACCCAGAAAAGAATGCCGCAGACAATAAAAGTGGTGACGTTACTATCACGAATCGCCGTCCAGGCCCGGTTAAACCCCGCCTCAATGGCGGCACCCAGTGTCCGCCCGGTCCTGATTTCCTCCTTCATCCGTTCAAAGATGAGCACGTTGGCATCTACCGCCATACCGATAGATACGATAAAGCCACCCAGCCCCGCCAGAGTCAGGGTAACTGGCCACAGCTTAAATATCGCCAAAACTAATGCCCCGTAGAAAATCAACGCCAAATTGGCTAAAACACCGGAGACACGGTAATACGCCAACATGAATATCATCACCAGTATTATCCCGATTATCCCCGCCTTGATGCTCATATCAATAAAATTGGCACCCAGTATCGGGGATACCGTCTGGTCATAGATGGGAGTTAAAGGAAGCGGAATACGACCCGCATTGAGTAACTGCGAAAGCTGAGTAGCCTCATTCAAGCTCAAGCCTTCAACCTGCCCTCTATCGGTAATCTTGGAACGGACAATGGGCGCAATCGGCTCGCCATCATCGCCCAACAACGGCTCGCCACTCAGGAAAATGCCCAGCGGCTTGCCAATAAGACGTTCGGTGATCTCCCCGGATAACTTGCTACCCTGGCTGTTCCACTCGAAAATAAGCAGCACCTGGCTAAGCTCACCCGTGGTGATATAGGTGTTTTCCTTGAAGTAGGAGCTGTTCAGTATCTCCTCCTGTCCACCAACCGTACCAACGGCCGGTATCCACTCCTCGTCGCCATCTTCATTGATTATCAGTTCCCGAAATTCAAGCAGGACCGTTTCTCCTATGCGGTTCTTGGCTTCCTCCGCCTCGCTGATGCCGGGCAGCTCCACCAGAATACGGTCATCTCCCTGCTTTTGAACCATTGGCTCAGACACACCGTAAACGTTGATTCTTTTCTCAATGACCGCTATGGCGCCAGCCATAGCCTCAGCCTCCGCACCCGGCTCTACTTCGGAAAAGTCAGCCTGATAGACCATGTGGATGCCACCCTGCAAATCAAGACCCAGCCGCATCGCCTCCCGGCCAAACAAAGGGTAGACGAGGGCGCTCACGGCAAAGCCAAAGAGTGCCAGTATAATGAGCAAGACAATTGTATTTTTTCTAAACATGTCTCTACCTGAATTTATTTACCTTTCGTATGTTGTGAAGCCAGCAAACGCTCCACGTAGGCTAAAGCCTCCCCCCTCGTCGCCACCTCCCCCGCCGCCTGCGCTTCACGCACCGCCTCCAGGAGTTCGCCAATCTTCGCTCCCGGACTCAGGCTGAAAAGATTTATTATATCATGCCCGTCAACCAGTTTCAGCGGTACCGTTACGCTCTCCTCGACATCATGCCGGGCTAACACATACTCTACCAACTGAGCATGTTCCTGCCACTGCGCCATGTCCAGGTACTGCCCCCGGCTGGCTAAGTGGTCGGCCAGGCTCAGAAAAAGGATATCAATCCCGGCCTCGCCGGTGTCGCGGAAATAACGGTAAATCGCCCGGTGGGTGGGAAGCCCCTCCTGGCTCAGCTGCGTCGGTCTGAGGTGGTGCCTCACCATAACTTCCACCAGCTTTATTTCTTTCACGCTGAACCTCAGCCTCTCCAGAATGCTGGCCACTATCTCTGCCCCCTCCCTGCCATGCCCCAGAAAACGTGTCCGTCCGCTCTCCTCAATCGTTTTGGTCTGTGGTTTGGCGACATCGTGGAGCAGCGCCGCCAGTTTGAGCAGCGTCCTTCTGGTACTGCCGTGGCTGACCTCTTGAGCAAAGTGTTGCTCCAGTCCACCTGACCAGGGGACCGCCGCCAGTACCCCCTCCCCCGCATACTCCCAGGCTCCCTGCCGCAACAGAAAATCAACCGCGTCCACTGTCCGTATTGAGTGGACGAAAACATCCCAGCAATGCTCTTTGGGCTGCTCAACCCCTTTTGTCGGCGTTAGCTCTGGAATTATCGCGGTCAGCAGACCCAGCTCATCAAGGTAAGCTAAAAGTTGCCTGCCTTGGGGCACCGCCAGCAACCGGAGCAGCTCTTCCCTCACCCGCTCCCCGGCAACGCCGGCGCTGAGGTGAGAGTAACGCTGAATTAGGGCTTCGGTCTCGCTCTCAATGCTGAAACCAAGTTCAGCCGCCAGACGCACTGCCCGCAGTAACCGGACCGGGTCTGACGAAAAAGCCGCTTCGCTGACCGCCCGGATTAAACCCCGGCTCAGGTCATCCCCGCCCTCAAACGGGTCTATAACCACCGGGGACTGAGGTTCACGGATAAATTCCTCAAGGTCAATCGCCATGGCGTCTATGGTGAAATCACGCCGTGCCAGGTCCTGTTCAATGCCGTCTTCAATGGTGGAAAAATCAAGCTCCCACCTGCCTCCGCCTGGAGCGCTTTCATTAACCAAAACCACCCTGCCGATTCTGTTTAATTTATCCAGTAAGACATATTTACCGTCAAGAGCTTCCGCCACTCCGGCAGCAATCTCCAGTGCGTCAGCCGCCACCGCAATATCAATGTCAGCCGTGGCTCGCCCTAGCCGCATATCGCGCACCAGTCCGCCGATAAGATACGACTTGACACCCTGCTCGGTGAGATAATTGCTGACTCTGGCTAGTACTGATGAAGCACTCGGCTCAATAAACAACTTCAAAGCAGACACCATTGTCGAATACATCCGTTAAACTATACCTGAAGTGAGGGTATTTAATCAAGTTTAAACTTTGATTTGCATTTGGTTGCTTAAAATGTCATTGCGAGGAGCGTAGCGACGAAGCAATCCTAAACGATTTGTATTATTAGGCACGAGATTGCTTTGCCTTCGGCTCGCAATGACATCACCAACTAGAACCGAACAGTACCAGTTTAAACTTTGATTGACAGCGATAACAAATCTAAATAAGATATCTGGTAGAAGGGTAGTTCCTGTCTATTTAATGTTGAAGCGGGTAACGTCGGTTTAAAGACGATATTTCAGCAGCTGGTCAGCAAACAGGTGGACTGCGCCTGAAATGCGGTAAGGAGGTATCTCATGGACGAAATAAGAGTAGTTGTCAGTGGCGCATTGGGCGGCATGGGAACAGAAGTAGTCAAAGCCGTGCTCCGTGAACCTGACATGGAGTTGGTTGGCGCCTTGGAGGAAAAGAGCAAGGTAACTCAGGATTATCTTGCTTTACCCGGTACCTCAGAACAGGTGCCCCTTTCTTCCGATGCGGATTTCCTCCTGAAAAGTTGCCGCGCTGATGTGCTGGTAGATTTCACCAGGGCATCAGCCGCTATAGCCACGGCTCGTGCCACGCTAAAGAACAAAGTCCATGTGGTAATAGGCACTACCGGTCTCACGGATGATGATATGGAAGAGATTAACCGATTATGTATAGCTAATGAAGTAGCTGCTATTGAAGCTGCGAATTTCTCCTTAGGCACTTTACTTATGACTCATCTGGCTAAAATTGCAGCAGCATACTTTGATTACGCTGAAATTTTTGAGAGACACCTTGATACTAAAATTGACGCCCCATCAGCGACCTCTCTCTCCATGGCTAAAGAAATGCTGAAGGGACATGGTAAGCCCTTTACCTGCCCCAAAACGGAAAGGGCCGTAATCCCCGATACCAGAGGCGGTCAAATTGAGGGGATACCCATTCACAGTGTACGCTCAGCAGGAGTGCCATACTCCAGTCACGAGATTATGTTTAGTCGCTCAGGGCAAAACATCGTCCTGCGCGACGAGACCATAAGTCGGGAATCATATATGCCCGGCGTTATGCTGGCAATTAGAGAAGTCATAAAACACAAAGGCTTGATTCGCGACTGGGTGCCCTGGAAGTTTTAGTTGGATGGTCATAACATAGTCGGCTAAATTGGCCTTACTGTGGCTACCCGTCCATAGTCCTCTGATGCCTGACACTCCCGCTGCAAAATTGACGCTGGTGGCTTCCGACTGTTATTATTCTTATGACTAAACTGATAAGGCAGGTATAAGCATGGCGAAGGATTTTAAGATTACCGCGGTGAAGGGGCGGGAGATTATTGACTGTCGGGGCTACCCGACGGTACAGGTCGATGTCTGGGTGAATGATGCCGTTCTCGGTCGGGCTGATGTCCCCTGCGGTCGCTCTACGGGAACTCACGAAGCCTTTGAACTTCGTGACGGAGAGAAAAGATACGCTGGCTTCGGGGTGAGGAAGGCGGTCGACAATGTCAACCGGGTAATCGCTCCCGAGGTCATCGGTAAAGATGTCAGGGACCAGAGAAAGCTGGACCAGCTGATGATTGAATTAGATGGCACCGAAAATAAGGCGAAACTCGGCGCCAATGCCATTCTGGGCGTGTCTTTAGCTATTGCCCAGGCGGCAGCTTCCAGTCTTGGAACTCCTCTTTACCGATATATAGATACCAATGCCCATATTTTGCCGGTCCCGGTTTTAGACCTCATAGAAGGGGGTATGCTTGCGGCTAGTGAGCTTGACTTCCAGGAACATCAGGTCATTCCGGTTGGTGCCGAGAGCTTCTCAGAGGCTATAAGAATGGGTATGGAGGTTTATTATGAGCTGGGAAACATTTTAGCTGAGAAATGGGGTAAACACTCCCTGAATGTAGGGGTAGAAGGTGGCTACACCCCTCCCGGGATGAAGGACCCGAGAGAAGCTTTTGATGCGGAATTACTGGCTATTGAGAAACTTGGCTATAAAGATAAGTTTGTGCTCAGTCTGGATTGTGCTGCCAGCCACTTCTACAATAGAAAAACAGAGAGATACGTTTTAATGGGGAAGGAAATTACCCGGGAAGAGCTTATGGATTTTTATAAAGAACTGGTTTCATCCTATCCTCTCCAATCAATTGAAGACCCGTTGGAGGAGGAGGACTTTGATGGTTTTGCCGAGTTAGCCAGGACTCTGAATATCCAGATAATTGGCGATGACCTTTTCGTCACCAACATAAACCGGTTAAGAAAGGGAGTAGAGAAAGGAGCGGCGAACGCTCTGCTATTTAAAGTCAACCAGATAGGAAGTCTTAGTGAGGCTCTGGATGCAGCTCAATTTGCCTTCAGGAATCGCTACGGCGTACAGGTGTCGGAAAGGTCTGGACAGACCGAAGATACCTGGCTGGCAGACCTGACCGTCGGCTTGAATGCGGGGCAGATAAAGACTGGTGTAGCCCGCTCTGAGAGAACCTCCAAGTATAACCGGTTATTGCAGATTGAAGAAGAGCTTGGACCGGCGGCGAAGTATGCCGGCAGAAACTTCAGACAGCCCTTTTAGCTCGTGTCATTCTCGAGGAGAAGGTCTGATTTATCGGTAAGAGGCATAATCACGTATACCAGGAACAGGACAGAACTTACCTCGCACGGTTACCGTAAGGGAAGGGAAGCCGCCCTGGATATCATTGAGTCTGCGTTGGGCGCTACCGACCCTTATGCCGCTACCCGGAATCTCGTTGGTCTCAGGGGCGAAGTCCTGACAGTCGGTTCTCTGCATTTCGACCTGTCACAAAGAGGTAGTATTTACGTTCTCGGCGCCGGTAAAGCTACCTTTCCCATTGCCAGAGCTCTTGATGAAATCCTGGGCGAAAGAATCACGGAAGGACTCATGATCGTTAAAAGGGGCCAGGAAGGCGCTTTAAAAAATATTGAGGTGAGAAGGGCATCCCACCCCCTGCCCGACCGGGAAGGGCTTGCCGCCGCTGGAGAGATAATGAAAATAGCCGGGAAGGCGCAGGAAAATGATATTGTTTTCTGTGCCATCACCGGGGGAAGCTCGGCTTTAATGCCTCTGCCGGCTTCAAATATCACTCTGGACGAGAAAAGGCGAGTCAACGAGTTGCTGCTCACCAGCGGCGCTACCATACGGGAGATTAATGCCGTCAGGAAGCACCTTTCCCGTATTAAAGGCGGCAAACTGGCTCTCTCCATCTTCCCTGCCGAAATTATTAATTTGACGGTTTCTGACGTCACTGAAGACCCTCTGGATTATATTACCGGCCCGACCGTCCCCGACACTTCCACCTTTGCCGATGCCGTTTCGGTTTTGCAGAAGTATGATTTAGGGGATAAGTTTCCCCCCTCCGCCCTGGATTACCTGCAAAATGCCACCCCCGCGCTGGAAACGCCGAAGGATTTTGGCGAATTTGAATCCCGGGCTCACTCCTTTATTTTGATAAGAAGCGGGACCGTGTGCGAAGCCGCCGCCGGGAAGGCAAAAGAGCTTGGCTTTGACCCCATGATACTGACCACCATGCTTGAGGGGGAAAGCAGTCAGGTTGGCATCGTCTTTGCCGGGCTCGCCAGGGAAATCAATCATTATCATCGCCCGCTCTCACCGCCCTGCGCCGTTATCGCCGGCGGAGAGACTACGGTTAGAATTGAGGGCAAATGCGGGCAGGGGGGACCCAACCAGGAGTTTGTCCTGAGTGCGGCTCTGCAGATGGCTGCTTACGACCGTGTCGTTATTGCCGCCCTTGACACCGACGGCACGGACGGGCCCACTGAGATTGCCGGAGGGCTTATTGACAGTTCCACCCTGGCGAGGGCAAAAGCCAAAAATCTTGACATCTTCAAACACCTGTCCGGGCATGACGCCGCCACCGCTTTATCATCGCTGGGCGATGCTATCGTGACCGGCCCCACCGGGACCAATGCCAACGACCTGAAATTATTGCTGGTAGGTAGATAGCCTCTGCCAGAATTTCACCCGAGGGTGGTGCCGCCCTCAACGAGCAAAGTCTGCCCGATAACGAAGTCGGACGCCTCTGACGCCAGGAAAACGACCGCACCGGCGTAGTCCGAGGTATCGCCCATCCTGCCTTTGGGAATGGATTCTATTACTTGTTTTACCTTTTCGGGATTCTCCCCGTAATACTTCCGGTTCAGAGGTGTGATGGTAGGGCCAGGGCCGATGGCGTTAACGTTGATATTGTATTTCGCCCATTCCAGAGCCAGGCATCGGGTCAGGTGGGAGACCCCCGCCTTTGAAGCGGCGTAAACCGAGCGCTCCGGCGTGGCTCGTTGGCTGGCGTCGGACGAGATATTGATGATTTTCCCCTTTCTTTGCTTTATCATTTCCCTGCCGACCTGCTGGCAGCAGAAGAAAACGCCCTTGAGGTTGGTGTCCATCATATGATCCCAGTCCTGCCGCGAGATGTCCTCGGCCGGCTTTCTCACGATGACTCCGGCGTTGTTGACCAGGATATCTATTTTCCCGAAATCAGTGATAACTTTTTTGACGAGATTGGCTATGGAAGACTCGTTGCTGACATCGGTAGCCACCGCTACCGCCTTCAGCCCTTCTTTCTGCAAAGCTTCCGCCGCCGCCTGCCCCTCTGCCTGCCGGCGGTTGGCAATAACCACGGTTGCCCCGGCAGTGGCGAGCCCCCGGCTCAGGGCCAGCCCTATTCCCTGGTTGCCTCCGGTAACTATCGCCACCTTCCCCGAAAGGTCAAAAATGTCCATTGCTTTACCTCCTGTAAACGCTAAAAGTAAAGAGCCGCTCTTACGGAGAATATAGTATCCCTCCGGCAATGTCAACGGTTCTGGGAACCGGGCTTCAGGCAGGAAACCCGATTGCGCCTCTTCCCGCCGTTAAAGTATAATGACCTCAGTCCGAAAGGAACGGGCCGGTCAAAATAGCCAGTTGATACGAAGGAGAAAAAATAGCATGGGAAGAAAAGTCAGAATCGGATTTACCCGGGATTTCTTCGACGAAAAAGGTAAATTCATCGCCCCTGGCCCCGGGTTGAAGTTGCTGGATGAGATGCCCGGGGTAGAGTATGAGATGTTCCCCGAATTTCTAAAAGTGGTCACCCCGGAGCAGATACGTGGCTTCGATATGGTGGCGACCTTCAGGCCTTTGTGGACAAAAGAGAGTATCGCCGGGAACGACCGGCTTCTTTCCATTCATCGCGGCGGGGTGGGCTACGAGAGGCTTGATGTCCCCGCTCTCAACGAGGCCGGAATTATGCTGTTTATTACGCCGGGGTCAGTCCGTCGCTCGATGGCAGTGGTCTACATGACTTTTATCCTGGCGTTAAGCATAAGACTCCTGACCAAGGACAAGCTGATTCGGGAAGGCGGATGGGCGCAGCAATATCATTACCAGGGCTACGGATTGGAGGGCAGGACTCTGGGGACAATCGGCGTCGGCAATATCGGCCACGAGATGTTCCTGCTGGCGAAGCCTTTCGGTATGAAACATATTGCCTTTGACCCCTATGTCAGTCAGGAAGCCATCGCCGATGTTGGTGTCAAACTGGTGGATTTAGATACGGTGCTGGCGGAATCTGACTTCTTAACCGTTGTCTGTCCGCTCAATGAAGAGACCCGTCATTCGGTTGGCGAAAAAGAGCTGAAAAAAATGAAGAAGACTGCCTTCCTGATAAACGCCGCCCGTGGCCCTATCGTTGACGAAGCCGCCCTGATTAAAGCTTTGCGGGAACGATGGATAGAAGGAGCCGGACTGGATGTCTTCGCTCAGGAGCCAATAGCAACTGACAACCCCCTGCTCAAGATGGACAATGTCATACTCAGTCCTCATGCCCTGGCTCAGACCGACCAGACTTTAATGAAAATGTGGGATATAATCCGGGAGCAATTTACCCGGATTATCCGCGGCAATATTCCGGAGAAGCTGGTCAATCCGGAAGTTCTGGCAAAGCCGCAGTTCCAGGCAAAATTCAAGCGGTTTCAGGAAGCCATTAAGTGAATTGACTTTGCTACCGGCAATCCCGTGGCTGGTTCGCTGCCTTAATCAGCCTTGACCCTTTTAAGTAAATCACGGGCGGCGCTCTTGAGGACGCTCGTGGTGTTCAGGGCGAAAAATTGGGCTCCCTGCTTGATAAAATGGCTGATGCTATCCGGGTCATCAATATTGATGGCGCCCACGCCCACTGCTTTGCCCGCCCCCCGCCCCCCGGTGATAATCTCGGTTACGGCGCTCTGAATTGAAGGGGCATCAATTTGCCCCGGTATTCCCGAGGCTAAAGAAAAATCAAGCCGACCGATAAAGAGGACATCAAGCCCGTCAACGGTAAGTATAGCTGGCAGATTGCTCAATGCTTCCGGCTCCTCTATCATGGCAATAACCAGGGTCTCTTTATTGGCTTCTCTAACGTAATCGGCGGCTGGCATACCGCTCAGGCTTAAAGACCTGCCCGCAATTCCCCTTTCGCCTTCCGGTGGATATTTAACCGCTTTTACCGCCGCCTGGACGTCCTGTCTGGTATTGCAATGAGGCGTAATAATTCCCATGACTCCGGAGTCCAGCAAACGTGAAGCCGCCTCGGGACTGCCAGATGCCACCCTGACCAGCGGCGTCAAATTGACGGACTCCGCTGCCCTGACCATTTCCAGGCATGACTCCTCATTAATCAGCCCGTGCTCCAGGTCAAAATAGACAAAGTCAAAGCCGGTGTTACCCAGAGCCTCAACGATATATGATGAGGCAAAGTCCATACGAAACCCGAACACCGCCTTACCGGCTTTTAGCTTCTCCTTGGTTCTATTTGTCGCCAGCATCCCGCTGCCTCTTTCCCGCTTTAATCGCCCCGATTGCCCCGCCAGAATCAATTACCTCGATAACAGTCTTACACTTAACCCTGGGGCTGTCAAGAAGCTACTGAATAAAGGTGATAACCACATTGTTGAAGATTGCCGCCATCGTTATCACCACATAAGGTACCAGCAGCACCACAAAGGCAGTCCTCCCGTAACCCGGGAAGCCCAATTTGAAATGCAACGACCGGATAGTTATCGCCATGATGGAAAGAGTGCTTGCCGCCACCAGGTCAAAAAACAGCAGCCCGGTCAGTCCGCCTGCTTCCAGCGCCCAGCTGGCAAGTGGCCCGCTCTCATAGACATACTGGTTGCCGCTGAGTTCCAGAAATGCGTAGGTGCTTGTATAGTCCAGTAAAGCAAGTAAGCCAACCAGGGCCACCAGCAGCGTGTCTCGCCAGGGCCAGAGCAAGCGGGATAACACCTCCAGTCCCCCCTCCAGGGAGCGGTCACGCTCAATACTTCTCACCACCATATTTCTTACTAGTCTGAACAAATGTTCGCGAACCTCTATGCTTTCACTGCGGCTTTCACTGCGTTGACCGCGGGCAACAAATTACCCGTCAATAGATATCCGTTTCCTTTGGCTCACTGGAGCGTCGGGTTTAATAACAGTTTATCGGACGGGAGTTACAAATTTATTAAAACGCGCCTGCGGAAAATAAAAAAATATTAAAAATTGATTACAAAATGGGCTGATTATTTATCTTCTTCCAGCCGGTCCAGCCACTGCTCGACCATCACCAGTTGAGCTTCGGTGTCAGCAAAAAACGCATCCACGCTCACGATTCCATTGCTATCGACGGTGTACCTGAACTGGCTGAACCTTTTGGCAAGGTAGTCGGGGTAAAGGCTTTGCTCTGGGGAGGGAAAACTGCCCATATCGTCTGTCGCTGTCATAACTTCGGGGACTGCTTTTACGCCCTCGGTCACTCTCATTGCTTGCAGGGCGGTGGCGACTATGTGGTGTTCGTAGGTGGCTGACACCTGGCGTATCTCTTTTATCAGACTCAATGAAACCGCGGGCGCTTCTACCACCCCGATGGTTACACCCAGGAACGGCACTTCTAAATCAGGCTCTTCTTCCGCGAATGTAAGCGAACTCCCCCCCGTCACGGTGAGTAGAAGCGAGATAATCGCTATCAGCACTAATCGCTCGGCATTATTTATCAGTATCCTCATTCCGCCCCCGGCTGCCACATCATGTTTGCTTCATTAAATATTCTCTATTCCAATTTAACGCTTGTTCGGCGGATAGTAAATCACCCATTTTTACGATTGTTATTACTCAAAAGTATGATTGTCGGTATGAGCGCGGCATCAGGGCTGAGAGTTAGAGGTCGGAGAAAAGCGGGATGGGAAGAAGAAGTCCCTATTGGTGGACTGCCGGAGAGAATTCTGGCTGTCTCCAGGAATTTTCAATGCTTGTTTATCGGCATGGCTATATTTCTAAAGCTGAAATGCGTAGCCAGCATAACATCGTAGTTTTAGCGAGGTGTCGGCATTACGACTGCTTTAATTTAATGAGTGTTGTCGTTTTGGTGACTCCCGAAGCAGAACGAATTTGGCGCAGCACGGAAGCCATGTCCTCAATCGTATTTACTTCAATCGTTACCACCACGTCAAAGGGACCGGTAACCGGTTCCGCCGCCTTCACTCCTTCTACTCTTCGGACTTCTTCCACTGACTCCTGCGTTATCGCTGCTTCCGTCTCCAGTAGCGCATAAGCCTTTATCACCATTATCCAGAACCTCCCCAGACCTTGATTTGGCGATTACCCATCTTCACTAAATGCCAAGGGCCAGGCCAACCAGAATCATACCCAGACCAGCCACGAACATAATCAGACCGTAACGGGGCAATTGCCCGCCATGCGCCCTCATGATATTTAAAATGAGGCACGCCATCCCGGCGATAAGAATGGCAAACCCTGCCATAAAAACTATTGTTCCGGTTCCCATCGTCTTGTTGAACCAATATTAGCTTATTAAAACACTGGACTTCAACTGGATTTAGCTCTGCAAGGTATAAATTTCAGGTATCTCTAAAAACAAAACCTCACCCGCCAGAACCCCGGTCGGAAAAGATTTTTATCCGTTGTCGGCTTTAAGCGGTATTGAGAAGCCAAAGGTGCTGCCCTTACCTTCCTGGCTTTTTACCCGTATGCTCCCGCCGTGAAGTTCCACTAGTTTCTTGGCGAGGCTCAAACCCAGCCCCAGCCCCTTGCGGCGAGCGGTCTCCCCTCCCAGCTGGTAATACGGCTCAAACAGCCACCGCTGGTCTGCCTTGCCTATCCCCGGGCCTGTATCCTGGACTTCCACTACCAGATTGGCCCCCTGCCTCTTCGCCCGCAGTGTTATTTCCCCTCCCGAAGGTGTGAATTTGATGGCGTTGTTCACCAGGTTAAGGACAACTTGTCGCAGGCGGTCTTCATCAGCCCACACACGGGAAAAGGATTGGGGTAGCTCCAGATTCATAGACTGCCCGTGCTGCTGGGCAACCGGTATCATGCCGTCGGCTATTTCCTTGAGCAGTCGTTTCAGGTTCACCGGGGCTGGATTTAAGGTGAGCATGCCGATTTCACCCCTGGCCAGGTCCAGAAGTTCATCAATCCTCTGGTTCAAATTGTAGGCGCCCTTATTGATGCTCCGCGCCAGACCGAGTACCGGCTCCTCTTGCAGTTCTTCAAGCAGCAACTCGCTGGCAGCAACCACCGGAGTCAGCGGCGTTTTTATCTCATGGACTAAAGCCCTGGTAAACTCAACTCTCTTGTCAATCTCCATCTGGAGCTGGTTTCTTAAAGTCTTCTCTTCTTTATAAAGTTCCTGTAGTTCCGCCTCGGACTGTTGCAGCGCCGCCAGCATCCCGTTAATGGTACCGGCAACATTTGATAGTTCATCATTCCCCTTCACTGAAATACGCGCCGACAGGTTACCGCTCAGGCCGATATTGGCGATGTTTTTACTGAGGCGAGACAACCGCGATATTACCTGCTTCTCCAGGAGGAATATCGTGACCAGCCCGAATATCAGACTGAACCCGACTATGGAAAAAATGAGATAGGCGCCGGTGGCACGGATTTGTTCATACACACCTTCGGGCATCCCGGCGTAACTGCTCAGCAAGATGCTCTGCGAGACGAAAAATAAAATCAGGATTAGACCGAGAAACATTGCCCCGATGATGAGCAGGGTTCTCCTTCGCAGTGTCATACCTTTACCTTCCAGCAAATTTCACCTGGAACGCCGCCGCGCCCTGACCATGCCTGACCCTTATGTACCGCACCTGATGAAGTCGCTCTTTCGCACTCAAAATTCGGTAAAATTACGGGACATACGGTAAAACATCAACCGGTATCGGGTACGCATCATTTCCAGCCCGCTCATTGTTATGCTATTCGTAGGTCAGGATAATACCAATAACAAGGCCCAGCCCGGAGGCAGCAAATGTCCCGAAAGAAATATTACCTATAATCCAGGAATCACTCCCCCACTCAAACACGGTGAGGGTAATGAATAGACCGATAATACCGGCGATTAAAAATACAAAGCCAAGTATGGCCAGCACCTTAAACATCGTGTCCCCCAATCAACCCGGTGTAGGCAAAGTATAGAATGAGATGAACAGGTTGTCAACTTTTCATCGTATGCTCACCTTCACCCCTCTCACCCTTTTGGATGAGGACTAAAATACTGCTATCCCATCACCCGTTTTTAATCCGTTTAGGTGATGCATTAGCGGGCAGAATAAGTTATAAATATCCTGCAACGTGGTGAGGCATGGTTTGGTAGGAGGTTAACCATGAAAATCAGAACTTTCAGGATGATTTTAATAGGTTGCTTGATAACTTCGCTCCTGTTTGGTGGCACTGCCTATGCTCAGGAAGAGGAGTTACCGGAACCGGGCATTACGCCTGACAGCCCCTTCTACTTCATTGACATCTGGGGTAAAAAGATAGGCATGTTTTTCGCTTTCAAGCCCGAGGCTAAGGCAAAGAAAGCCCTTGAGTATGCCGAAGAAAGGCTGGCTGAATCCCTGGTTATGGCCGCCGGAAATAAGGCAAAGGCGGTAAAACAGGCCACCGATGGCTATGATGTCTTTCTGGCTACCGCCACCGAAGAAGCCGGCGCCACCGGCCGACAGGGTATCTCCGACAACATGTCTGAGGTGATAGCCCTGGCCACTTCAAAGCATCTTTCCGCTTTAGATAGAGTATGGGATTCTGCCCCGGAGGAAGCCCGACCAGCTGTCACTCAGGCTAAAGCCATATCCATGAGTCGGCGGGAAAATGTTCTGCGTACTCTGGCCAGAAGCCAGCCGCAGCGAGCGATTGAGATTAACTTGAGCACCATTGAAGATAGTTTAAACAGAGTCAAAGCTAAAGCCGACCAAAATGATACCGGAGAAGTTACCCGCACTCTGGATGACACTGAAAAACTATTTCAGTTTGGAGAGGAGATTTCCGGCATTGCCCGGGAGTCCGGTCTGGATGACGCCACTCTTGAAGCGCTGACCAGCCAGGCGTCTTCCGTTCACCTTAAAGTCCTCCTCGATATTCACGAAAAAGTCCCCACCCGGACCCAACCCGCCATAGAAAGAGCCATGCAGGTTTCAATTTCAAGCCATGAAGAAGCCATCCAGTCTCTGAAGAAAAAGGGTATCCTGGAAAATATTCTGGAGAAAGTCGCCGCCCCATTCGCAGCCCCGGGCAAGTTTGGACAGATGACTGAACAGGAAAAAATAAAATCCGAGTTTGAACTCAGGGAGCAGCCGGCCAGCAAAAACATCGTGGAGGAGAGGGAGATAAAGCCACCTGTAAACAAAATAGAGAAGCCGGAAATTGAGTCAGAGAAACTTCAGCAACTAAAACGCGAGCCCGAGGCTAATCTGCCGAAAACGGTACATGAGCTTCAGGAGCAGAGTATCGAGCAGCTGGAGATTAAGATAGAGGAACTCGAGAGATTGAGGCGCCAGAAAATAGAAGCGCTGGAGAACGAGATAGCCGAACTCCAAAAAAAAGAGACGGTGAATCTTGAAAAGCTAAATGCCGAAATAGAGGAGCTAGAAACTGCCAAAAAAGAAGAGATTAGGCAGTTAGACAGCAAAATTGAAAAATTAATTACCGAGATAGCGAAGTTACGTGAAGCAGAGTAATCGAAGCAGCCATCGCGTCATTTCAACTCTGAAGCCAGCTTTCCCCCCACCGCCCAGTTGTGCTTTGGATTATCTTTGATAACAATTTGCAATGCTTCCGGCGGAACGCCGATTTTGACAAATGAATCGGTTATCCCTTTTGCCAGCTGTTTCTTTTGCTCAATCGTACGCCCTTCCCACATTTCAACGAGTACTATCGGCACAATTTTACTCCTTTATTCTCTCGCAAGAGAGAGTGATAAATATTAATAAAGTCAACTTATCCCGGGGCTACTTTTCCCAGCTCTTTAGCGTCTCATACTGCACCCGCCACTTTATTTCCCATCCACCCCCCTTCCATGTCTCACCCATCTCCTCCCTGGCAGCGGCAAGTTCGGGACTCTTGGTATAATCTTCGTAAGCCTGTTTAGTCTCAAATTCATATATCGCCAGGTACGTGGGAAATCCTTCCGTCTTTTCAGATACCTTGTAGCGGGTCACTCTCTTCATCCCCTTGAACTTGAACAGCAGGGGAATATGTGTTTCGTCATACCACTTATTGAATTTTTCCTCTATCTCCGGCTTACACTCGGTGGCTATCATGTTTATCAATGGATAGGTTGTCATAATCGTCTCCCTCCTTTATGGGATTTACTTATAGTTGAATAATATTAGCCCCTGAAAAGACTTTATTGGCGATTATACCCGCAATCGGCGGAAAGAAAAAGACGCACGCCAGGCGTATCATGGTGAATTTCCACCCCAGCAGCCCCACCTCCATGGGCAGCCTCCCCACCGCTATCAGCGACCACGCCGTGAGCAGCGCCACCATTGTCCCCACCCCTGCCCCCGTCCGCAGCATCCCCGCCACTATTGGCAAGCTTACATAAGGCCCCCCCGGCATCACCCCGCCAATCGCCGACCCTATCAGGATGCCCCGGAAACCTGATTCACCCCCCACCCACTTTGAGATTATCTCGTGCGGCACCAGGATTTGAATCATCCCCGCCATAATAAAGGCGAAAATCAGCAGCGGCACAATCTGTAGCAGCAATGTCCCCGCCGACTTTAGCCCCAGGATATGTTCCCCGCCCCCCCGCTGGTAACCGATATAGAGCAGGACGGCGGCAAGCACCCCCATCACTATCGTTGGGATTAGCATTGGCGGCAGCCTCCTTTTCTTCGTCATCTTTCTCCTTGCCTGTCTTTCAAGGTTGGCGTTGATAGTATAAACTTAAAAATATTGTTTGGCAACCTGTTTTTAAGATGTCAATAGTTAAAAATCCTAAATATTGACATAGTTCGATTATAAGAATATATTATTTACACTTATACGATTAG
>CAZWYS010000027.1:0-20419 GCA_964638295.1 uncultured Dehalococcoidaceae bacterium
CATGCCTTGAGCAGGCTGACCACATACTTGGGAGTGTGCTGCCACCAGTTGGCGCTCTTGGGGTCACTGCTGGTGGGAGTGGTCCGCTCCAGGTATTTGTCAAGCGAAGTATCAGTATTTATCGGCACTTTCAGGTAGCCGGGGAGGATGTGGAAGAGCAGGCAGTGGTCAGTGGAACCCTGAACGTTGGACTCGCCTCTCATGGCATTGATGCCACCACCGGCGATACCAATGTTGCCGAGGAGGAGCTGTAAGATGCAATAGGAGCGGATGTTCTGGGCACCATAAGTATGCTGGGTGGTGCCCATAGCGTAAAGTATGGTTCCTGACTTACCTACCTGTCCGGTGGCGGCGTAAGTTTGGCAAACCTGCCGGAAAGTGTCCACCGGAGCGCCGGTAATTTCGCTCACTTTTTCCGGAGTGTAGCGGACGAAATGCCGCTTCATAATCTGGAAAACGCAATTGGGGTCCTTAAGGGTCATGTCCCTTTTGGGGATACCCTTTTCGTCTAGCTGGAACTGCCAGCTGGATTTATCATATTTTCTTTTACTGCCATCGGTTTCGTTAAAATCGCCGGCATAACCAGAAAATAGTCCTTTCAGGTCGGCAGGTCCTTTGAAATCAGGATTTATGAGAAACGTGGCGTTGGTGTATTCTTTGATGTAGGTCAGGTTGTAATCGCCGGGGTTGTGCTCAATATCATCAAGCACGTATTTAATCATGCCATCAATGAAGGCGATGTCTGTTCCCGACCTTAGCGGACAGTAGATGTCAGCTTTGGCAGAGGTTCTGGTGAACCTTGGGTCAACGCTGATGAGCTTGGCACCCTTCTCCTTGGCTTCGGTGATGTGGCCAAAAGAAGCCGGGTGATTTTCCGCCGGGTTGGAGCCAATGGCAAAAATGCAGTCGCTATTGGCAATGTCATTCCAATGGTTGGTCATGGCCCCGCGGCCGAACGTTTCCGCCAAACTGGCGACAGTGGGGGAATGTCATATACGGGCGTGGTGCTCCAGATAGACCACGCCAAGGGCTCGGTTTAGTTTTGACAGGAGGTAGCATTCCTCGTTGTCTAACGCCGAGCCTCCCAGGTTGGCGATGGCTTCAGTGCGATTGACCAGATTACCGCTGCCGTCTCTTTCAATGAAAGAAGCGTCCCTGGTGTCTTTAAGGCGGCGGGCAATCTCGGGCAGTGCCCAGTCCCAGGTTGTTTCCTCCCATTCCGTCCCGCCGGGACGCCGGTAGAGGACTTTGCTCAAGCGCCAGGGATTGTCGGCAGAGAGCTGCCGCATGGAAGCGCCCTTGGCACAGGCGCCACCACGGTTAATGGGGTGGTCAGGGTCGCCTTCAATGTTCACCACCTTACCGTTCTGGGCAGCGACGATAAAGCCACAGCCTGAGCCGTCATAAGGGCAAATAGTGGACTTTTCGCCAATCTTCTTTTTAAGGGGTAAAACCTGGTGGGTACCAGCAA
Source organism: uncultured Dehalococcoidaceae bacterium (assembly GCA_964638295.1). GTDB lineage: Bacteria > Chloroflexota > Dehalococcoidia > Dehalococcoidales > RBG-16-60-22 > CAZWYS01. The sequence goes on from CAZWYS010000027.1 coordinate 1,472, forward strand.
GGGCTGCACTGGGGTCAAAAGCTCCGAGCAGAAAAACACCACCAATCCCAGCCCCCGAGGCTTTTATGAAATCTCTTCGGCTTAGCTCCATAATACCTCCTTTTTGGGTTACTGAGGATTTACTTTTATTACTTTTAAAGGTACGAATTGAGCGTTTGCGGCATGAAAAAAGGGGAACAATTCTCCCTTTTTGTTTCTAGAAGGAGTTAGTCTCAAGAAAGTAGTAAGAGTATTTCATCTCTAACAAAAATTATAAAATACGCACGGAAGTTTTGTCAAATTTCAGTAAGCCCGGCTTTAATGACCGATAAGCACCGCTGTTAGTTCGTCTTTTCGGGCTTGTGTCACCAAGCGATGCCGGCACCAATTTACATATATTCACCATATATGTTATAATTTCTTGATTTCTAACGTAGTTCCGTGGTGAGGGAAAGAGGTGTAATTTGGAGAAAGAGAAGAAGCAAGAAGTTGTGAGTAAATATCAGGCTCATGACAAAGACACCGGTTCAGCTGAGGTGCAGGTAGCGCTGCTTACCGAGCGCATAAAGCAGCTGACCAGCCATATGACGGCTAACCGTCATGATTATCACACGCAGCGGGGCCTGCTCAAGCTGGTTGGGCAGAGAAGAAGGCTGCTCAATTATCTGAGTCGGGAGGATGTTGGTCGATATAATAAGCTGATTAAACAGCTTGGTTTACGTAAGTAAGGTTTTAGTAGGAGAAGATATTGTTAAAATCGCAATCTTTTGAATGTGAAGTCGGTGGTAGGAAGCTTACCATTGAAACAGGCAAATTCGCTGGACAGGCGAGTGGCGCGGTGACCGTTCAGTACGGCGACGCCGTAGTTCTGGTTACCGTTGGTGTCAGCAGTGAGCCACGGGAGGGGGTGGACTTTCTACCCTTAACTGTTGACTATGAAGAGAGACTGTATGCGGCAGGCAAAATCCCGGGGGGCTTTATCCGGAGGGAGGGACGCCCCACCCAGGAAGCAATCTTGGCTTGCCGTCTGGTTGACCGCCCATTGCGGCCGCTTTTACCCAAGGAATGGCGTAATGATATCCAGATTATCGCTACTGTTCTTTCCGTTGACCAGGAAAATGACCCCGACATTTTAGCCGTAATCGGTGGTTCGGCAGCGCTGTCAATATCGGAAGTCCCCTTTTATGGTCCGGTGAGCGCTATCCACATTGGCTATATCAATAATGAGCTGGTGTTAAATCCAGCCCTGGTGCAGCTTGAAGAGAGCCAGCTTAACCTGGTTGTGGTCAGCACCAGGGAAGCGATTGTCATGGTAGAAGCCGGGGCCAGAGAGGTCCCGGAAGATGTTATTCCCCGGGCAATCCAGTTTGGGCATGAGGCAAATCAGGCTATTATCAAGCTTCAGGAACAGCTTCAAGCGGCCTGTGGTAAACCGAAAGCAGAAGCTCCCGGCCGGGAGATGAACTCTGAGTTAGCTTCTGCCGTATCGGCAGCCCTCGGGGATAAACTTACCCGGGCACTGGGACAGCCAGACAAATCAAAACGTGAGCAAGAGCTTGCTGGGCTGAAGAATGAGCTCGTGGTCAGTCTGGGAGAGACATTCGCCGAGCCAGATATACTGGCTGCCTTTGAAGCCAAGGCTAAGGCCGAAGTAAGAGGCAGCATTCTAGCCGGGCGACGCCTCAACGGACGTGCCCTGAACGAGGTGCGTCCGATTGGCTGTGAGGTGGGACTGCTACCGCGGACCCATGGCTCAGCGCTTTTCAGTCGCGGTCAAACGCAGGTACTGACCATTGCTACCCTGGGTTCTACCCGGCAAGAGCAGCAACTTGACGGCTTGGGCATTGAGGCGACGAAGCGTTTCATGCACCATTATAATTTTCCTCCTTTTTCCAGCGGTGAGGTGAAACGTTTAGGTTCGCCGGGCCGTCGGGAGATCGGGCACGGAGCGCTGGCAGAGCGAGCCCTGGTGCCAGTGCTGCCTAAAGACGAGGATTTCCCCTATACCATCCGCCTCGTTTCAGAAGTTTTGAGTTCCAGCGGCAGCACTTCCATGGCCAGTGTTTGCGCCAGCAGCCTGTGCTTGATGGATGCCGGCATACCGATAAAGACGGCTGTCGCCGGGGTGGCGATGGGTCTGGTCACCGGTGACGGTGGTGAATATACCGTTTTAACCGATATTGAGGGCCTGGAGGATGCTTACGGCGATATGGACTTTAAGATAGCCGGGACCAGCGAGGGCGTTACCGCGCTCCAGATGGACATTAAGCTCAGGGGGGTCAGTCCGGAAATTCTGGAAAAGGCAATAAGCCAGAGCCGGGAAGCCCGTTCGTTTATTCTGGATAAGATGAACCAGACCCTCAGTTCCAGCCGACCTGAAGTCAGCCACTATGCGCCGCGGGTGCATAAAATTACGATTGACCCGGGAAAGATTGGCAGCATCATAGGCGCTGGCGGCAAAACCATCAGGTCAATTACTGAGGAAACGAAGACAACGATTGACATTGATAATAGTGGTACGGTACTTATCGGCTCACCCGATGAGGAGTCAGCCCGCCGCGCCATTGAAATCATCGAAAGTCTGACCAAAGAGGTAGAGATTGGCAATACCTATACGGGAAAGGTAACGCGCATATTTGACTTCGGTGCCATGGTGGAGGTACTCCCGGGTAAAGAGGGGCTGGTTCACATCAGTGAGCTGGCTGACTACCGGGTAGCCACGGTTGAAGATGTGGTTAAAGTGGGTGATGAGGTTACGGTTAAAGCAATCAACATTGACAACATGGGCAGGGTGAATCTGTCCCGGCGGGCAGTGTTTGAAAAGTCTTCTGAAGTATCTGGCGCCGGGGCAGATGATTCGCGTGGTGCCAGCCGCCCGTTTAGAAGGAGTGGCGATGACTCGCGCCAGCGACGCTACCCGCCCAGAAATAAACCGGATTCGCCCAGAGGTACTTTCAGGGGGCGCTAGAAGCAGCGTTTCAGTCCTCTTATGAGAGGTTGAGCTATGGAGCCAATAAAGGTAGCAGTTCAGGGGGCACTGGGTAGGGTGGGGCAGGAGGTGGTTAAAGCCGTATGCCGTGAGCCCGAGATGCGGTTGGTCGGCGTGGTAGACCTGAAGATTGCCGGGGACTCCCTGGCTCTGCCTGATGGCTCGGGCTCGGTTCCCGCTTCTGCTGACCTGGCTCATATCCTTAATAGTTGCCGACCCGATGTGCTGGTAGATTTTACTATTGCTCAGGCGGCTATGTCGGCAGTACGTGTTGCTGCCGGGTGCGGGGTTAACCTGGTGATAGGAACCACCGGGCTAACTGCCGACGACCTCAAGGAGATTGACCGCCTGGCCAAGGAAAATAAGGTTGGTGCCGTAGTCGCACCAAACTTTGCTCTCGGTGCTATTCTCATGATGCACCTGGCCAAGATAGCCGCCAAATACCTTGATTATGCTGAAGTTATTGAGCTGCATCACTACCAGAAGGCTGACGCTCCTTCCGGGACGGCTCTGGCTACGGCCAGGGCGATGGCAAAAGGCCGGGGTGAGCCATTTCTTCAGCCGTCGGGGAAGCCCGCCGGGAGTCGCGGGCAGCCGGTGGAAGGAGTAACCATTCATAGCGTACGCCTGCCCGGTCTTATGGCGCACCAGGAGGTGATACTGGGTGGACCGGGACAAACCCTGAGCATACGCCATGATACTATAAATCGGGAATGCTATATGCCGGGGGTTATGCGAGCGGTTAAGGAAGTGGTTAAACGCAAGGGACTGGTTTACGGTCTGGATACTTTACTTGGTTTATGAGGGGGACAATGAAAGATTTTGCGGTAGCTATTGTTGGTGCTACCGGGCTTGTCGGGCAGGAGTTCATTAAAACACTGGTACAGCGTAATTTCCCGATGAACTCCATAAGTCTTTTTGCCTCTGACCGTTCCGCAGGCAGGAAATTAGTTGTTAAAGAGCAGGAGATTGAAGTCCAAGAGACAACTCCCGAGTCATTTGAAGGGATAGAAATTGCCCTTTTTTCGGCCGGTGCCGAGATTAGCCGTCACTTTTCACCGATAGCGGCACAATCGGGAGCGGTGGTTGTTGATAATAGCGCTGCTTTTCGAACGGAGCCTTCAGTGCCACTGGTAGTGCCTGAAATCAATCCCGAAGATATCAAGTGGCATAAGGGGATTATTGCCAATCCGAACTGCTCGACGATTCAAATGGTGGTTGCCCTGTATCCTTTACATAAAGTTAACCCAATCAAACGCATTGTGGTGGCTACTTACCAGTCAGTATCAGGCACTGGCTCAGCGGCAATTGAAGAACTAACCGTGCAGAGCAAGCAGGTGCTGGAGGGACAGACAACGATTCCCCATGTTTACCCCCACCAGATAGCCTTCAATGTATTGCCGGAGATAGACGTGTTTCTGGATGATGGCTATACCAAAGAAGAGTGGAAAATGGTGGAAGAGACCAGGAAAATAATGCATGCTGGTGATATTGCCATTTCAGCTACCTGTGTAAGAGTCCCGGTGTTTATCTCGCACAGTGAGGCGGTACACGTGGAATTTTCTTCTCCCATGCTGCCCGATGAGGCAGAGCGTATCCTTGCCCAAGCTCCCGGAGTCAAGATACTGGATGATACGGCGATAAGCCTTTATCCTCAGGCCTGGGCAGCAGCCGGCGCTGATGAAGTGTTTGTCGGTCGGATTCGTCGTGATACTTCTCATCCCAACGGTCTGGTCATGTGGATAGTCGCTGACAACCTGCGGAAGGGAGCGGCGCTAAATGCAGTCCAGATTGCTGAGGAAATGGTTAAAAGAGACTGGATAAAACCACGGGAGGTAGCAAAATGAAAAAGCTGGGCAGATTACTAACCGCTATGGTAACGCCGTTTGGTGAGAAGGGTGAGGTTGACTATGAGCAAGCGAAAAAGCTGGCTCTGGCCTTAATCAACTCGGGGAGCGACGGGGTTCTGGTTGTTGGTACTACCGGGGAGTCGCCGACCCTTCTTCGTGAGGAAGAGCTTCGCCTGTTCACCGAGGTAAAAGATACCGTGGGCGAAAAGGGTTGCGTTATTGCTGGAACCGGCAGTAATAGCACGGCGGAAGCCGTGGAAGCGACCAGAGAGGCGGAGAAAATCGGGGTTGACGCCTGCCTGCTGGTGGTTCCCTACTACAATAAACCGACTCAGGAAGGCTTGTACCAGCACTTCAAGACCATCGCCGAGAGCACCAGTTTACCCTGTATCCTCTATAATGTGCCATCACGCCACGTGGTCAATATGACCGCCGAGACAACTATCCGGCTGAGCCAGGTAGACAATATCATCGGCGTCAAGGAAGCCAGTGGTAATCTGGAACAAATTGCCAGGATTATCAGCGGTGCCGGAAAGGATTTTATCGTCTGGAGTGGCAATGATAGCGATACCTTCCCGATACTGGCGATAGGTGGCTACGGTATCATCAGCGTTGCCTCCCATCTGGTAGGCAAGCAGATTAAGCAGATGATTGATAGTTTTGTCAGTGGTAAGATTGAGGAAGCGGCTGAGATTCACCGCCGGCTGCTGCCTCTGGTGGATGCCCTGTTTATTATCTCCAACCCGATTCCGGTAAAGTATGCCGTAAATCAAGTCGGTTTCAGAGTGGGTAAGCCGCGCCTGCCTCTTACCGAGCCGGACGAAAAGACGGCGGCGATTATCAGAGAAACGCTGAAAAACTACACTATTGACCTGCCGGTATAGCAATAAGATTTGTCTGGCTCGTGTCCAATCGGGGTGTTAACCGCTTAACTCGTTATGATTTGGTAATACAGCAAGATAATTCCCGGTGTCCTTTGGGTGGCTACTCCTCACCATGTTACGCATTAATGAGATAAGATGTATTTATATATCGTCGCCGGGTTAGCTCTATTAGTCTCTTTGATTTTCAGCCGTGAGAAAACGCTCCGGGCGGTCAAAATAGCCGCCAGGAGATTTATGATGATTCTCCCCGCCTTCCTGACCATGATAATTCTGGTCTCAATCATTTTGTTCCTCATTCCAGATAAAGTCATTTCCAATTACCTCGGCGCTGATAATAAATTCACTGGCGTTGCTATTGCTTCCTTCTTTGGTTCGATAACGATATTGCCCGGTTTCATCGCCTTTCCCCTGGCCGGCATATTACTGGACAAAGGCGTGGCTTACATGGTCCTGGCTGCTTTCACCACTACTCTAATGATGGTGGGTATACTGACTGCCCCCGTAGAAAAAGCGTATTTTGGCATAAGGGTAACCGTGATTAGAAACGTAATGAGCCTGTTTATTGCCCTCGTTGTCACGGTGGTGATAGGTCTTGCCTTCGGGGAGATTTTTTGATGAAGCGGAATGATATTATCAAAATCGCTGGCATTTCAGGCTATGTTCTTTTCTTAATTGCTTCCTTGCTGCTGGAGTTTGGCCCGGGAGAGAAAATCGCCCATAATTCTGCTTCATTTTCCGCAGAGATGCTCAAGCTATTGCCCGGCGCCTTCATCCTGATAGGTCTTTTTGAGGTATGGGTCAAGCGAGAGACGATTGAAAGGCATTTTGGTGAGGAGTCCGGTGCCAGAGGCTACCTCTGGGCGATACTGCTTTCCGGCACCACCCTTGGCGGGCTGTATGTCGGCTTCCCGGTGGCGTACTCTCTATACAGTAAGGGGGCGAAGCTCAGTGTTATCTTTACCTACATCGGGGCGGTGGCAATCTGCCGGGTGCCGATGACGATATTTGAAGCCTCTTTTCTGGGGGTGAAGTTTACCGCCATCAGGCTATTGGTATCAATACCTCTGGTGATTGTAACTTCAATGCTCCTGGGGGATTACCTGACCAGGAGAAATTACAGGATAATAGCGGGGAAATAAGAAGTCGGGAATAAGATTATTTTCCCAACTCTTTCTTCACCGCTTCCAGTTTGGCCATGTAGTCCTGCCTTACCGGGGCGAAGACCTCTATGGTGCGTAAGCCCTTCTCGGAAACGTAGGTGCCGTGTTCGGCATTGGACGGGTAGATAACGACATCGCCCTCTTTCAGGTGATATAGTTTGCCGTCAGCTATCTGGTCGCACTCGCCTTCCATCACCATCATGATTTGTTCCGGCTCGTGTTTGTGCACCGGAACGACGGCATTGGGCGCGAGGTTGACAAAAATAACCGTCATCCGTTCCGAAGATAAGATATGGGCTTTGCCGTTGGGGACCAGCTCGACGAGAGGGATGTCCCGGTAACGTATAACGCGCTGGTTAAATTCATCCGGCGTGGCGTAAGGTTCCTTTCTTTCCATCTCCAGACAATCCTCCTTTTTACCCTGCTCAATAGTTATGGTGAGAGAGGCATCTTCCATATGGTTTGCTCCCGCCTCATGCCCACTGATATGATGCTGACCGGGCAGGAAATTAGTTCTTCCAACCTGGCTACATACTGGCGTGCTTCCGACGGCAACTGGTCGAATTGGCGAATATCACTGATAGGAATCTGCCAGCCGGGTAGCTCCTCATAGATGGGCTGGCACTTATCTAAGGTAGCCGCATTCGCCGGGAAATAATCAATCGTCTGTCCATCCAGTTTATAGCCGACGCATATCTTTAACTGGGGTAAGGTGTCAAGAACATCAAGGCGGGTGATGGCTACCCGGGTAAAGCCGTTAATGCGCGCGCTAAATCGGGCAGCAATGGCGTCAAACCAGCCACAGCGGCGTGGTCTGCCAGTAGTAGTTCCATACTCGTGACCTTGCTCCCGAATCAGGTTACCAACTTCATCTTTGAGTTCAGAAGGCATTGGGCCACCACCAACCCGGGTGCAGTAGGCCTTGAATATGCCCAAAATGTGGTTAATCCGGGTGGGTCCCAAGCCAGCACCCAGGCAGCCTCCTCCGGCCAGGGGTGAGGACGAGGTGGCATAAGGGTAGGTACCAAAATCAGGGTCAAGCAAAGTCCCCTGGGCGCCTTCCAGGAGAACCGTCTCTCCCCGGTCCAGCGCCTGCTCAATCAGTATGGAGGTATCACAAATATGCCGGGACAGCCGCTGACCGTATTGATAATACTGAGTATATACCTCATCCTCAGATAGAGGGCTTACCCCGTGGACTTTGGTTAAGATGGTGTTTTTGTAGTTGAGGATAAAGTGAAGGCGTTCCTGCAGTATTTCTTTGTCCAGAAGGTCGTTGGTTCTGATGCCTAATCTGGCAGTTTTATCGGCAAAAGCCGGGCCGATACCCTTACGCGTGGTGCCGATTGCCTTTCCTCCCCGTACTTCTTCTTCCAGACCGTCAAGGAGGAGGTGGTAGGGCATGACCAGATGAGCACGATCGCTGATGAAGAGCCGGGAGGTATCTACACCGCGCTGATTGAGCTGGTCTATCTCATCAAGCAACGTGCCGGGGTTTATCACCACCCCATTACTGATAATAGTCGTAGCCCGTGGCGAGAAAATGCCGGAGGGAACAAGGTGCAGCTTAAACTCGCCATACTGGTTAACCACCGTGTGTCCGGCGTTATCACCGCCGGAAAAGCGCACGATAACATTTGCTTCCTCAGCCAGCATATCAACTATTTTACCTTTTCCCTCGTCTCCCCATTGAGCTCCAATGACTGCAATAACTGGCATTAATTCCTCCTGTAAGTTAAGTGTGAATTCAAGATTAATCAGGCTTCATTTGTTGCCACACATAAAGTAACCTCTGCCCAACTGTGAGCAGACTAAATAAGGCTATGATGCCCAGGGCAGTAACCAGGGCGTAATCAATCTGGCTCAGTAAAAGGCCCAGCGCCAGAACAATGACCCTCTCGGTTCGGGTAAATAATCCCACCTGGCAATTGACACCGGCGGTTTCTGCCCTGGCTCTGATATAGCTTACCAGCAGTGAGCTGGGCAGGGCAACGCCAACCAGCAGAATTCCCAGAGTTGACTGTTCTCTGGCGTAGAATATCAGGATGCCCAGTAATAAGGCTGCTTCAGCCAGGCGGTCAATCGTTGAATCAAGGACAGCGCCAAAGCGGGTGGTCTGGTTGGTGAGGCGTGCCAGGGCTCCGTCCAGTAAATCAAAAAGACCGGCGACCAATACCACGAAGCCGGCGGCAAAAAGGTGTCCGGTGGCAATAAGTGCCGCCGCCCCAACCGTCAACAGAAGACCGAAACAGGTTACCGCGTTCGGGGTTATTGACGTCTTCGCCAGAAGCCGTACTACTGGCCGGGTAATGTAATTGGCGGCAGAGCTGCGAACTTCAGCCAAATTTGACATTGGTCGTTATTTTCCCGAAGCAATATTAATCAAATCATCCATGATTTAAACCAAAATCGCCCTGGTCTCTTTAGTTTCTTCTTTTCTTCGTGGTCCATTCAGCACGCTGAGGTAATAATCCACCACTCTCTGGGCAATGATTTCCCAGTCATAATCTAAAGCTTTAAGTCTCCCGTTCTCTCCCATCTGTTGGCGAAGAGTTTCATCAGTCATCAGGGAAATCAGGGCCTGAGCCAGTTTTTCCGCATTTTTGGATGGCACCAGCAATCCTTCAGAGCCGTGAGTTACTACTCGGTTGTAACCTTCTATATCTGAAGCGACGACTGGCCTACCGGCTGCCATCGCTTCAAGCAAAATGATACCAAAACTTTCCCTCCCGGTGGCCGGGGAGCAGACAATATGGGCTGTCCGGTAATATCTGGGCAAATCGCGATAGGAGGCATAGCCAATAAATACAACGTCCCTTAGGCCGTTGCGCATAACTCGCTTTTCATATTTATGCCGCAATCTAATGCCAGGGCCAACGACGATAAGGCGTGAGTTGGGGATTTCCTGCTTGACCTGCCGGTAAGCTTCAAGTAGATAGTCCAGCCCTTTTCGTTTCTCCAGGCGGCCAATAAACAGGATATTCAGCTTCCCGTCAGCGAACTCTTCAATTGGTGGTGTGGTGGGGGAGAAATGTTTCGCATCGACACCGTTGGGGATAATAGTATAGTCGCCGGGAAAATGATTATTCACGTATTCTCTGGCGGGCTCAGAGACGGCAATTTTGCCATCTAACTTTGCGACCCATTTTTTCAGGATTATCTTGCCAACTGGTGTGCCAAAGCTGTACCAGGGCTTACCGCCAGAAGCGTGAAAGGTGCCTACATTCGGTGCCTCTGATAGGCGGAGCACGGTAGTGCACAGCATTGGCATTAGAGGTTCGTGGAAGTGACAGATATCAAATTTTTCCCGCTCAAGTACTGGTTTTACTCGGGATGAGAGCCAGGGGGACAAGGTGATGCGGGCAATAGAACCGCTGACCGGGAGCGGCCGGGGTTTGCCTATGGGTATAAATCGGTCGCCGAAAGTTGAAACGGCTTTTGAGGCGGGGGCGATTATCTTCACTTCGTGCCCTAGCCGGGTAAAATACCGCTCCAGACACGAAATATGATTACAGACACCCCCGGGGTAGGCAAAGTCATAGGGGGAGACTAATGCTATTTTCATGTATAGTCGTTTTGAAACCTCCCGGAAAATTACTTGGCTGGCTTTTGCTTGGCAGCTTGCTGGCTAGCAACGATGAAGTCTTCGACCATCCGGTGAGCTTCGTCATCGGTGTATTGCACAGGTGGCGACTTCATGAAATAGGATGACGGAGCTACCAGTTCCCCTTTCAAGCCACGGTCTAGGGCCAGCTTGCAGCACCTTACGGCATCAATAACCACCCCTGCCGAGTTAGGACTATCCCACACCTCGAGTTTCATCTCCAGGTCCAGGGGAACATCACCAAAGGTTCGTCCTTCCATCTTGATATAGCAAAACTTGCGGTCTTTAAGCCAGGGCACGTAATCACTGGGGCCAACATGGATGTCATCAGGGTTGAGTTTGTAATCTAGCTGGGAGGTAACCGCAGAGGTTTTAGATATCTTCTTAGACTCAAGTCGCTCTCGCTCCAGCATGTTGTAGAAATCAGTATTGCCGCCGAAGTTCATTTGATAGGTTCGCTCCAGCTTGACGCCGCGGTCTCTGAACAGCCGGGTAAGGACGCGATGAGTAATGGTGGCGCCAACCTGAGATTTTATGTCGTCGCCGATTACCGGGAGTCCCCTTTCGGCGAAGCGTTTCTGCCAGTACTTCTCGCGGGCGATAAAAACCGGAATGCAGTTGACTAAACCGCAGCCAGCCGCCAGCACCTGCTCAATATACCATTTGGTCGCTTCTTCACTGCCGACGGGTAAATAGTTAATCACAACGTCAGTTTTGGTTTCCTTGAGAATGGAGACTATATCCGCCGTTGGTCCAGGCGCCTTCTGTATTATTTGAGATAGGTACTTGCCCAAACCGTCGTGGGTCATACCTCGCTGAACGATGACGCCGGTAGCTGGTACGTCGCAAAATTTAAAAGTGTTATTGGGCAGAGTAAAAATTGCCTCCGCAAGGTCCTTGCCAACTTTATTTTTGTCAATATCAAAAGCAGCGACGAAATTGATGTCGCTGATATGGTAGCCTCCCAGATTAACGTGCATCAGCCCGGGTACGAATTCATTTTCTTTGGCGTTATTGTAGTAATGAACACCCTGGACAAATGACGAACAGCAGTTACCAGCACCTATTATGGCTACATTTATCTTGCCCATATTTAGTTTATCCCCCTTTTCGCTCTACAGTTGAAGTAACAGCCTAGCAACTTAGCAGTGCCTCTGTCTGGCACCGCTTGACACTATACTTTATTATGTGCAGGCTGTCAAGGTTTCTGATTAATTCCGTGCCGGGGAAATTCGGCAGAACGAGAATGAATTGCTATTGTTTTCATGACTGGAAAACTTTATCCGGTTGCCATCGCCCTTTTTCCGAGTCAAAGCGCAGCACGCCTAAAAAGCTGCCGTCAAGGGTATAAGTACGGCAGAGAGTTCCAGCGGGAGCGCCCGCAGGTGGGTATCGTTCGGGGTAATCAGCTATACCACGACTGTCAGCACTCTCCGGGGCGAGGGAGGCACCCTTTCTTATCGTCTCTTCAGAGGCATCATCAACCACCATTGCCCTCCAGTGTAGAAGCACCGTATCTATGGGGTGGACAAAGTATTGCCAGTAACCATGTTGGAAGGCGTCCTCAAGCTGGGGCATGGAGACTGCGGTCTTAATGTTAAAAGGTCCGTAGCTTAAGCGGACCAGACTTTTTAAGTGAGCGCCGCAACCCAGGGCTTGTCCCAGGTCATGAGCCAGTGAACGGATGTAGGTGCCCTTGCCGCACTCTACATCTACGGTGACAACCGGCGGCTGCCAGTCTATCATCTCCAGATTGTAAATTTTGGTCGGTCGACTTTTCCGCTCAACACTGATGCCCGCCCGTGCCAGCTGGTAAAGTCGCTGGCCATGATACTTCACGGCACTGTACATTGGCGGGGTCTGCTGGGTTAAACCCCGAAAGGGAACCAGCGCCTCCGCTACTTGTTTGCGGCTGATGCCAGAAGGGTCTTCTTTTCGGGTAACCTTGCCGCTGGCATCGTAGGTATCGGTAGCCACGCCGAGTTCAATCTGAGCGTGATAGGTCTTGGTGGTGTCTGCCAGAAACTCAATAACCCGCGTTCCCTGTCCGAGGCAAACCGGTAAAACGCCGGTAGCCATCGGGTCAAGGGTGCCGGCATGCCCGACGCGCCGCTCGCCGCTCAGCCTTCTTACCGTGGCGACAATGCTGAAAGAGGTCTTACCCCAGGGCTTGTTTATATTTAATATACCGTCCATGGTCAGCTCTTATCTCAGATTTTCCTAACCTGAGGTTTTTAATTTTATACCGAGAGGAGTCGTTCGCGCCACTTATTTTTACCAGGCAATAAGCACTTCCTCAATGGTATCATCATGGTCTGGCTTTTCGTAAAGGTAGCCAGGCTTGGGCACAATACATTCGTAGAAAGGTTTGCCTATTTCGACTCTAACCAAATCATCATGCTGCGGCTCAATATAAGTTAAACCTTTATCTATGGTGTCAAAAGCGACAATCGTGTGCCCGACTCCTTCCGGGAACTTGATGGTAACATAGGCACAGCGAATACCTTCTTCCTCGGCATTATTGCACAAGTCCGTAGCAAACCCGGTGCACACGTATTTATCCTTTATGTATTCAGCTTTATCCGTGTCATCAGCCTTCAAAAAGTCCATCATTTCATTATAAGTGGGGTCTTTAATGGTATAACCATGTCCGGACAGCAACCCTTCATAGCTAATCTCCAAATCATTTAGCTGGTCTTTCGTACCATCTAATTCGGTCTGCATAATACTGAGGCTATCCAATTTGGAGGCTAGCTCTTTTTCTACCGAAGTTAATTCCTCCTTGGTTGACTGTAGCTCCGTCGTGGTTACATCAAGGTTGGTGCTTGTTGATTCCAATTCTTGCACGGCTAAATTCAAGTTTTCCCTGGTTGATTCCAGCTCTATCTTCGTGGAGTCAAGCTCTGCCTCTGTTGATTCCAGCTCTATCTTTGTGGAGTCAAGCTCTGTTCTGGTTAAACTCAAGGTTTGCTGCGTAGATTTGTGCTCTGCTTTGACCATGTTCAATTGAGCGTCAGTATTAAAGAAGAGAAGGAATAGGGCAATACCTGAACCAGCCAGGATAACAATGGTCATCCATCTTATCATAATATTGTCCTCCTGAGTTACAATTACGGTTTAAGGAATGTATTGATGGACTCTAAGGTGTTCCGCTTCTAGCTGATTACAAATCCTGCGTAAAGCAACGGTAGCGAGGTTTTCAGTGGTCCTGGGTACTTATCTGGTCGATTAGCTGCATGATATGGTCACCGCGCTCGATGGAATCATCCCAGTGAAAGCTTAACTCGGGCATACGCCGTAGCCTCAAATTTTTAGCCAGCTCTTTGCGGAAGAAACGTGACGCTCCGGTAAGTGCGCTAATGGTCGCTTGTTTTTCTTCTTCGCTGCTGAGGCTGCTAACAAATACTTTGGCATATCTGAGGTCGGGGGAGGTGGAGACCTCGGTGACAGCAATAAAAGTACCAAGTCGGGGGTCTTTGACTTGGCGCTTAAGTAGTTCGCTGATTTCCTGACGAATGAGATTATTTACTCGCTCAATCCGATGTGACATAGCTATCATCTCCTGGAGGGCAGTTATTATCGGCTAGGTAGCTTTCTCCATTCTGAAGAGTTCAAGTATATCACCAACTTGAAACTCGTTGAAGTCCTTGACGCCAACACCACACTCGTAGCCGGTGCTTACTTCTTTGACATCATCCTTGAAACGCCTCAAACTGTTGATGGTAGATTCATGTACTATTTCTTCTCCACGGCGCACCCTGACCGAGGCATTGCGGCTTACCTTGCCCTCGGTAACGTAGACACCAGCTACCTTAATTCCCTTGGTAGCTGAGAAAACAGCCCGTACTTCAACCTGCCCCTCAATAATCTCGGTGTATGTGGGCTCGAGCAAGCCTTTGAGTGCCTTGTCTACATCGTCAATCAAGTTATAAATAACATCATAGTGACGTATGTCTATTCCTTCCGTATTAGCTAACCGCCGGGCTCCTTCCTCGGTACTGACGCTAAAACCAATGACCAGCCCCTTGGAAGCAGTGGCCAGCATAACGTCACTCTCGGTAATATTGCCGGTGCCGCTATGTACAATCCTGACCTGGACTTCCTCTGGGCCCACGCGTTCCAGCGAACTTCTTATCGGTTCTAGGCTACCTTGAACATCGGTCTTGAGGATAACATTAAGCCCTTTTACCTGCCCGGCGCTTATCTGGTCGTAGAGGTTATTCAGGCTCACTGACCGGGAGGCAGCCGCCTTTTGTCTTGTCTCCGCCTTGAGCTTTTCCAGGAAAGCCTGGGCTTGATGTTCGCTGGTCACTGCGGTCAGGGCATCCCCGACCTGTGGTACGCGGCTTAAGCCAAGAATCTCAACCGGACTGGCTGGCCCGGCTTTCTTCACCTGCTTGCCAACAGCGTTAAACATGGCTCTTACCCTGCCCCAGGTGTTACCGACGACGATGGTATCACCCAGCTTCAGGGTTCCATTGTTGACCAGCACAGTAGCCAACGGTCCTCTGGATTTATCCAGCTCAGCTTCAATAACTACTCCGGTGGCCGGGCGGGAGGGGTTCGCTTTTAGCTCTTCCATCTCCGCCACTACCAGCAGGTTTTCCAGCAGTTCGGTGATGCCTGTCTTCTCTTTAGCCGAAATCGCAATGCAGACGGTGTCGCCTCCCCATTCCTCAATGAGCAAACCAGCGTCAGATAACTGCTGTTTGACCAGTTCCGGGTTAGCATCAGACTTATCAATCTTATTAATAGCAACTACGATGGGCACGCCGGCAGCACGGGCATGGTCTATCGCTTCCAGGGTTTGGGGCATCACCCCATCGTCGGCGGCTACGACCAGGATGGTTATGTCGGTTATATGGGCGCCATGGGCTCGCATTGCGGTGAAAGCTTCATGACCGGGAGTATCCAGGAAGGTAATTTTTTGCCCATCAACTTTTACCTGATAGGCACCGATATGCTGGGTAATACCGCCGGCTTCGGTAGCCATGACATTGGTTTGTCGGATGGCATCAAGCAATCTGGTCTTCCCGTGATTAACATGTCCCATAACGGTAACTACCGGAGGGCGTGGCTGCAGATTGCCCGGTTCCTCACTCTGGAGCCGCTGGCGCTTTTCTCTCTCACTTGGGGTGGTAGCCGACCTTGGCGCTGTCCGAGGCTTCAGGCGCGCTTCATAACCACAATCAGCCGCCACGGCGGCTGCGGTCTCATAATCAATGACCTGGTTAATATTGGCCATGACGCCTTTTCTCATCAGTTGTTTAATTATCTCAACGGCGCTAATTTGCAGAAGGTCAGCCAGCTGCCTCACGCTCACTGAATGAGATAGTTCAATCTGTTGTGCTTTGGCAGTTGCTGGCTGCTTACCGCTTTTCTCGGCAGTGGACTCAGCGGCATTATCTGGTTTACTTACCTGTGCCACTAACTGGCTCCTTTTAGTATTTCTCTGGCCTGCTGGATAAGCTGTTCCCTGTTTTCTTGCCCGAGATGAGTTTGCAAGGCGTGCTCCAGGCGGTTACCTTTTAGTCCAATCTCCCAGCATTCCCGCACCGGGCATAAATAAGCACCACGTCCCGCTTTCTTCCCGCCGGTATCAATCTCTATATTGCCATCGGGCGTATGTACCAGGCGGATTAATTCCCGTTTTGCCTTTACCTGCCGGCAGGCCAGGCAAGTACGCTGGGGTATGTGCTTAATATTAACCGAATGGGAACTAGTATTCTTCATCTTCATCAGGCAATTCTGCGTCTTGGCGCCGTTTCTTCAGCCTGATACCGTCAACAGCGTTTTCCTTGCCATAGCTTACTTTCTTTTTCTTCTTCTTTTTATCTCCCACCTTATCCGGCCTGTGAGCCAGAATGTCCTCGGCAAACCGGAGCCCAGATTTGCTTCCCGTTAATGCGGGTTCAAGGAAAGCGGGTGGCTGGGCTAATACCTCTTCCGCAGTTGGTAATGGTTCGGCAGGTTCAGCCGCTTCTTCCTCTGGCGCTGCCACTGGTGCTGGAGCTGGCTCGAGTATTTCCGGCATTTCCGCGAGAGTCGTCTCAGCCACGGACACGGCTTCTTTTTCCTCTGCTTCAGCTGGCGGCTTAGCTTCAGCCTTCTCTGCCTCAGCCGCTGAAGCACTCTTAATGTCAATTCGCCATCCCGTTAGTTTGGCGGCCAGCCTGGCATTTTGCCCTTCTTTACCAATCGCTAATGAGAGCTGTCTATCCGGGACGATTACCGTGGCGATTTTTTCCATCTCGCTGAGTTCAACCCTTAATATCTGGGCCGGGCTGAGAGCATTGGTAATAAAGACGGTGGCATCCGGACTCCACGTAATGACGTCTATCTTTTCCCCGTTCAGCTCGTTGACGATATTCTGTATTCTGATGCCGCGGAGTCCAACGCAGCAGCCGACCGGGTCAATGCCTTCCTGGCGCGCCGCGACTGCTACTTTACTTCGGTGGCCAGCTTCACGGGCAATTGATTTTATCTCTACTGAACCGTTATAAACCTCGGGAACCTCCAGTTCCAGCAGGCGGCGGAGTAAAGTTGGGTGAGAGCGTGATACTACTACCCGTGGTCCTTTGTTGGTCAGCATCACTTGCAGGATACAGACTTTAAGACGCTGTCCCACCCGGTATCTTTCATTGCGCACCTGCTCTGACGCAGGTAATATTGCCTCGGTTCTGCCCAGGTCGATAAAGGCCTGCCCGGGTTCAATACGTTGCACCAGTCCGGTGACGACGTCGTCTTCCTTACCGGTATATTCCTCAAGTATGGCGCTGTGCTCGGCTTCATGAAGGCGCTGCAAGATAACCTGTTTTGCGGTCTGTGCGGCGATGCGCCCGGCATTTTGTGGGGTGGCCTCTACCATAACGGCATCGCCAATTTCGGCATCGGACTTGATTTTGTGCGCCTCAGCTGGCGATATCTCAAAGCGGCTATCTGACGGCTGTTCAACAACAGTTTTCTCTACCCACACCTCAACCCGGCCGCTATTGGAATTAATCTTAACCGAGACATTCTGGTTAAGGGCAAAACTATCCTTCCGGTAGGCAGATGCCAAAGCTGCCTCTACCGCCGAGAGGACTACTTCCTTAGGCAAGTTCTTCTCTGCCGAAAGTTGAGTGATGGCCAGTATAAAATCACTCTTCATCTCAGATTGAAACTCCCCATATTAATAATTAAAAAAGTGGGACAAAACCCACTTAGTTAGTTACCTTTCGCTTAGATAAAGTATTATAACATTGTCAAGCTTAAAATACAAGTCTAGGCGTTAAATCATTTAATAATCCCTTTCCCCAAATATCTTCGTGCCTATCCGCACGATGTTGGCGCCTTCCCCGGGGGCAATTTGGTAGGAATTGGTCATCCCCATGGAAAGGTATTTCATTTCAACGTCGGGCAGGTTAAGTTTTTTCATTTCCTCAAATAGTTTTTTCATAGCCACAAAATAAGGTCGGGAGTCTTCCGGGTCCGGGGAAAGGGGTCCCAGGGTCATCAGCCCCATGACGGTAATGTTGGGCAAAGATGAAATCTCTTTAATCAGCTCTCCCGTATGCTCTGGAAATATACCTGACTTCTGTTCTTCCCGCCCGATATTAACCTCAATCAATACCGGCATTATCTTGCCAGTTTGAGCGCATCTTTTATCAATCTCGCTGGCTAGTTCAACGGAATCAACAGTTTCAATCATATCAAATATTTTAACCGCTTTTTTCACCTTATTTTTTTGCAGATGCCCGATGAAATGCCATTTTGCTTTATTACCAACTGCCTCATAGGCTCTTTCCGCTTCTTGGACGTAGTTTTCCCCGATAATTCCTATACCGGCTTCAACTGCCTCTACAATTTCCTCGGGTGTCCGTGTTTTGGCGGCGGCGACCAGTTGAACCCCGTCAGGCAATTCACTTAATATCTGGCTAACATTCTGCTTTATGGTCATGATTTACTTAGTCTACTCCTTCTTACAGACTATTTTATACTACTGATTTAGCTGGCGCAACGTTTGAGTAAAGCCTTATTGATAGCTGAGGCTCCGGTTTATTTGCTCCGGCAGGTAAATTGTTGGTTTTTTAAACGGCTTGAGGTAGAAAGGTGAAGATGCTATAGTATTACGCAGTAAAAGGACTCGTTTTGCCCGCAGGGGGGAGTGCCGGAATTGGCAGACGGGCCAGACTTAGGATCTGGTGTCGCAAGACGTGGGGGTTCGAGTCCCCCCTTCCCCACTTAGGGGGACGATACCTAAAACCGTCCGCAATCATTGCCGCCTGTTGCCAGAAAGAGTCTTCTCAATAACCTTCCCGTGGGTTTCTTAGAAGCCTGCCCCCCCCAATACTTGTACCACTTACCGAGATAGAGTTTCAATTAAGTCCCAACGCAAGAGCGAATGATATTCAGCCTCGACAGCTATCTAGACCTCTTTTTTTCGAAAGAGATACAGATGGCCTGAACCCAAACCCAATTTAACTCTCGCCACTATTTTTTC
>CAZWYS010000028.1:0-13360 GCA_964638295.1 uncultured Dehalococcoidaceae bacterium
CACGCCGATAAATGGCATGTGCATCAGCACCACGAAAACACCTATGACACCACAGGCAATACCACCCAGAAAGGCAGAGAGGATGGCATTCTGCATGAACTGGTACCCAAAAATGGATAAATCCAAATCCGAGACTCCTCAAATCAGACTAAAATATTCTCTCCCCGCCTCTTCTTTACCTCTGAGATGGACATATCATATAGCTGGCTGAGATTATCGTCGGTGAGCAATTTGCCGGGAGAGCCCTGACCCCAGATAAGTCCTTCCTTCATCAGGACAACGCGGTTGCAGGCGACCGGCAGGCAGCTTAAATCATGGGTAACAAACAAGGTAGTGAGCTGGCGTGAACCGTGGATTTGTTTCACCAGCTCCAGTATATCGGTCTGTGCTTTCCAGTCCAGTGAGGCGGTAGGCTCATCAAGGAGAAAAAACTCTGGCTCCTGGGCAAGGCAACGGGCTATGGCGACACGCTGCTGTTCGCCTCCGGAAAGATGGCCAATGGGACGCCGGGCGAGGTGGCTCATACCTACCAGTTCCACCATCTCATCCACAATTTTCCAATCGTGCTTGCCTGGTCTTCTCAGCAAGCCCAGAAGCCCGTACCGCCCTATCATCACTACTTCACGAACGTTTATTGGCATACGCGGGTCTATGTTCTGCACCTGCGCCACATAACCAACTTTCTTTCTCAGGGAATAACCGTTACCACCGGTGAGGTAATTCCCCAGCACCCGCACCCGCCCGCTGAGCAGCTTGCCCAGTCCATTAACGATGGTAAGCAGCGTGGTCTTCCCGGCACCATTGGGGCCGATGATACCGACGAATTCGCCAGAATGCACCTCAAGAGATACACCCCGCAGGGCAACGTCTTCTCTATAGGAAACGACTGCCTTTTCAATATTGATAACCGTAGAGTTCACTTCCCCACTCTCATTCTGACATGGTATTTAGCTACTGAGCGATTGCTTTCAATAACATTTCCACATTATAGTCAATAGTTTTTTCCCAGGTCTCGGTGTTCTCATAACAACCGGGGAAATTGGAAAGGATTACTCTGGCGCAGCCAAGTTCCTCGGCAATTCCGGCGCCGGCATCCTTACCGCTCTGCATGTTATCAATGACGAGGGTCACCTTCCCCGCTCTCCCCTTGTCCACCACCTCTTTCACCACCTGTGGCGTCAGTGAATCGGGTCGGCCATAAGTAGCGATAATATTGAACCCTGCCCATTCAACAAACGCGGGCAATTGGTCAGCGCACATGACATTAACACTGGAAACACTCGCTTTGGTCAGCTTATCTTTTAACTCGGTCTCTTTTGCGGCAATACTTTTCCTGCACTCTGACGCTGCTTCCTGATAGCGAGAGCTATTTTTAGTATCTACCTGAGACAACGCGGCCGTAATTTTGTCTATTGCCTGCGATTGTACCGGCGGTGTCATCCAGTTGGTGTTTTCCCCAACTTTAACATCAATTGTAACCACGACAAGGTCAGGATTATCGGCGGAAGTGATTAACTCCTGCGAAAACTTTTCTCCCTGCCAGCCATGCAGCAGGAAAAGGTCAGCATCCGCCAATTTTTGAATATCGCCAGGTTTGACATCAAAGTGTCCGGGGCACTGCGCCGGGGGAATAATATTGACCACGTCCACTTTATCACCCCCCACTCGTTCCACTATTTGAGCAATCAAGGAAGTGCTGGTGACTACCTTCAGTTTTGAACTATCTTCCGCAGCACAACCACCAAAGAATAAGCTACCGACAAGACTCAAAAGCAAGACCAGGATTACCAGAAGACAATTTCGTTTACGCAACTGAAACCCTCCTTTTATACTTTATAATATTACTTATATTAAGCAATTGTATGCAACTGCAACTCATTGCAGCAACAAGTTAAAAAAATTTTACCTATTACATTCTTCACAGCGACCAAAGATAGCCAGATGCCTTAAATCGGCATTGAATTTATATTGCTTGAGCAAAACATCCTTCAGGGGATAGAGCACTGATTCATCGAGGTCAGTCACCTTACCACATTCCTGGCAGACCAGATGATGGTGGTGCCCTTTGTCGGCAGGATGGTACCTCACTCGCCCTCCCCCGAGGTCAGTTTCGGTCACCAGGCCAAGTCGTTTCAACAGTTCCAGATTCCGGTAAACGGTTGAGATGTTAACGTGAGGATATCTGGCTACCACATGGACATAGATTTCCTCGGCGCTGATGTGGTCGTTACTCTTCTCAATTGCCGACAAGACCAGCATTCGCTGCGGTGTCAGGCGGTACCCCTGCTCACTTAATTTACTGGTTATGTCACTGGCTTGCTTCACCTTAACTCCGACCAGCTTAATAAATAAAGTACATTATAACATTATTTAAAAATTTATGCAATGATTTGCAATTACAATTACTTTCTACTGCAATCATTCTTCAAAATTTTTCGCGGCTATCCAGCATTATGGTCACCGGACCGTCGTTATGGATTTCTACCTGCATATAGGCTTGAAAGCGTCCCGTCGCTACCTTCAAGCCAGTCGCGCAAATCTGCTCTACAAAGTACTCATATAACGCCTCCGCCCTGGCTGGTTCCGCTGCCCCGGCGAAACTAGGGCGACGTCCTTTTCTGGTGTCAGCTATGAGGGTAAACTGGCTTATCAGCAATAGCTCACCGTTAACATCCAGAGACGAAAGGTTGAACTTACCTTCTTCATCAGCAAAAATACGCAGATTAACAATCTTCTGTGCCAGATACTGCGCATCCTTTTCGGTATCTTCGCTGGCGACACCAAGAAAAACCACCAGCCCCTTGCCTATCCTGCCCACCTCTTCACTGGCAATACTGACCGAGGCACTGGTAGCTCGCTGCAGTAGTGCTTTCATATCACTGCTTACCTTCCCCTTTTTCCTTGCTGGCTGATTCTTTCTTAATTTTCTCTGGTGCCTTATGTTCTTTAGGTCCCTTGCCTTTACGGCTATCAGTTACATAGAAGCCGCTACCTTTGAAAATAACCGGAATAGAGTGAATGACACGGCGAGCCTTCCCACCACATTCAGGGCACAGGGTTACCGGTTCTTCATCAAAGTTCTGCTTCCTTTCAAAGCGACATTTACAACCACTACACTCATACTCATAGGTAGGCACTATTTCCACCTCATGCAAAAATTCCTAAAATATTTTACCGTAATAGCTTTACTTAGGCAAATGGCGAGTGCTTAAATAAACCGATGCCCGGCTAGATTTATCAATTAAAAAGAGGTAAAATTAAATAAATGAACATCTAACGGGCAGGAAACAGCATGCGTTTAGCAGTTATATGCTTATTATTAACGGAAAAGAAGCACTGTGCCAAAATAAGCCAGTGCTTCTTATATTAAAGGAGGGATAACTATGCAATCCAGTCTAATTGGTAAGATTGAAAAAGCTAATCGCTACGCCCAAGAGACCGACCGAGTTACCTTCTCCGAATTTTCGGTAAAATTCCGCGGCGATAATGATAATTATGATATTGGCTATAAAGATGGCAAATGGCATTGCTCCTGCCGCTTCTTTTCCAGCTGGCGACTCTGCAGCCATACCATGGCGCTGCAAAAAATTTTAGGCGATATGCTACCCCCAGAGGCGCAGACCCCACAACCCGATGTCGCCCGATGACCGCCGCCAATCAGCCTGTATTCCCAGCCTACCACCATCCAGCCTCAGGAGGATGAGGTGAATTTCATTGAAAAGCTAACCACAGCCGCCCGGAAAAATAAAAGTCTACTCTGCATTGGGCTTGACCCCGACCCCGAGCGAATGCCTGATAACGTAGGTGTTTTTGAGTTTAACCAGGCAGTCATTGAAGCTACCTCCGACCTGGTATGCGCCTATAAACTTAACTTTGCCTTCTACGAAGCTCTAGAAGATGAAGGACTTGATGCCCTGAAGCGAACGGTGAAATACATTCCCGATGAGATAGTTGCGATTGGTGACGCCAAGCGGGGCGATATCGGCAATACCGCCAAAGCCTATGCCAAGTCCATCTTTACCAACTTTAACTTTGATGCCACCACGGTGAGTCCTTACCTTGGCTTTGATGCCATCGAGCCGTTTATCCAGTATCACGACCGCGGCGTGTTTATCCTGTGCCGCACGTCAAACGCCGGCGCCGTTGATTTCCAGTCTCTTCATTCCAAGATAGAAAATGGCAGCCATAGACCTCTCTTCGAGATAGTAGCCCTCAAGGCAAGCCAGTGGAACGTACATGGTAACATTGGACTGGTTGTCGGCGCCACTTACCCTGAAGAATTGAGGCTGATCCGCCAGAGCCACCCCGATATGCCCCTCTTAATACCGGGTATTGGCGCCCAGGGTGGAGACCTGGCCTTAACCATCCGATATGGAGTCGATGCCAACGGCGAGAAGGCAATTATCAATTCCTCACGTCAAATCATTTATGCCTCACGGGAAAGAGACTTCGCTCAGGCAGCCCGTCGTGCCGCCACCGAGCTACGGGACCAGATTAACCGTCACCTCTCCACACTGAAGTCATAGCCAAATATACTGGTCTCCTGACAGGAAATATGGTTATGGAAATAAAGCTAGGTGATATTGTCCGTCTTAAGAAGAAGCATCCCTGCGGCAGCTATGACTGGCAGGTGGTGAGGCTGGGAGCAGATATCGGAATTAAGTGCCTGAAATGCCAGCACCGCGTCCTTCTGGAGAGAGGTGTCTTTGAACGCAGGGTGAAACAAGTCATCTCGCCAGGTGAATAGATGGCACGCCGAATTGTGCACGTAGATTTGGACGCCTTCTTCGTCTCGGTGGAGCAGGTGCTCAATCCTGAGCTAAAAGGCAAGCCAGTGGTCGTCGGCGGCAAGCCTGACCGGCGGGGTGTTGTCGCTGCCGCCTCCTATGAAGCCCGCGCTTTTGGAGTCCATTCGGCGATGCCTCTGTCCACTGCCAGCCGCCTTTGCCCACAGGCCATCTTCATTGAAGGTAATTTCCACCGATATCGTGATGCCTCACAAAAGTTCATGGCCATTCTGGCTGATTTTTCTCCTTACCTTGAACCGCTGGGCATTGATGAAGCCTACCTGGATGCCACCGGCTTTGAGTCCATCCACGGCTCAATCCGTCACATGGCGGAGAAGATAAGACAACGCGTGAAAGATGAGCTGGGGCTCTGTGCCTCAGCGGGTATCGCCAGCAGCAAGATAGTCGCCAAGGTTGCTTCGGACCTGTCCAAACCGGATGGCTTACTGGAGGTGCCGGAAGGAAAAGAGCGCTCCTTTCTAGCGCCCTTACCAGTTGCCAAGCTCCCAGGAATCGGTAAAAAGACCGAGCCGTTATTAAAAGGCCTGGGCATCAGCACGATTGGGCAACTGGCTACTATTTCCCCAGATATACTCAAGAGCCACTTTGGCATTCACGGCAAGCTAATGCATGAACACGCCAATGGCATTGATGACCGGGAAGTAGAACCACCCGTGGAGGCCAAGTCCACCAGCCGGGAAACTACCTTTGCCCAAGACACCAGAGACTCTTCGTTCCTGAAGGCGACGCTGCGTTACCTCAGCGAGCGGGTGGGCAGCGATTTAAGAGATAAGGGTAAGCTGGCGAGGTGCGTAGCTCTCAAGCTGAGATATGCCGATTTCAGCACCATTACCCGCCAGCACACCCTGAGTCAAGCCGCTGACACTGACCAGACCATATTTGACACCGGGCTGAGGCTGCTAAAGAGAGAACTAGCTCAGGGAAAGCAGCCAGTCCGCCTCATCGGCATCGGGGCATCAAATCTGGTGGAAGCGGGACGGCAGCGAGATATGCTGGACTCATCTTCCCAAAGGCTGGAAAAGCTAAATGCCGCCATTGACCGCATCCGCAAAAAATACGGGTTTACGGCGATACAGACCGGCAGCACCTTACGGCTAAAAGACATCTTCCCTGAATCCGACGAGGGTTACACGCTCCATACGCCGAGTTTGTCAAGGTAGTCATTAAGAATTTTATTAATAGTAGCCAGTTGTTCTCCCCAATATTTCGCTTGTTCTTGGTTGACTTTCACTTGCAGTGAGTATATGGATTTCTCTGCTTTATCAAGCCTCTTATACCATTCGGGGTAGACATCCTTATCTACTGGATACATTTGTACCCAGATGAACCAAACGGTACTATAAATGATTAAGAGAGCATATTGAATTGTAAGCCTAGTGTGGGGTATGTTTTTTACACCACCAGATAAAAACAGGACCCTATGCTCCCCCACAA
The DNA here is from genome assembly GCA_964638295.1 of uncultured Dehalococcoidaceae bacterium. Taxonomy (GTDB): domain Bacteria; phylum Chloroflexota; class Dehalococcoidia; order Dehalococcoidales; family RBG-16-60-22; genus CAZWYS01. Next base: position 6,243 of record CAZWYS010000028.1, read on the forward strand.
CTGGATACCAGTCTACAGTGTGAAATGCTACTCCGCGCTTGCTCGGATGCAAAAAAGTTCTACTAAGGGATTTATACAGCATGTCTTGTGGAGGAGGTGATATATCTAACTCTTTCATCCTTTTCCTTATATCACGGAGGAAGAAATCCTTACCCTGACACCATTTATCTCTATATACACTATCTACTTCGAATAGCTTGATATAGTTTGCACATTCGATTGTGTCTCGAAGTAATGCTACGCCTTGTACTGACATACCTTCTAATGCCAACTTCAACCCAGCATGCAAGTCATTGAATATGCGATTAATCAGCTCCATTGTTACCCTGCGCTCTGGTTGTAAGTGCCAGTGTTGGAGAATAAGATCATTAGCTTCAAGGAATATATCAAAGAGTTCGTTAGCAAGAGCACTTTCTTCTACGAATTCATTTTTATATTCAGCTCTTAGTTTCTTTTCAAAGTTTAGAATTTTCTCATAGCGTTTCATAATAGCCTATTTTTCACCCCAGCCTAATATAGGCTAAATTCAATCCCATTCCAAAGTCCAAGTCTATCCCTCTTCCAGCAGCCTCTTCTGCCCCTCTATCTTTGGTGGCTATATATTAGCACCTAGCCCGATTTGAATCCAGCCCGCCAGTGACACCTCTTGCTTTTATATCCGAGTAGTAGTTATAATGTGTCATTATAATGCAATAGTAAAGGAGATTGCCCATGCCATCGTACGCCTTTTTCAAAAACCAGTTTGTTCCTCTAGCCGAGGCAAAGATAAATGTGATGACCCAGGCCCTGCACTATGGGACTGCCATTTTTGAAGGTATCAGGGGCAACTGGAATAGCGAACAAAAGCAGCTTTATCTCTTTCGCCTCAAAGAGCACTACCAGCGGCTGCTTAACGGCTGCCAGGTATTAAGAATCAGGCTGCCCTACACCTTAGAAAAGCTGTGCCAGACAACGATAGAGCTAGCGCAAAGGTGCAATTTTGAAGAGGATATCTACGTGCGCCCGCTGGCTTACAAGAGCACGGAGTCTTTAGGCGTTCGCCTGCACGATATAGGCGATGATTTCGTGGTGTTTATTATTCCCTGGGGACGCTATATAGATGTGGATAAAGCCAGATGCTGCGTCTCTGCCTGGCGGCGTCCCGATGATAATGTCGCCCCACCACAGGTTAAAATTATGGGTAATTACGCCAGCAATGCCCTGGCTAAATCGGATGCCATTGAAAGCGGCTTTGATGAGGCAATTATGCTCTCCCCGGATGGTCACGTTTCCGAGGGGAGTGGTGAAAATATTTTCCTGATTATAGAGGGTAAGTTAATCACACCCGCCACCTATAATAATATTTTACCGGGTATTACCCGCCATTGCGTCATCAAACTGGCACAAAATGAGCTTGGTTTGGAGACGATAGAGAGACCAGTTGACCGTGGCGAGCTCTACACTGCTGAAGAGTGTTTCCTTACCGGCACCGCCGCCCATGTAACTCCGGTCGCCGAGATAGACCACCGCAAAATAGGCAACGGTGAGATTGGCGCAATAACCAGGAAACTACAGAAAATTTACGCCGATGTAATACGGGGTAACAATCCCAAATACCTTGACTGGTGCACGCCTGTCTATAAAAAATAGGCTAATGCCTGACTGGACTGACCTGCAACGACTTCAACAAGCAAAGAACCTGACAATTCTGCTCCAGCGCCGCAGTGAAATTGTAAGCTTCCTCAAGTAACTGACCAATGGCAAAGCTGCCATGACCGTGGACCATAATAATCCGGCGCTGCTTTAAGGCTTGAGAGATTATAGCCGCCAGACCTCCCGGCTTTATTTCCATATCCCAGCCCACCACCGGCGTCAAGCCACCCACCGAAAGACCTTCAACGCCACTGGGTATAATCTCGGTATCGGACAACGAGAGCGCTATAGCATGAGGCGGGTGAGCATGAACAATCGCCAATGCCTGAGTCTCTCGATAAATAGCGCGGTGCACGGGCAGTTCTGTTGAGGCCAACGGCGTCGACCGGTTATTTTTACTTATCCCGGTCTCAATCAAATCATGCTCCTGTAAACAGTTGAGCCTGCTGCCACGGCGGGTAATGATAATGCGGTCTCCGAGCCTGACACTTAGATTGCCACTATTGGAGGCAACAAGGCCACGAGCAAAAAGGTCACGCCCCACCGTCTGAAATTGAGATAAAATCATAGCTTCTTCCTAAGTCTTCAAAATACCGGCAGTGCCAGCCACCCTTTCCGCAATAAGCTGTTACTACTTTATATCCACCGCCAATGGAAAATCAAATCAAGTCTATACCTGCTGCCAGATAAAAATCAAATCAAGCTATGATTATCTGAAATGTCTTTTCTACTTATCCAAGTTATACTAGCTGTCTGATGACAGCGATGACTTTCCCCTGAATTTCAACGTTGTCCGGCTCAGCATATATTGGTTGCATCTGACTGTTGGCTGGCTGAAGTCGGATGCGCTTCGGCTCAACATAGACTTTCTTCAACGTGGCTTCTTTTTCCGCCCTGAGCCATACCGCTGCCATTTCGCCATTCTCCACCACATTCACATACTGCATTAACACAAAATCGCCATCGTTAATCAGGGCATCAACCATAGATGAGCCTTTCACCTTCAAAGCATAAATGCCACCCCTGCCCCTGGTCAAGTCGGCAGTTACCTCCATAGTCTCCGCAGCCGCAGTAACATCCCAAGTATCAGGAGCAGGCACCGGTATCGGCTCACCAGCCGCTATCTGCCCAATAATCGGAACCTGCACTCGGGACAAAGAAGCGAGAGACATGGTGAGCAACTCTATGCCACGCGATACCTCGGGATGGCGACGAATATGGCCCTCTTTCTCCAGCACCTTCAGATGATAGTCCACAACCGACGTTGAGCTTATGCCACAGCCACTCTGTATATCTCTAACGGTGGGTGGATAGCCATTATCAAGCAAGAACCCATAGATAAAATCAACGATGCGCTGTTGCCTGACCGACAGTACTTTCACCATTCTTCAATCCCGGATATTAAGGCGAACACCTGTTCTATTAACTCTATAATAAATAAGTGCCTTTGTCAACTCCGGAGAAACCAAACAAAATCTTACCAGGTGAAGGTAAATCATGGGAGGAATATCAAATAGTTAAACAAAAGATATGGGGGCAACTTAAGGAGTTGCCGGATGCTTCAGCTTATCGCCTGCCGATATCGGGAGGAACCTGGGAGCCTGCCTGCATCGTCTCCAGTGCCAGCTTATCCATCTCAAGCTGGACTGGTGTGGGGTAATTACCGGTAAAGCAAGCCAGGCAAAAAGTATTCTTGGGTAAAGAAACCGCCTTAACCAACCCTTCAATGCTCAGATAACCTAATGAATCAGCCCCGATAAACTGGCAAATTTCCGGTATCGTCTTCTGGGCGGCAATCAGCTCTCGCCGAGTAGCCATATCAATGCCAAAGAAACAGGGGTAACGGATAGGCGGCGCACAGATACGCATATGGACTTCTTTAGCTCCCGCCCTTCTCAATATTTTCACCACGCTGGGAGTAGTAGTGCCGCGAACAATACTATCATCAACCACTACGAGCCGCTTACCTTTTAACGTACGGGGCAATGGGTTAAATTTCAGTTTAACTCCCAGGTCTCTAATGCGCTGGTCAGGTTCAATAAAGGTGCGCCCCACATAGCGATTCTTAATCAATCCCTCAGCCAGCGGGATACCTGACTCCCGGGCATAACCAAGACCAGCGCTCGTTGCGGAATCGGGGATACCAATAACCAGATCAGCCTCAACGGGATATTCTCGCGCCAGTCCGGCTCCCATAGCCTGCCTCGTTGTAGAAAGCAAGCGCCCGTTAATCACGCTATCCGGGCGCGCAAAATAGATATACTCAAAAATGCACAGTGCTTTTCTACTGAAACTACTACGATAGCTATCAACACCGTTCCTGGTAATGGAGACTATCTCACCCGGTTCAATTTCTCTTACAAAATTAGCCCCGATATGGTCAAGAGCACAGCTCTCCGAAGCAATAACCCAGCCGCCATCAATACTTCCCAAGCATAGCGGATGTATGCCAAAGGGGTCACGAACCCCGAATAAACTATCCTTAGTCAAAACTGTCAGTGAATATGCCCCCTGAAGCCGATGCATGGCATACCTGATTCTATCTACCCAGTTCGCCTCAGTGGAGGAGATGATAAGATTGGCAATAACCTCGGTATCGGTGGAGCTGTTAAAGGTATAGCCCTGGTCGCGGAGTTCTTCATGCAGGTGCTCAGCGTTGATAATGTTTCCATTGTGGGCAATGGCAATAGCATCTGAATCTTCGCCCACTAATATCGGCTGCACATTGCACGGCTGACTGGAACCCCGGGTGGAATAACGATTATGACCGATGGCAATGTTACCAACGAGATGGCTCAACGATTCCTCATCAAAAACATGAGACACCAGCCCCATCTTGGCATAAACATTAAGCCTCTTGCCATCAGCAGTCGCAATACCACTACTTTCCTGGCCACGGTGCTGGAGGGCAAATAAAGCAAAAAAGGTAAGGCGGGCTATATCCTCGTTGGGAGCGTAAACACCGAAAACGCCACAACTCTCGTGCAAGTTTACCTGCCTTTTTAATTTATCGGATAACCTCGCCACTTCTGATTATAGCCCATTAGATATGCAGAGGTCAATTAACCTAAGCCCGCTAATTAATCCCGACCATTAGCTTTTAACCAGTTGATAACACCGGTCATGGTTCTATCATCCTGCCGAAGCCTAGTCTCCGGGCAGGAACAGTTGGCCGTGAATAGCTATGCCCTCTATCTTAAAAACAACCTGTTTTATCATTATGTCAACTTCAATAGCACGAAGAACTCTTTATTCCCCGAGGCGCCAAGGATAGGTGACGCTACCAGCCCTTTCAGCCTGAAGCCATTCACTACTGCCCAGGCAATAAAGCGCCCCAGAACTTTAGCGTGAAGCAGAGGCTTTCTAATCACCCCTCCCTTCTCCACCTCTTCCCGTCTGGCTTCAAACTGGGGCTTGACGAGCACCAGCAGACAGCCGTCGTCCTCGAGCAGTTTAGCCACCGACGGTATCACTTTCGTCGCCGAGATAAAAGACAAATCTGTGGTCGCCAGAGCCACCTTCTCCGGCAGAGAAACGGGATAGCGGGCGTTTACTCTCTCCATAACCACCACCCTTGAATCCCACCTCAGGCGATAGTCCAGCTGGCCATAGCCGACGTCCACCGCATAGACACGGCTTGCCCCGCGCTGGAGCAAACAGTCGGTAAAGCCGCCGGTTGACGCCCCGATATCCGCCACCACCCTGCCGGAGACATCAAGCTGGAACTGGTCGAGGGCATACTCAAGCTTCATTCCACCGCGACTAACAAAAGGAGGCGGCTCAAGTATGGTAATCTCCGCCTCTTCACTAACCAGAGTCCCCGGCTTAATGATAGTTCTCTCCCCCACCGCCACCTCCCCCGCCATAATCAAAGCCTGAGCCCTGGCAGGGCTCTCCACCAGCCCCTTTTCCACCATTAAACTATCAATTCTTCGCCTGGTCACGGTAAGAGTTTAGCACAATCACTATTTGCTTTCAGCAAGGGAAAACTACCTCACCCCCTTAGTCCCCCTCTCCTTAAAAGGAGAGGGGGAGGGATATAAAAAAGAGGGGGACGATGCCCCTCCTAGAGTACCCAGACATTACTTCTTTTTTATCTCTATTTTTTGAGCTTCTGTGTAAGCCGTCTTCACAAACTTTGTAATCTCTTCAAGCTGTTCATCCTTATTCAAAGAAAAGAAATGCTTATCCCCAAGTTGCAAGCGAAACCAAATATGTTCTTTTCCTTCCCTCACCTCATAACTGTGTGCCTTAATAAGCTTTGAGTTGAACTTCCTCTTGTCCATCTCAAACGTTATGACTAATGGATTATTGTAGTGTATGCCACACCACAATTTATTATCTTCTATATAAAAACCTCTGTGCTGCCAACGCGCAGACTTCCAATACTTACTAGTTGGCAAGGTTTGGATTGCCACGTCAATCATATTTATTAGATTGTTCATCGCAGGCATTCCATCAATGTATTCCCACCCTACTTTCTGAATACTCATTTGCTTTGCCTCCAAAAAGGATTTGAATTCGTCTATGAGATAGACAATAATCGGATCTTTTACTCTATCCGTGACATTTGCCAGCCAATTATAGACCTCAAACCAACGAACATGCTTATAAGGTCTTCCTCCCTGCTCCTCAAAATCTATGGCAAACCTTGTGAGCAAGATTACATGCTTAATAGTTGCAGATGACGGCTCTAATGCTTTCTTGTAACGTGATACTTGCTGTGTGCCTAAAGGAGAATCGTGTTTAACTTCAACATATATCAATTTGTCAGGAGAGGATACTTTAATATCAGGTGTACCTTGCTCAGTTGTTTCCTGAGTTGAGACAGAAATGACCTCATCCGCACCAAAAGAGAACTCATTATTCTTCACACAGAGGCGTGTCAAAATTTCAAGTCCAATAGGCCGGTCTCTATCAAGTAAAGAGTTGATTAAAAAAACAAAAGCTTCCGTTAGGTAATTTTCTTCATTTGCTGAATCATATTTTGCTAACGCCGAAAAAATATTTCCGTTTACCATGATGCGACCTCATAAGCATTATTATCGCATTATGTCAAGACCCCACCTTCCTCACCACCTCCTCCAATACCTCCTTCCACTCCTTCCCCAACCGCTTTGGGTTAAGGGTGAGCTGGGTGATGCCCACCTTGATGCCTTCTCTTAAAACGGGCTCAAGTTTTTGCTTATCAAACCCTATACCTTCAAAGCGCCTGAGGACAATTTGCCCGTGCTCGGTGGTAATGGACTCAATGCCTGCCCTGGCAGCCAGGAGCTTGATTTTCACCACATAGAGCAGGTTTTCCACTTCCGGAGGCAGCGCGCCGAAGCGGTCTTCAAATTCCTGCGCCAGAGCCTCCAACTGCTCCACCGTCTCCATCTTGACCAGCTTCTGGTACAGGACGAGCCTGGTCTCAACGTCAGCCACGTAGTCTTCTGGTATGTAGGCGGTCAGGGGCAGGTCTATGGTGGGGGTGGGGAGGCGGG
>CAZWYS010000028.1:13370-20403 GCA_964638295.1 uncultured Dehalococcoidaceae bacterium
CTGGTAACCTACTTCCCCTCGTTTTTTTGTTTGTTTTTTGGGGGGTGGGGGGGTTTTTTGGGGGGGGGGGGGGGGGGGGGGGTGGTCTGGCTTTCGCCGTGACGCCAGCCAGTCTGGCTTTCTGCTCCTCAACCGCCTCCGCCAGCAGCCGGCAGTAGAGACTGAAGCCGATGGCACTGATGTACCCGCTCTGCTTTGTTCCCAATAGCGTGCCGGCGCCCCTGATTTCCAGGTCTTTCATGGCGATGTTAAAGCCGGCGCCAAGCTCGGTGGCTTCGTATATCGTCCTCAAACGCTTTTGCGCCGTCGGGGTCAGACGTTTCTCCTTATCATAGAGGAAATAAGCGTAGGCAAGGTTAGCCCCACGCCCCACCCTGCCCCGCAGTTGGTAAAGCTGCGTCAGGCCAAATTTGTCCGCCTGGTTAACAATCAGGGTATTCACATTGGGCATGTCCAGTCCCGACTCAATAATGGTGGTGCATACCAGGACATCAATCTTGCCCTGCGCAAAGTCAGTCATCACCCTTTCCAGTGCTTCTTCCGGCATCTGCCCGTGAGCAATGGCTATGTTCGCCTCAGGCACCAGCGACTGGATTTTGTCAGCCACGAACCCGATGCTCTGCACCCGGTTGTGCACAAAGAAGACCTGCCCGTTGCGCTCCAGCTCCCGGATTATGGCTTCTCTGACCAGAAGCTCGTTGTACTCGGCAACGTAGGTCTTGATGGGCAGGCGCTCTTCGGGAGGAGTCTCCATCGTGGTCATATCCCTCACCCCGACCAGTGACATGTGCAGGGTGCGAGGGATGGGGGTGGCGCTGAGAGTAAGCACGTCCACCTCCCGTCGCATCTTTTTCAGGTATTCCTTGTGGTTAACGCCAAAACGCTGTTCCTCATCAATGACCAGCAGCCCCAAATCTTTGAAAACTACGTCCTTCTGCAACAGCCGGTGGGTGCCGACGCAAATATCCACTTTGCCGTCAGCCATACCTTCAAGGACTGCCTGCTGCTCTCTGTGAGACTTGAACCGACTCAACACCTCAACCCTGACCGGGAAAGCCTCCATTCTCTGACTGAAGGTGGAAAAATGCTGCTGTGCCAGCACCGTTGTCGGCACCAGTACCGCTACCTGCTTGTTGTCCATCACCGTCTTGAAGGCAGCCCGGATAGCTACCTCGGTCTTGCCGTAGCCGACATCGCCACAGACCAGCCGGTCCATCGGCCTGGTTTTTTCCATATCCGCTTTTACCTGATACTGCGCCTCCATCTGGTCGGGGGTCTCAACATAGGGGAAAGAAGCCTCAAGCTCCTGCTGCCACAGGCTGTCACGGGAAAAAGCAAAGCCGGGCACAACTTCCCGGGCAGCATAAAGAGTCAGCAGCTCTCGCGCCAGTTCCTCAGCCGCTTCTCTGGCCCTCTGCTTGGTTCTCGTCCATTCCTGAGTGCCCAATCGGCTCAGCACCGGCGGGCGGTCGCCAGCGCCGATATAGCGGTTGACCCGGTCTATCTGGTCGGTAGGTACGTAGAGTTTGTCACCGGCTGCATACCGCAGCACCAGGTATTCTTTCTCGCTGCCGTTAGTACTCAGCGTGGTAACTTCGGTAAACCTGGCGACCCCGTGCTCAATATGCACCACATAATCGCCCGGAGTTATGTCAACAAAAAGCTTGTGATGTGGCACCGGGCGTCTTTTTACCAGCCGCCGCTGTTTCACAAAACCGAAGATTTCGGCATCGGTAAACAGGCAGGTGTCATTATTCATCATCCAGCCCTCAGCCAGCGAACCCTGCACCAGCGTCAGCGAACCAGGCGGAGGCAACTGCCTGACTTCGGTAAGCGGTGCGGCAATGATATCTTCCTCCTCCAGTAACTCAGACAAACGGCTTGCCTGGTTACTTACCAGTACCAGCCGCTGTCCCTGACCAAGAAGTTGCTTCGCCTTCTTGGTGAACGGCGATAGTTGCCCCGCATAGCCGGGAGCAGGCGTGAAATTTAACCGTGGTGCCGCTTCATCGCTACCCCAGGCAGCAAGCGCCAGGCATTGTTTGCCCTTAATTACCGCCTCCAGCTCCTGCCAGGTAAAATATGGCCTGGGGAAATTGCGCGGCAGCTCCCCTCGTTCCAGTTTTTCCAGGCGCATTTGCCCCGCCTCAGCATCCAGCTCTTTTACGGTCTGCTCAATACTTCCGGGCTCATCAAGCACCAGAAGCGCATTTTGAGGCAGGTAACTCAAGAGACTGTCTTGATTAAAGAGTGCCGCATAAAACTGAACATCATGCGGTTTCTGTCTTTCCAGCAGCAGAACCATCTCTTGCCGAAACTGCCGGCTTACTTCCTCGCGGCAGCCAGACAGGTCAATACGATTAAGAACCCGCTCCAGCCCCGGCTTTTTAGTTAGAGGTATCAGCAGTTCGGTAGTAGGGCCAATAGCTACCGAGGAAATTTCGCTCAAAGAGCGCTGGCTTACCGGGTCAAAGAGCCGGATGCTCTCCACCGTGTTACCGAAAAACTCGAGCCTGACTGGTAACTCGCCAGTCGGAGGATAGACGTCAATAATGCCGCCCCGATGGCTCATGGTGCCCGGCACCTCCACGATACTCTCCATCGTGTAGCCCATAGCCTCCCACCGGCTCAGCAAATCAAAGGGTTCAATCTCCATTCCCCGCTTTAGCGCATGACAGGTAGCCGCAAAATCACGGTATGGCGCTGTCTTCGTCATAAGCGCCGCGGCAGAGGCTATAATCAAAGGAACTTCCCCGGATAATTCATTCTGGTCACAATTAGCCAGCGACGAAAGTACCTGAACCCGCTCCAGCTCAGTGATAGCGTCTGAAGTGACACGCTCATAAGGCAAAGCATCAGGTTCGGGAAAAAGCTTTGCTCTGGCATTAGACCAGATTGAGAGCTGCTCATAAAGCTTCCTGGCGTTTTCCGGCTGTGCCGTAAGCACGAGCACCGGCAGTCGCCATTGATAATAGAGCGCCGCCATAAGATAGGGCTTGGCCGCATCAAGCACTACTGCCCCAGCCTCCCCGCCCTGCAGTTTCCCCTCTTCCGCAAGCCGACGATAGTCAGGCATCTCCTCAATAAGATGGAGCAATTGAGTTAAATCCAACGCCATTCTTTCTTCCCCAAACACCTTTAGGGCTCGCCGAAACGACCAGCCCTCCTTAGAATTTTAACACCAGTTACTGAAGAAGCTCAACCGCGCTTTATGGTTCTCAGCGCTAAAATCAGGGCCAGAACCATAATGCCCGAACTCAAAGCCAGGCCCAGCTCTACCCCCACCACACCACCAGCCCAACCCATAACCGGCGCCCCGACGGCAACGCCCGCGGTAAGCAGAGCGTGGAATATTCCAGTCGTCAGGCCGCGTTCAGCGGGAACGGTGTGGTCAGCAAGCAGCGCCGAAACCGAGGGAAAGAGTATGCCATAAGCAGTCCCGTATAATGCCGCGGCCACTGCCAGCAACGGGAATGCCGCTACCGAAGACATCATAACCAGAGCAACCACGCTAAGACCCAAACCCGAGGCAGTCGGTATGAGCCGCCCCACTCGGTCAGAGTAAGCGCCGCTGGGAAATTGCAGGATAATAAACATGATGGCGAAGATAGCCAGCAGCATCCCGACATGAAAAGCCTCCATTCCCAGACCCTTTACATAGAGCGGTAAAAGGGTAACCACTCCGCCGAAGGTAAAGTACTGGGCAAATATGGAAAAGTAAGCGACATTCAGCCCTCTCCGGCTGATTAAACCTTTGACTCTGGCGAAACCACCCGATGAATTCTCGCCGGTATTATCCAGCTGTCGTCTTCCGGGCAGCAAGAGACTCAACCCCGCGCCGGCGATTAACATGGCGGCGCCAAACAGAAAAACTGCTCTGTAACCCAGCCGGGTACCGAGAATGCCACCCGACCCGTAGCCGACCAGTGTAGCGGCGGCGATAGCCATACCATAGAAGCCCATCGCCCTGCCCTTCCGTGTCCTCTCACTATAATCAGCCGTAGCCGACATGGTCGCCGGGCCGATTAAAGCACCGGTTGTCCCGTGCAGCATCCGCACCAGAGATAAATGAACCAGCGAACCGCTGATAGTGTAAAGAAACATGCTGCCAGCACTTCCGATGAGACCGGCAAGCAGTGGAATTTTATAGCCTATTTTGTCAATCAGCCGGCCGAACATAATATTTGCCGGCGTATTGGTGAGTGAATAAAGACCAATGATAATCCCGATGATTCCAATACTGGCACCGAGCTCGGCAGCGTAAAGCGCCAGAATCGGTATCAGCAAATGGGTATCCAGAAAACCAAAGAAGGTAACCACAGAGGTAATCGGTAAGACTCGATAGGCTTGAGGTGGCTCCAGTTCAATCATTCCACACGTATAATAGCATATGTCAGGGTAGTTTCCTTGTCCTGCTTGCCCTCACTTGCTATAATGGGGGAATAAGCACCTTTTTAGGTGAGTAATAAATGGGTAATAACAAAAAGGCTAATATAGATGCGCCGACTCTGCCATACCGCCGAATAGTGGTTAAACTTGGCACGAGTCTGCTAACCGGTGGCAGTGAGCACCTGAGTTCAGAGGTAATGTCAAGACTGGTCGCCCAGATTGCACGACTGCACAAGCAGGGCATGGAAATAATCGTGGTCTCCTCGGGAGCACTGACTTCTGGCAGGTATAAGCTTGGTTTGACCAGAAAGATTAAAGGCATTCCTTTCAAGCAGGTACTGGCTTCGGTGGGGCAAAGTCACCTGATGTCTGTCTATGAGCAACTGTTCGGTAAATACAATATTGCCGTGGCGCAGGCACTACTCACCAAGGCTGACCTCTCCGACCGTACCGGTTATCTCAATGCCCGCAACACTCTCCTGGCTCTGCTACAACTCAGGGTATTATGCATTGTCAATGAAAACGACGTGGTTGCCGTAGATGAGATTGATGAAGCCAAGTTCGGTGATAATGACAATCTGTCAGCGATGGTAGCCAACCTGGTTGATGCCGACCTTTTATTATTGCTTACTGATACTGCCGGACTTTACTCCGCGGACCCGAATCGTGACCCAAATGCCCGCCTTATTTCACAGGTTGACAAAATAGACGGCAAAATTGAACGCCTGGCAGACAAGGCAAGCGCTCTCGGTACCGGTGGTATGGTCACCAAGATAGAGGCCGCCAGATTAGCCACGGCTTCGGGGGTAACCGTGGTCATCGCCGACGGCAGAGAAAAGGACATTATCCTGAGACTGGCCGCTGATGAAACCATCGGCACCCGTTTTCTGCCCACTACCAGCAAGCTGGAAAGTCGCAAGCGCTGGATGCTCTCTGGTCTCTGCATCCGGGGCAAGCTGGTAGTAGACTCCGGGGCAGCCCTGGCACTCAAAAAACAAAACCGGAGCCTGCTGGCCGCCGGAATCAGGCAATTGGAGGGCGAATTTGACCGGGGCGACATGGTTGACATCTATGACACCGAAGGCTATCATCTCGGCTCCGGCCTGGTCAACTACAACTCGGGCGAGGTTAACCTCATCAAGGGAACTCGCTCCGCTAAAATTACCACTTTACTTGGCTTTAACTACGGTCCAGAAGTAGTGCACCGAAATAATCTAGCTGTTCTTTAGGAGGATTGAAGTGAGTATAGGTAAACTATATAGACAGAGCGACAACCAACTTATTACCGAGGTTAATTATCAATTCCATGACAATTCAGCAACAAATTGGTGGGGAGAACTTACCCTAACCGACTACAAGCGTATCAGTGAGACTGATGGCTACATTATCGAACTGGAAGACGCCCGCAAGGGCAAGTGTCACCTGAGAAAGAGGGTAAACCGGGCGGTAAGTGGCGTCCCACCTCGCTATGTCTATCAATTTACCGGCACCAATGCCCTTGAACAGCAACCAGAATAAGCGGAAAGAGGATTTAAAATGAAATCGGCGCTAGAAGAACTGGAAGCCAGGGGAAGAGCAGCTAAAGCGGCTTCCCACCGCCTGGCTTATCTTTCCACCGATGTCAAAAATAAAGCCCTGCACAATATCAGTCACGACCTTTTGGCTAAAAAGGATGAAATACTGGCGGCCAACCAGATTGACTATAAAGAAGCTGAGGCGTCGGGTATGAGTGCCGTCATGCTTGACCGCCTGATGCTGAACCAGGGTCGCCTTGAGGCTATCGCCCGGGACGTCCTCACCGTAGCCGCTCTACCTGACCCGGTAGGCGAGGTCTTTGATATGCACACCCATCCCAACGGTCTGCAAATAGGCAAGAAACGGGTGCCGATAGGGGTGATTGGCGCCATCTATGAAAGCCGTCCCAACGTTACCATTGATATTTCCGTCCTCTGCCTCAAGTCGGGTAATGCCATTATCCTCAGGGGAGGTAAGGAAGCAATTCACTCCAATAGCGCCCTCGCCAAAGTAGTCCAGAATGCGGCGGTAAAAGCCGGAGTTCCTGAAGGAGCCGTGCAATTTGTAGAGAACACCGACCGGGCTCTGGTTGACCATTTACTTGGCATGAGCAACATCGTCGACCTGATTATCCCCCGGGGTGGAGCGGGACTGATAAAATTTGTTTCCGAAAACGCCAGTATGCCTGTCGTCTCTGGCGGAATCGGTGTTTGCCATACCTATGTGGATAAAAGCGCTGATGTTAATAAGGCAGCGGCTATCGCTTATAACGCCAAAGTGCAACGACCAACGGTCTGCAATGCCCTGGACACCCTGCTGGTTCATGCTGATATTGCCCGGCGCTATCTACCTTTAGTCGCCGCCGAATGGGCTAAAGCTGGAGTGGAAATACACTGTGATGAGCGGTCTTTGACCATTCTGAAACCCGTCTCTGGTTTGAACTTAGTTCCAGCGACAAACGATGACTGGGGTAAGGAGTTTCTAGCACTGGTAGCTGCAATCAAGGTCGTAGATTCCCTGGACGAGGCCTTGGCGCATATTGAGCACTATGGCTCAGGACATTCTGAGGCAATTGTTACTGAGGAATATCAAGCCGCAATGCGCTTTCTTAATGAAGTAGATGCCGCCT
>CAZWYS010000029.1:0-20045 GCA_964638295.1 uncultured Dehalococcoidaceae bacterium
TGAGTCAGCCAATTGTCAGCCTCTCTGAAGCTTTTTACCTATTAAAGTATATCACAGCGCTTTGTTAGGCAAAAGATGGTAATTTCGTTAGCACTAATCTTGGGATTGATGGTAGAGCAATTAGCTCAGACCGTTTGGTAACTTAATTCCGTCTTTATTGAGAGGAAGCGGGACACGGGAATATACCCTGTTCGCATTTTAGTCCGAATGTCTCCGAGAAAGAAGAAAGCAAGCTGTCTATGATGGCCTCAACTGCTACAGGGTACCCCAGTATTTTTGCCACCGAGGTCATTACTGAGCCTTTGATACCACAGGGGTTTATGTACTCAAAATGGCGCAGTTCCGGATTGACATTGAGGGCGAAGCCGTGTGTAGTAATATAGCGGCTGACATGTATCCCCACGGAGCAAATCTTTTTATCACTAACCCAGACGCCGCCGGGATATCTTTCGACGCGATGACCTTGGATACCAAAGCCGAGCAGTAAATTGATAATGACTTCTTCCAGTTTCCAGATATATTCACGCACACCAAGGTTCATCTCTTTGAGGTTGAGAATGGGGTAGCCGACAAGCTGCCCTGGGTCATGATAGGTGATGCTGCCTCCACGGTTAGTATGGAACAGCGATATTCCCTCTTTGGCTAATTTCTCTGGGGAGATAAGTATGTCTTTCTCGCCTCTGAATTTGCCGATGGTGAAAACTGGTGGATGTTGTAGCAGCAGCAGTACATCGGGAATATTTTCCTCTGCTCTCGCCTGCATCAATTTCCGTTGTAGCTCTAAGGCAGCTTCGTAGGAAACGACTCCGAGGTAGTCAGCCAGATATACTTTTTGGTCTGGCAGGCAGACTTTTTGCAGAATAACCACTGTGTCTTCTTCCTCTGGACTCTTATTTTTCTATCTTCCAGTGCAGGTCTGGATGTCTGGCAGCAGTGACCTCGTCAAGTCGTCTTACCGGGGTATTATGAGGGGCAGCGTGCAGGATTTCTGGATTTTCGTCTGCCTCTCTGGCAATTTCTTTCATCGCATCAATAAATGCATCCAGTGTCTCTTTGCTCTCGGTCTCGGTCGGTTCCATCATGAGGGCTTCTTCAACTACCAGAGGGAAATAAATGGTGGGGGGATGAAATCCGTAATCAAGCAGGCGTTTGGCAATGTCCAGGGTAGCAACCCCTTTTGCTTTTTGCCGTTTCCCGGAGAACACTACCTCATGCATGCAGCTACGGTCATAGGGCAGGTGATAATACGCCTTTAGCTTTTCCTTGAGGTAGTTGGCATTTATGACCGCATTCTCACTGACTTCTTTTAGTCCTTCGGCACCGAGCGAACGGATATAAGCATAAGCCTTAACCATCACCCCAAAGTTTCCGTAGGAGGCACCCAGGCTGCCGATTGATTTTGCTGGTGGAGTGAAGGTGTACTCCTGTCCCTTCTTGGTTGCAAGCGGTGAGGGCAAAAAGTCAGCCAGATTTGATTTTACGCAGACCGGACCTGACCCCGGCCCCCCGCCTCCGTGAGGAGTGCTGAAAGTTTTATGCAGATTGAGCTGAACACTATCAAAGCCCAGGTCGCCAAATTTCACTTTGCCCAGCAGCGAATTCAGGTTGGCTCCATCACCGCAGAGGAGCCCTCCCTTTTCATGGACTAGCTGGCTGATGGCAATTATCTGCGGGTCGAACAACCCCAGGGTGGTCGGCATGGTCAGGGTTAGCGCCGCAACTTGTTCATTCATCATGGCTTTCAGAATCTTCAGATCCAGGTTGCCTTCGCCGTTGGAAGTCACCGTGCTCACTTCGAAGCCACCCATAGCCGAAGTGGCCGGATTCGTGCCGTGGGCGGAGTCTGGCACCAGAATTATCCTTCGTGCCCCATCTCCTCGCGCCCGGTGGTATGCTTTTACCATTAATATGTTGGCAAGTTCGCCTTGAGCTCCAGCCATGGGTGCCAGGCTGGTGGCGTTCATGCCGGTAATTTCGGCTAAATACTCTTGCAACTCAAACATAAGCTGCAGTGCTCCCTGAACCGAAGCGGTTGACTGGCAGGGATGTATTGAGGCAAAGCCGGGAAATTTGGCAATATCTTCGTGCCATTTGGGATTATATTTCATGGTGCAGCTGCCGAGAGGGTAAAAACCGGTGTCAATTCCGTAATTGAGCTTGCTCAGGGCGGTAAAGTATCTCACCAGTTCAACTTCGCTTACCTCGGGTAACTCAAGTTCCCCTCTTAATAGTTCCTCCGGAGGCAGCTCTGCCGGAACTACGTCCAGAGTCGGGAGGCTGCAGCCAGTCTTACCCGGCTGGCTGATGTCAGGGAGTAAATAATGATGCCTCATTGCTTAATCCTTTTATAGAGCCCCTAGAATGGCAATTAATCGGTCTATATCACGTTTGGTATTCATCTCGGTAACGCAGAGCAGCATACCGTTGTCAATCACGTTGCTCAGGTCCAGCCCGCCGATTATTTTTTCTTTAAAGAGTGCCTCGTTAATTTGGCATGGTGGTCTCGGGCAGCGCACTACGAATTCATTGAAGAAAGGCGGTGGGAAAACAAGTGAGTATCCTTTAAGCTTGCTTATAGCTTTGGCAGCATAGTGTGCCTTGTGGTAGCACAACTCGGCTACCTGGCGGAGTCCACTCTTGCCCATGGCGGCAAGGTAGACAGCGGTAGCCAGAGCAACCAGGGCTTCGTTGGTGCAAATGTTGGAAGTCGCCCGCTCTCTTCTAATATGCTGTTCACGGGTTGACATGGTCAGCACGTAACCTGGTTGACCATCAGCATCCACGGTTCTGCCCGCAATTCTGCCGGGCATTTGACGCAGGTACTCTTTACGGCAGGCAAAGATGCCCAGTCCTGGCCCGCCAAAGCTTATGGGATTACCCAGTGCCTGTCCCTCAGCGACGACGATATCGGCGCCATAAGCTCCCGGTGGCTTGAACATCCCCAGAGAGATAGGGGCAACGATAGCGATAAGTAATGCCCCGATATCGTGAGCTTTCTGAGCGTATATAGCCATATTTTCAAAATAGCCGAAGAAATTGGGCTGCTGCACTATCAGACAGGCAAGGTCTGATGCCAGGCCGTCTAATTCTGGCTCTATTTTCACCAGGGCGATATCGTGACCACTGACATAGGTCTCTATCACTTCCCGGTAGCGAGGGTTTACCGTAGACGTTACCGCGACTTTGCTTCTTTTGGTGATGCGGCACGCCATAAGGGCAGCTTCGGCGGCTGCCGTGCCGCCATCGTACATGCCGGCGTTGCTCACCTCCATCCCGGTGAGCTGGCAGACCAGCGACTGATACTCGTAAATGGCTTGCAATGTCCCCTGGCTGGTCTCGGCTTGGTACGGAGTATAAGCAGTGTAGAATTCACTGCGCCCGATGATATGACCAACCACGCTGGGAATGAAATGATTGTAGTAACCGGCGCCTAAGTAGCAGCTATAATCATTTAAATTTGCATTCCGACTTGATAGCTGGTGAAGTTCCTCTTTGAGCTCAAGTTCGGAGAGGGGAGGGGGTAATTTGAATTGCACGTTGCGGAACTTTTCCGGCACATCTTTGAACAGCTCGTCCGCCGAGCTGACCCCAATCTCTCGCAGTAGAGCCATCCGGTCATTATCGGTGTTTGGTAAATAAGGTGAAGGCATTTAAATTAGTTACCTCTCACTACTCCGAGCCCTCATGGGATAACCCGGCAGCAAATTTTTCATACTCATCACTGCTCATCAGCGTATCAAGTTCTGAAGGTTGACTGAGCTCCAGCCTGATCATCCAGCCGGCTCCATAGGGGTCATCATTTATCAGCTTGGGGTTATCAATGGCAGCCTGGTTGATTTCCAATACTTGCCCGCTTACCGGTGAGAAAAGGTCAGAGACTGCTTTGACGGCTTCTATCTCGCCCATCTTCTTGAACTGGTCCACTTGTGTGCCAGGTGCTGGCAGGTCTAGAAAAACTATGTCTCCCAATTGAGATTGAGCATAATCTGTAATTCCCACCTTGCCTTTATTCCCGGGCTCAGCACAAGTCCACTCATGTTCCTTGGTGTATTTATATTCTTTTGGGTTCATTTCCGGCTCCTGTACCAGATATAATTTTTACTCTTTCCCCAAGCAAAAAGGGGTAACCTATATTCAAAATAGATTACCCCCTGTCCTTTTACCTGAGAGATTGCCCGCTACTTATTTACGGACTGCCCCTTCGGTGACCTCATACCGAGGTCTCTCCAGAGGTTTTGCTTACGGTAGTCCTTCTGCCTGAGAGTTTCATGGCACGGAGCCCAACCTCTTTGCCACTTTCCCCTTCGGCTCCCAATGCAGGGTATCTCCCACCGTTGCCCTATGCAGGGTAACATACCTATCCGTAGCTGTCAAGTTCTCTCTTTTCTAGGGGGCTACTGTTTGTAGCATTGTGCCTGCAAAAACGTTGAGGGGACTGGATTTTTGCAAATCATCGCTATCTATATTAAACTTAATAAATTAGTTTCAATTATTAGGCAATTCCATGTGAGCGTTCCAAGCAAATAATTGTAGCAGCGAAAGGAGATATGACCGTAATGAAATCAAGTGAAATAGACAAGTTAGTCTCTACGGCGAAGAAATACCTGTGGCCAGCCTTTGGCAGAGATACTTCTGTTTTTGGTACACCGGTATCAATTATAAAGTCGGGAGAAGGGCGTCATATCGTAGATAGCTTTGGCAACCGCCTGTTAGAAACAATGTCGTGTGGCGCGGCATCCCCGCTTGGCTTTAATCTCCCTGAGCTTGTGGAGGCGGTTATTGACCAGATAAAAAAGGTGAACGTTACTACTCCAGCCATGTTTGCTCCCACCGAACCGGTGATATGGCTTGCCGAAAAGATTGCCTCTATCTCTCCAGGCGATATGAAATATACGATATTCGTCAGTAATGGTACTGATGCCAACGAAACGGCAATTAAGATAGCCAGGCAGTACTGGAAAATAATGGGCAAGGGCACCAAGTACAAGATAATTCACCGTTACCCGGGGGACTACCATGGTATCAGTCTGGGTACATCTAGTGCCAGTGGCCATCCCTTCCGGCGGATACCCTTTGAACCGCTTATGGCTGGCTTTATCGCCATTCATGCGCCAAACTGCTATCGCTGCCCATATAATTTAACTTGTCCCGAGTGTGACTTACTCTGTGCTCAGGAGTTACGCAAGGTTATTGAGTTTGAAGACCCGTCAACTATCGCCTGTTTTATGGTGGAGACGACCAATACCGGATTAGGGATGATACCATCACCGCCCGGGTATATGAAGATGATCCGTGATATCTGTGATGAATACGAGATACTGTTAATCGTGGATGAGGTGATTACTGGATTTGGCAAGAGTGGCTTCTGGTTTGACAGTGAAAAACACGGGATTGTGCCGGAAATGATATCAATGGGCAAGGGCATCTGCTGGGGTTGTGGGGCGCTGGCTGGGACTCATGTTAAAAGCAAGATTGCCGAGGCTTTCACTGGCAAGAATGTGCTTCAACACGGGTATACATTCGGTGGCATGGGATATCTGGCGGCGGCGGGACTGGCTGGCATCAATTATGTTGAGAAGCATAAATTGTTGGACAGGGTCAAAGAAATGAGTGCCAGGCTATCAAAAGAACTTGGGGAAATCAAAGATAAGTCACGGATAGTGGGGGATGTTCGTGTCAATGGCGTTCTAACCGGTATAGAACTGGTAAAAAATAAGAAAACTAAGGAGCTCTTTCCTGACCGTTTCGCCGTAGCTAACCTCGTCCACAAGGTGGGCAGGGAAAATGGAGTGCTATTTGCCTGCAATACCTGGTATGGGGACATAATTTGGTTGGTGCCTCAATTAAACATGACTGATGAGGAACTCAACCTGGTCTTTAAAGCTCTCAAAAAGGCGCTGATAGAAGTAGAAAAGCAATTCCTTTAAAAAATGAATCTCAGGCACTACTTTATTATTTTATCTGGTTGCTGGAAGTAGTGCCTGATTGTTTTATTCTTCTTTTTTCATTTTTTTCACCCATAGCCTGGGCGAGGTAGAAATAACCTGTTGCAGGGCGGAAAGTTTGTCTCTAATATCCTTGGCTATACCCTCATCAGTGAGGAGTTGTTTCAGACGCGATTGGTCAATGCCTGACACTCTGTTCCACAGACCTTCCGGCTCCAGGAGTGCTCTTACTTCGTCTTCGTTAAAGCCGGTCATCTCCGACAGCTTGTAGGTGATAGCATTCTCTCTACCTTGAACTCTGTTCAACCCCTCAGCCTGGCAGAAATCAATAATCGTCTGCTTTAACTCACCGAGCTCTTGCTGGAGTTCTTTTATCTCTTTCTGGAGGGAGACGTACTGTTCCACAGTATCGGCGGTGACCATTTCGTATAAGGTGCCCTGCTGGACTGATTCCGGCGCAGCGGTGAGGTATTGGTGGCGGTAGTAGGGACAGTACTCGGGGAAATCACAGGGGCAGTACTGGTTTTCAGTGGCGGGGAATCTATGGCTGGCAATATTTTCCGCTACCTCTAACACCAGACATCTGGCTTGCTCCAGTTGTGTCCTATCACGCGCGGCACAACTACAGGGGATATTTGAACGCAGGTGATATAACGTAAGTTTCTCTACCGGTAGCTGCCAGAGTTGTTCGGCAGCCAGTTGGTATAGAGTTAGCTGGAGGTTTTTCTCTAAATCAGCCCTGGTAAAAAGCTCTTTATTGGTTTTGTAGTCAACTATGGAAAGACCCCCGCTCTCCAGCTTGTCCACCCGGTCAATAAAACCTCTTAGCTTTACCCCCTCAACATCAATATAAAACATTCGCTCCACAGCTAGTGGCATCTGAAAGTCAGCGCGGTGAATTTTCCAGAATTTAGACAGTATTTCTTTTCCGTAAGCTTTATATTTTGCTTCTTCTTCAGCTGACTCGTATCCTTCTGAAAGCCAGTTCTCTTCGTAAAACTGTAATAAATCGTCCCGTGATGGCGGTGGGGGTACTCTCACCTTGAAAAAGTATTCAGCGCAGAGATGCATGGTGCTGCCAAAGCTGAAATACCACCTATCCTTGGGTTTCAGCCCATCAATATATTGCAGCTTATAGCACAAAGGACAGGTCTGGTATAGAGAAATCTGACTGAAGCTTAGAGGCTTAATCGCTCTCCTCCTTTGTTTTCATTTAAATTATAAGATAGTATTGGACGGCTTGTCCACGAGTTAATAACTGAATTGGCCTTGTCTGGTCTCGTTGGACATCTTATACCGCAGGTTGTAAAATATACTTTTAGTGATTATACTCATTTCAGCGTTTCTTCTTAATTAGCATAGGATTTTTCTCAAAATGGAAAGCATTTCTTTTTTAGTTGCTTTTGGTGCCGGGCTATTATCTTTCCTTTCACCCTGTGTATTGCCTTTAGTGCCTGTTTATCTGGCCAGTTTGGTCGGACCTGAGATATTTGATGCCAGGGCTTCTGGAATTCGCCTTCCAATGTTCCTTCACTCGCTAAGTTTTGTAATCGGTTTTTCTCTTATTTTCACTGCCATGGGTGCTATTGCCGGACTAACCGGATTTGCCATCAACCCCAGTTTAGCTCTGCTCAATAAAATATCCGGCAGTCTGCTAATAGCCTTCGGTTTATTCATACTGGCGGCACTGAAAGTGCCGTGGCTAAACTATGAAAAGCGCCTGAACCTGCCACTGGGCAGTACCGCAAGTTACCTGCGTTCCCTCATTATCGGGGCTACCTTTTCCCTCGCCTGGACAGCCTGTGTCGGTCCTATTTTAGGAGGCATCCTGGCCATTGCCTTGAATTCAGCTACAGCCTGGAGTGGCGCTTACTTGCTGGCGACCTATTCTCTGGGGTTGGGACTCCCTTTTTTGATTATCGGGGTAGCTTTTGATTCCCTGATTCCAATATTAAAGCGGATTCACCGTTATTCTAGACTAATCTACGTCATTAGCGGCTTCCTGCTGGTAATTATCGGTATACTCATTCTAACCAACAAAATGACTTGGTTCTCCTCTCTTGCCGCTTAAGTCACATCTCGTGTGGAGGTAACTATGGATAGATTAACAAGAGTGATATTGATTATAATATTAGCCTCAATGCTGGCCCTGGGATTGATGATAGGTAGCTGCTCCAGCTCAACGCCGGCTCAAGGCCCGTCAGTAGGTAAGCTGGCACCTGACTTCCAGCTTTATAGTCTTGATGGACAGGCCATGTCATTGAGTGATTTTCAAGGAAAACCAGTGTTACTAAACTTTTGGGCAACCTGGTGCAATCCCTGCCGCTTTGAAATGCCATTTTTTCAGGAAATATACAAGGGAGCTGCCGACAGTGAATTGATAATGCTGGCGGTTGACTTGGGGGAAAACCCTTCCCGGGTAAAAGAGTTTGTGGAAGAATTTGGTCTTTCCTTTACAATATTACTTGACGCTGACGGCAAGGTGGCTCAGCAATATAACATACGGGGTATTCCAGCTACCTTTTTCATTGATAAAGATGGTATAATCCAGAGTGTAAGGATAGGTGCCTTTTCCAACGAGATGCAAATCGCCATCGGGCTGCGTAAAATTGTGAATGGTTGACATAAGATAGGGAGACTGAATATGGGAGACATTCTGAATGAGGCTTACGGGATAGTCCAGTGTAAGGAATGTCCGTGGTATAAATCTTGTGTCATGCCGATGAGGTTCACCGCCGAAGATATTCGCCGGCAGTTGGAGTCAGCGCCGGGAATGAATATTTCCCAGGCGGCAGACCTCGGCATGCAGAACTTGCTATCTAGCATGGCAACAGCCGCCCAGAACTCACTTCTGGAAGGCTGCCCCATCTTCATTGAGCGCTTGCGTTCCAGTCCCGAGCTGGCACGGCGCCTGAAAGAAATCATGCAAAACTGGGGCAGTGAAGAAGGGTAGTTGCCCAATCCTTAATCTCTCATCTCCTAGCCCAATCAACGTATTGAGCCACATTTATTTTATCAATATTACATGGCGAAGTGATTGACCAGAGGCTTATCAGTGGTGTAGAATGGCGGAGAATTTCATTTAGATGCCTAGTCAAAGCAGCACTGAGAAACCAACCATGATTGCCCCAACGCTTGATGAGCTTTGTGTTAATACCATACGGTTTCTGGCGGTTGATGCCGTGCAGAAGGCTAACTCTGGCCACCCCGGGGCACCAATGGGCGCAGCCCCAATTATCTACATGCTGTGGGACCGGTTTCTGAAACACAACCCCGGCGACCCTGAATGGCCAGACCGTGACCGGTTTGTCCTCTCTTGTGGGCATGCTTCGGCTATGCTCTATGCTCTTCTCTACCTTACTGGCTACGATTTATCTCTGGAAGAACTCAAGCAATTTCGCCAGTGGGGGAGCAGGACACCGGGACACCCTGAGTACGGGATTGTTCCCGGGGTGGAAACAACCACCGGACCGCTGGGCCAGGGATTTGCCAATGGCGTGGGCATGGCGATTGCTGAGCGGTGGCTGGCAGCCAATTATAATAGACCAGGGCATGAGCTCATAAATCATTACACCTATGCGATTGTATCCGACGGCGACCTTGAAGAGGGTGTTTCCTCAGAGGCAGCCTCACTGGCGGGGACATTGCGACTTGGTAAGCTTATCTATCTATATGATAGCAATGATATCTCTATTGAGGGAAATACCAGTATTACCTTCACCGAGAATGTGTCTCAGCGTTTCCAGGCCTACGGCTGGCATGTTATTGGGCCTATCAATGGCATGGACATAGCCAGTGTGGGTGATGCGCTAGGCGCGGCACAGGCAGAGAGCAATCGTCCCAGTCTTATCATCTGCCGGACTATCCTCGGTTATGGTAGCCCTAATAAAGCAGGCACTGCTTCCGCCCACGGTGAACCACTGGGTGAAGAGGAAGTGCGGTTGGCTAAAGAGCGTTTGGGCTGGACATATAAAGAGCCATTTGCTGTCCCGTCTGAGGTACTGGCGCACTTCCGCCAGGCACAGGAAAGAGGCCAGCGCTATCATGCAGGATGGCAAAAAAGGCTGGAAGCATATCGCCAGGCTTATCCTGATGAGGTACAGCAGCTGGAAGCCGACCTGGCGGGCGATTTGCCCGAAGGATGGGATAGCGAGTTAGATGAGTTGTTTAAGACAGAAACCAAGCCTGTGGCTACCCGGAATGCTTCGGGGCAGGTAATAAATACTGTCGCCACCAGAGTTCACTCCTTGATTGGTGGCTCAGCCGACCTTGCCCCTTCCAATAAAACAGCCCTAAAAGACCGCGGCGACTTTGATGCAAATGATTATGGTGGTCGTAATATGCACTTTGGGGTTCGGGAGCACGCTATGGGTGCTATTGCCAGCGGGATGGCTCTTCATGGCGGCGTTATTCCCTACACGGCGACATTCCTTGTTTTCTACGATTATATGCGTCCACCGGTACGCCTGGCATCACTGATGGGGCTCCGGGTGATATATATCTTCAGCCATGACTCTGTTGCCGTGGGGGAGGATGGCCCAACACACCAGCCCATTGAGCAGCTGGTCGGCCTCAGGTCTGTTCCCAACCTCGTAACACTGCGTCCGGCTGATGCTACCGAGACAGTAGAGGCATGGAAAGTAGCCTTGCAGCGTCGCCAGGGACCGACCGCTCTGGTGCTCAGTCGCCAGAATTTACCGGTGCTGGACCGGGTAACACTGGCCCCGGCTACCGGCTTGCAGCGTGGTGGCTATATTCTCTGGGAGGCAATCGCACCGCCAGATGTTATTCTTATTGGCACTGGCTCTGAAGTTCACATTGCTTTAGAAGCCGGGAAGCTATTACAGGAAAGTGGTGTTGCGGCTCGTGTGGTTTCGTTTCCTTCCTGGGAATTGTTTGATGCCCAGTCAGCAGAGTACCGAAATGGAGTTTTACCTCCGGGTATAAAAGCTCGTGTCTCAATAGAAGCTGGCACGCCACTGGGGTGGGAGCGGTATGTTGGTTTGGAGGGTGTCGCCATTGGGCTTCCCCGCTTCGGCGTTTCAGCTCCGGGAAAGGTGATTTATGAACAGTTAGGGTTAACCGCCCAACGTGTAGCAAACGAGGCATTACACTTATTGCAAGGAGGCAAGAAATGACGTTACGGGTAGCATTGGGAGCCGACCATGGTGGTTTTTCACTGAAATTTGAGCTGATTCCCTGGCTGCAAGGCCACGGATACGAAATATCAGACCTCGGCGCGCATATTCTTGACCTGTCTGATGACTATCCCGATTTCTCAGTAGCAGTGGCCCGGGCAGTAGCCTCCGGTGACGCCCAGCGTGGCATCATTATCTGCGGCAGTGGTGTCGGTGCCTGCATCGTGGCTAACAAAATACCCGGCGTCCGGGCTGGCACCTGTCATGATGCTTATTCGGCTCGCCAGGGGGTAGAGCACGATGATATGAATATTCTCTGCCTGGGAGCGCGTGTTGTTGGTGTGGAGCTGGCCAAGGAACTGGTGACTGCCTTTCTTGATGCCCGATTTTCCGGGGAGGAACGCCATCAACGTCGCTTACAGAAACTCTTGACCATTGAAGCCGGGGCAATTCAAGAAAATAAAGACCAGACGAAAGGAAATATAAGATGACCGAATTCCCGGATGTTAAGGCGGCTCTGGCTGACCTGCAAAAGCGAGAAGTAGTAGCTCGCATCTGGCGGAAAGACCATACTGTCTGGAAACCTGACCCCAGGGAGATTGCTAATCGTCTCGGGTGGCTTACCGTTACCGACCTGATGAGAGAACAGGTGCCCAAACTGGCATCTTTCGCTGAAGAGATAAAAAATGCCGGTTTTCGCCATGTAGTTCTGCTGGGTATGGGAGGAGCCAGTCTGGGTTCAGAGGTGTTACACCGAACTTTTGGCAGTGCCGCCGGGTATCCTGCTCTCATTGTGCTGGATTCCACAGTTCCTGCCTGGGTGCACTCAGTAGCGGAAGCAATTAACCCGGCACATACCTTGTTCCTGGTTTCCTCCAAATCAGGCGGTACTATTGAGACTTTGTCCTTCTATAAGTATTTCAGAGACCTTGTGGAGCAGGCAATAGGAAAAGGGTCAGCCGGGCAGAATTTTGTCGCCATTACCGACGAGGGAACACCGCTCGCCCGGTTAGCCGAGGAATCAGCCTTTCGCCGTATCTTCTTGAACCCATCTGACGTTGGAGGACGTTACTCTGTTTTGTCTTACTTTGGCTTGCTCCCGGCAGCGCTGATGGGAATTGACATCATGTCGCTGCTTGGGCGAGTGGATAGCATGAGAGAAAAATGCGCCTTGTATTCGCCAGTTCAAGAAAATCCTGGTGCCTGGCTCGGGGCAACCATCGGCACTCTCACCAGGCTGGGACGGGATAAGCTCACTCTGATTACTTCGCCTTCTCTGAATAGCTTCGGGCTGTGGCTGGAGCAACTCATCGCTGAAAGTATCGGCAAGGAGGGTAAGGGCATCATACCCGTTGCTGGTGAGCCCTTAATGAATCCTGTCTACTACGGCGGAGATAGATTATTCGTATATCTGCGACTGGATAGCGATGACAACCAGCGTATTGACACGGCAATGGAACAGATTAAATCTTCGGGACAACCGGTGGTAGAGCTGGCATTGGGCGACCGCTACGACCTGGGCACCGAGTTTTTCCGCTGGGAGTTTGCCACGGCTGTTTCTGGAGCAATATTGGGCATCGATCCCTTTGACCAGCCCAATGTGCAATTAGCCAAAGAGGCAACCCAGAGAGTATTGCAAGAATATCAGAGCTCTGGCCATCTCCCCGAGGTGGAAACCGGCCACTCTATTGACGGCTTATTGACTGAGGCAAGGCAGAATGATTATCTGGCCATTATGGCCTATATGCGCCAGACACCTGATGTGGATGAAGCGTTAGCTGCCCTGCGTCGCAAAGCGATGGAGAAATATCACATTGT
Source organism: uncultured Dehalococcoidaceae bacterium (assembly GCA_964638295.1). Taxonomy (GTDB): domain Bacteria; phylum Chloroflexota; class Dehalococcoidia; order Dehalococcoidales; family RBG-16-60-22; genus CAZWYS01. The sequence goes on from CAZWYS010000029.1 coordinate 12,902, forward strand.
CGCCACTGCCGGTTATGGTCCGCGTTTGCTGCACTCTACGGGACAGTTGCACAAAGGTGGTCCAGACACTGGCTTGTTCATTCAAATCACAGCCGACCATAAAGAAGACTTACCTATCCCCGGCGAGTCCTGCACGTTCGGTGTGCTGGCTGATGCCCAGGCTATGGGTGATTTTCAGATATTGCAGTCGTTAGGAAGGCGCGTAATCAGAATTCATCTTGGTTCAGGCGACGGAAAAGCTATCAGCAAATTGGTTAGCGGACTGGCATAACCAGAGATAGATCATTGGCTCTCTTGAGCTAGTGCCGAGAGATGGCAGAAGCTCTCGCCGGGCTCTGGTTGCAAGAATATAGCGCTACCCACGTAGATAACATCAACCCCGGACCGGGCAATCTGGCTGATATTACTTTCTTTTACACCGCCATCAACACCTATTTCCAGGTCGGGTCTAGCTCTTCGCAGCTCCGTTACCTTGTCCATGACTTCAGGTATGAATTGGTTGCCGTAGAAGCCGGGATTAACCGTCATTAAAAGTATGCTGTCTACTTCATGAACCAGGGGGAGAATATCGGAGGCGGTGGTCTCCGGATTAATGGCTAAGCCCACCCCCGATTTCAGCTCTCTGATTAGCGAGATGACTTCCCGCGGGGAAGAAGTGGCTTCATAATGGAATATCACCCTTTGTGCCCCCGCTTGGCAAAAGTCTTTCAGGTAATTTTCTGGGTGCAGCACCATAAGGTGGGCTTCCCAGTTTAACTTAATATGGAGATTGGCTAGGTGCTGCCAGGTTATACTCTGTGAGGGCACAAACTGACCATCCATAATATCCAGTTGTGCGTAGTTGGTGAAACTTTCGGTTAGACGTATCATCCTCTCCAGGGTTTGGGGGTCGTCAGTGAGGATGGCAGGCACGACACGGGTGAGTTTAGACATGACACCTCCGTAAGAAGACTGGTATTGGTACACTATGGATGGCTGGTAGTAATTGTAAAAGGGTCACGTAGACCGTGTCAAGGCACATACTATAAAAAGGTGGAGGACACTTCAGAAAGTGCCCTCCACGGTTAGTCTAACTTGTCTCATCCCCGGCTCACTTCCGGTGATTACCACCGCATTAGGTCTCTTTGTCAGAAGACTGACCTCCTAACTAACTCGAGCCGGATTCGAGTTTCGTCTGCCCTGCTACAAGGCAGGGCACCACCTGTCCACCTGCCACACCCCAAATATCCCGTGAAGCCTCATAGCGCACCTCCTTGCCAAATAGCTCAGTTGGCACCACAAGCTTCACTTTCATTTTACCCAGAATTTATCTGTTTTGTCAAGTCAGTTCTGCCTCGGGTTAGAGCCAACTTTTACAAATAATTTCTTGTCATATAATTAGTCTTATGGGATTTACCTATTGACATATTGTCTTTTACTCTGTAAAATTTGAAGCTAACAGGGTGTTTTATGTAGATTTAAGGTTGAGACCCTGCTAAGCCGACTCCTGGGCTATCTGTGTCGGAAAGGAGGTGATTACATAATAACAGGTTACCTCGTTCCAAGCAGTGAATTTATTGAAAAGGAGGTCGAGTAATTGGCTGAGATAAAGAGAGATAGATGGACTGGCAGAGTTCCCTTCATCTTTGCCGCAATTGGCTCGGCAATCGGTCTGGGTAATGTCTGGCGATTCCCCTACATGACCTATGAGTACGGTGGCGGTGCCTTTCTGGTACCCTATGTTATTGGCCTTATTGTTCTTGGCGTTCCTTGGATGATGCTCGAGTTTGGTATGGGGCGCTATTTTCAAAAGGGTGCCCCGGGTGTCTTCGCCGGCATTGGCAAGAAATGGGAGTGGCTGGGCTGGTGGCCAGTTTGGGTTGCTTTCATAATAGTAACCTACTATACGGTCATAATTGCCTGGTCTCTGCGCTACGCACTTAGTTCTCTTAGTGTAGCCTGGGGTATTGGCGAGGCTGGTGCAGCCGGGGCAGGAGACTACTTCTTTGGAACCGTGTTGCAACTTTCGGAAGGCCCGAGTGCACTTGGCGCTCCGGTCTGGTCCATTCTAGGACTGTTAGCGCTGGTCTGGATAATCCTGTTCCTGATAATCTTCAAGGGTGCCAGAGTAATCGGCAAGGTCTCCATCTGGCTGGTATGTATTCCCTGGGTATTGTTGCTTGTCTTGATGATAAGAGGAGTAACCCTGATCGGAGCAGCTGACGGCTTGAACTATTACCTTACCACAGACTTCTCGGTCTTGGGCGATGGGGGGGTATGGTTTGCTGCCTTCAGCCAGATTGCCTTCACCCTTTCCTTGGGCATGGCTGGAATGTTCGCTTACGGCAGTTTTATTGCCAAGAAAGCCGATGTCAACAATAACGCCATCATAACTTCATTTTCTGATGCTGCTACCGCTTTCTTTGCCGGTTTTGCCGTATTCAGCACTGTCGGTTTTATCATGCAGGCCTTGAATATTCCGGTTGGGGAAGTTAGTGCTTCAGGCCTGGGCTTGGCTTTTGTAACTTATCCCGTAGCCGTATCCATGATGCCGGGAGCTAATGCCTTGGTTGGTGTGCTTTTCTTCCTCTGTCTGTTCTTCTTGGGCACCACTTCTGCTTACTTCCTCGCCTATGGTGGGGTCATCACACCGGTAATGGATAAATTCGGCCTGAGCCGGGTAAAAGCCACGGCAATTGTGTGTATAATTTCCTTCTTAGTCGGCATTTTATATACCACACACGGTGGCCTGTACTGGCTGGATATTGCCGATAGGGCAGTTTCCTTTTATGGCTTGCTCATAACTGGTGCGCTCGCCTGCATTATTGTCGGCTGGGTATTCGGAGCTGAGAAGCTGAGAGGGTACATAAATGAAACCTCAGATATCAAAGTTGGCACTTGGTTTAACTGGCTGATAAAAATTGTCGTACCCGCGGCTTTGCTTTTCGTGGTTATCTATGGAGGCTTTGCTAAGGATATTGCCGAGCCGTACGGTGGCTATCCACTTTGGGCAGCTTCCATGATATGGGTTATCCTTGTTGTAACGCTGATATTTAGCTTTATACTCCAGGCGATTAAAACCAGGGGACCTAAGGAGGTGAGCGAGAAATGACTGCAGGAGCCATAATTACTACCATTATTGGGTGGCTAATATTGCTCGGTGGATTAATCTTTTGTTTCTCTCGCGTCGGGAGAGGTGGTAGCTGGGAAGACTAAAATAGCACTCGCTTCCTTTAGCTATCGCCATAGTACGGCGAAGAGAAAATAATAGCCACGGTTACAAATTAGAGCCACTCCCATTTATTTCGCGGGGTGGCTCTAATTTTTGGTTGTTGTTGGCTCTGGTATTGTTATCTCTATAGTAATCCCGCAGCCTTCTATCAGGTGCAAAATCACTATTCTACGCTAACACTGAATACCTTTTTATCTGTAATCCATGTTAGGTCTGGCCCCGCCAGGTTAATCGTTATTTCTGTTTCCCCCTTCTTTAGCGCCTTAAAGCGGAAGTGTTGTTCCAGCCCAATTTCCGCCTCGCCTTTCTTAACTGCTTCACTAACCTCAAAGGTACTTGTCACCAACTCAAACATGCTCTCATCATAGTCTTCCCGCCACATAAAGCCCGTCGGGGGGTTAGAACTTGTAGCGATAATAAATTCTTGATTAACCCTGACGTTTATTGTCTGTTCGGGATCAGTGTAAATCTCAGCCTCACCGCAGCCAGCAACCATGCCGATTACAAGTATGGAGATTATTAATAGAACCAACTTTTTCATCATGACAAACGCTCTTCTATCAGGCAAAAAGTAAAAATCGGGGAAAAACCAGCTTGCTTCTGAGTGTGAATTATATCGCTAATAAGACTGGCCGTCAATATATCAAATTTATGCATAGATTAAATTGGATGTCATCGTCTTACCTGCTATTCAAGGTAAAACCTTGCTTGATGTAGCGCAAGTAACTTATAATAGTCAGCGATTGGACGGAGGTCTTATCAATGAAGGCGATAATGTTGGCGGCTGGTAAAGGGACTCGCTGTTACCCCTTTACCTATCTCTCCCCCAAGATATTGCAACAGGTCGTCGGCATACCTCTCCTGGAATATATGCTTTCGTGGTTTGGGGGAACACCGGAAATTGAGAAGCTCTATATCGTGGTGGGGAATGATACTGCAGTCAACACGGTCGAAAATTATATTCAGAAGCGGAAATCCCACCTGGCTGATATTTTGGAATTGTTCAGGCGATTGGGCTACAAAGTTGAGTATACCAATACCGATTTTGAGATAGAGGTCATAAGGGCTAATGGATGGGGGACGGGAGGTGACCTGAGACGTGCCCTGGAAAAGATAATCTCAGCGGATGAACTGGGAGAGGATTTTCTGGTTTGTTATTCAGACTATGTTATCAACCGAAAATTATCCAGTGGAGAAATCTCTTTGCAACTGAATCTCTCTGATATCATCAAATATCATAAGAGCTGTAAAAAGGCATTGGATACGGTAATGACGGTGGCATTCGTCGTGGTAGACCGGGAAGAAGCCACGAGATTCGGAGTCGGCAAGCTAGAAGAAGTAGACGGTTTTAAGGTTGTTCGCGGGTTTACGGAAAAACCAGACATCAAAGATGTTATGGAGGCTCCCCCGGTAAATGCCGGAATTTGCCTGATTGACAGTAAGTTCATTCTCTCCGATATTGACGAGTTTCTGCCTGACAGGCCAGATACAAGCCTGGAAAGGAACCTTATGGAACGACTGGCCGGAGAAGAAAAGCCAGTGCTGGCCGCCTATTTGCTTGACCTTGATGCTTGGTTTGATGTCGGGACGTTGAACCAGCTAATTGATGTGAATATCTATATTGCTTCAAGGAAAGGAGCCGCAAGATAGACAAAATTTTGATAACCGGCGGGGCTGGGTTTATTGGCTCGCATCTCGCCGAGGAATTGGCAGACCAGGGTCATCATGTCATCATTCTGGACGACCTTTCCACGGGTAAACTGGAAAACATTGAAGATTTGCTTGGAAAAAGCAATGCCGAGTTTATCCAGGGCAGCGTCACCGACTTGCCCTTACTTCAGAAGCTCTTCCAGGGTGCCGATTATGTGTTTCATCAGGCGGCGCTGACTACTATACCCGGTAGCATAGAAGACCCCTTGACGACTAATGAAGTGAATATCGGTGGCACGCTGAAAGTATTATTGGCCGCCGGGAATAACAATGTGAAAAAAGTTATTTATGCTTCCTCTTCCTCGGTGTATGGCAACACCCTTGCCACACCACAGAAGGAAGACATGCTCCCAAATCCACTGTCACCGTACGCCTTGACCAAGTTATCTGGTGAATACTATTGTCATATTTTTTGCCGATTATATGGCCTGTCCACTGTTTGTCTCCGCTATTTCAATGTTTACGGCTCCAGACAAAACGCCCACTCCCAGTATGCTACCGTTATCCCTGCCTTCATTGATAGGATTTATCAGGACTTACCCCCAATCATATTTGGTGATGGCAATCAGAGCCGCGATTTTGTCTTCGTCAAAGATGTAGTTCGGGCTAATATCCTGGCCGCACAAGGCAATGTGGAAGGGACTTACAATATCGGCAGCGGTAAGAACATTACCATAAATGAGCTGGCTCGGGTGGTTCTCCAATTGATGCGAAAGGACTTGCCACCAGTCCATAAAGAGCCAAGACCCGGCGAACCTGTCCACAGTCGGGCGGACATTACCAGAGCCAAAAGTTTTGGCTATGAGCCAGAATGGTCTCTTGAGGATGGCTTAAACGAAACTGTCGTATATTTTTCCAGAGCGTAGTCTGGCAGCGACAACTGAGTGGCGATAACCTCGGGTTTGGCAGGCATGCCTAGCATACTTGCCTTTTTCCACCTTTAGTATTGCTTTGTTCCATTAATCGTCTTAATAGGTCAAACGCCTATTAGCATAATAGCTAACAGCCTTAATACTCACTTCCTGGAACAATTTGCTTAACTCATGGCGGGCAAGTCGTGTTGGCTTACCTCCCTTTTTCTCCCAGCGCTGTACGGTGGAAAGGCTAACATTTATCTCTCGCGCGAGGTCCTCCTGTGTCCACCCCTTCTTCCTTCGTAGTTCTTTTACTTTTCTCTTAAGTTCTTCCATTATCGTTTAGCCAGACTACATTAAGCAGGGTCTTACCTTGGGTAGCATGTAGAATTATAGCACCTAATATGCTCATTTGTCAATATGTAGTGCCAGTTGGCAGGGTAGGCACTCTTGCTAACCTTATTTGAAGTTATGCTATACTCTATATATATTGCTATAGATTTGTACCAAAGGACATTGTTGCGTCGTGAGGGTGAGATTTCAAAATGACCTCCTGTTACTCAGCATCGTAACAGTTTTGCTTATTCCCATCATCATCTTTTTGCCTTCCAGCACTCTCCGAATAGTCCTCGGGATGCCTTTTTTGCTGCTCTTTCCCGGTTACACGCTAACCGCGGTTCTCTTTCCCCGAAGAAACGCTTTGGATGCCATTGAACGGGCAGCATTGAGCTTTGGTTTAAGTATAGTTGTGGTATCACTTATTGGATTAATCCTTAACTATACTCCCTGGGGCATCAAGCTATATCCCACCCTTATCTCCCTCGCCATCCTTATCTTGGTTTTCGTGATAGCTGCCTGGTATCGACGTCAGAGGCTGGCTGAAGCAGAGAGATTTACTGTTTCTTTCCATTTGAATCTGGCTCCCTGGAGAGGACAATGTCTCGTAGACAGGATTCTATCCGTGATTTTAATAGCGACCATACTGGGAGCCGCAGGCACTCTGGGTTATGTCATTGCCGCGCCTGAGATTGGCGAGAAGTTCACCGAGTTTTACATCCTTGGTCCAGAAGGCAAAGCTATAGACTATCCCAGAGAAATGAGAGTGGGGGCGCAAGAGAGAGTGTTTGTGGGCATTATAAGTCGTGAACATGAGAAAGTGAGCTACTCGGTAGAGGTAATCATAAACGGGGCTAAATACAGTGAAATCGGACCAGTGGTGCTGGAAAATGATAGTAAATGGGAACAAGAAATTGACTTTATACTCGTTCAAGCAGGTGATAACCAGAAGGTAGAGTTCTTGTTATATAAACAGAAACAAAGCGAAGTTTATCGGGCGACTCACCTGTGGGTCAACGTGAAAGAATGAAGT
>CAZWYS010000030.1:0-19893 GCA_964638295.1 uncultured Dehalococcoidaceae bacterium
TGATGCACCAGTCACGAATGTTTTCCATCCAGTTGAGATAGACCTTGGTGAAGCGCTGGGGGATAACGGAGATGCGCCCGCTGGTGACGGCTTTAATGGCGGGCTGAGCTAAGGGGTCAGCTTTGATAAACCACTGCTTGCTGGCTATGGGCTCGACCATCGTCTGGCAGCGGACACAGTGTCCCACGGCGTGTGAATAGGGCTCAATCTTTACCAGCAGTCCCTCTTTTTCAAGGTCGGATATTATGGCTTTACGGCAGGCAAATCGGTCAAGCCCGACGTATGGTCCGGCGTTTTCGTTCATGCTTGCGTCTGGATTCAATATATTGATAAGCGGCAAGTCATGACGCTGTGATACCTCAAAGTCCACCGGGTCGTGAGCGGGGGTGATTTTGACGGCTCCGGTGCCGAATTCAGGGTCAACCGCTTCATCGGCAATAATCGGTATTGCCCGGTTCACCGCAGGCAGCATGACCTTCTTCCCGACCATTGCCTTAAATCGTTTATCCTTGGGGTTAACAGCGACCGCCGTATCGCCAACTATCGTCTCCGGGCGGGTGGTAGCCACGGTAATAAAAGCTTTATCGTCGTCAGTCAGAGGATAGCGGACATAGTAGAGATTCCCGGAAATATCTTTGTGGTCTACTTCAAGGTCAGAGATGGCGGTAGCACAGCGGGGGCACCGGTTGATGATGCGCTCTCCCCGGTAGATTAGTCCCTTCTGGTACAGGCGGACGAAGGCAGTGCGCACCGCCCGGCTTGGCCCCTCGTCCAGGGTGAAGACCTCCCTATCCCAGTCGCAGGAAGCCCCCAGTCTCTGGTGTTGTCTGGCAATGGCGCCACGGCAGCTTTTTGCCCACTGCCACATTCTCTCCAGGAATTTTTCCCTGCCCAGCTGATGCCGGTCGATTCCTTCTTTGGCCAGAATGTTTTCTACTACCACCTGAGCCGCGATGCCGGCATGGTCAACGCCGGGGAGCCATAGTGCTGGCACACCCTTCATGCGGTGCCAGCGAGTCAAAATGTCCTCCATGGTGGCGGTAAGGGCATGTCCCACATGGAGTTCACCGGTGACATTGGGCGGCGGCATAATAATAACAAAAGGCTTCTTTACCGGGTCTATCCTGGGCTTGAAGTAGTCCTTTTCCAGCCAGAACCGGTACCACTTCTGCTCAACCTTACCCGGTTCGTAGGCTTTGGGCATTTCATTTTCAATATTTGGCGTTTGTGTCATGAGAACCTCTTTCTAGTGTTGGGGAAGAGTAAATGTCCCCTCAGAGTTTCTTGTCTTAAATTTTACCCAGAAGGCATAGACGAGGCACACTATGCCCGCCATACCGACTATTTTACAGAATATTCCATAGCCGGAGGCGACTGAGTTTGCCTCCGTAATGTTACTACCCCCTTGAATGAGCCAGGGTATAATAGCCGCTGCGGGGATACCGAGCAAGTTGCTTGTTATCTTAAGTCCGGCACCCGCCACCAGGAAACGTTCAGCCCTGCCCCCGCCGCGCCGCAGCATGACGGCAGCCAGAATAATAACCGCAATCCAGAATGCCAGAGCGGGGCCAACACCCATAAGCGAGCCAAGAAATATAGGACCAAACTCCATTACGCTAGCTCCTGTCTCCCTGCCCGGAACCTCGCCCAGAAGGCAAGGACAAGGCAGACGAGTCCCGCCAGACCTAAAATGCCCATAGGTAGCGAAACCCATCCCATAGTCTGCGCTATATCTATATTTTTCATGCCTCGTTCTGACATCAATGATTGCACAAGCTCGTGCAGTAAGGGGCTGGCTAGCTTAGTGAAAAACATCAGGCTGCAGCCAGCCAGAAGCAGCTTCTCCGCTTTGCCGCCGCCCCGCCTGAGCATAAACACCGCCAGAACAATGCCGACAATCCAGGCCAGAAGTTCAGGGATATATCTCAGTATAGAAATTTCCACTATTTGAACAGAGCTCATTTTATCTCTTTAGTTGTCTAAGAACCTTACCCATTCAGGTTTTTATCAGGTGACCCTATCCCCTTTATCCCCTTCCCCTTATGATAGGGGAAGGGGAAGATTGGTGAGAGGGGCTTCGCCCCTCTTTGACTCCCCTTGTCAGCGTATCTGGAGGCTTCGCCCTTCTTCAACTCCCCTTATGAGGGACGGGTTACTAAATAAGCTCGACCACCCTATCCAGTATCTTATCCGCTACCTCTCTCTTGGTTAAGAGGGGTAGGTTTTCTACTTTGCCGTTCCGGTCAATGATGGTTACTTTGTTGGTATCAACGCCGAAGCCGCTTTCGGCACTGGTAATGTCATTGGCGACAATCAGGTCAAGGTTCTTTTTCTCAAGTTTTCGTCGGGCATTGGCGACGATATCTTCGCTTTCAGCGGCAAAGCCGACCTTGAGGAAGTTGCCGGTTACCTCGGTCAGAATATCTGGCGTCCTGACCAGCTCCAGGGTCAGGGTAGGGGCTTCTTTTTTAATCTTTGACTTAACGGCACTCTTTGGTTGGTAATCAGCCACGGCGGCGGCCATAATCAGAGCATCAGTCTTGGCGGCTGCCCTGGCTATTGCCTCTTTCATCTGGCGGGCAGTCCGGACAGGGACAACGGCAATGCCTGCTGGTTCTGACAGGGAAGCAGGTGCGGTAATCAAAGTTACGGCAGCGCCTCTATCCCGGGCGGCTTCCGCCACCGCATAACCCATCTTACCGGAAGAGCGATTTCCGATATAGCGCACCGGGTCAAAGGGTTCCTGAGTGCCACCAGCCGTAACCACGATGTGTTTGCCGGCCAGGTCCTCTTTCCTGCCCAGCACCTGCTTTATGGTTCCGATGATTATCTCAATCTCAGCCAGGCGACCCCGGCCTGTTTTGCCGGAAGCGAGGCGGCCATAAGCCGGCTCAACAATGGTAAAGCCTCTGGCTTTTGATTTAGCCAGGTTGTCCTGAGTGACGGAATTCTGGAACATGTTGTCATTCATCGACGGCGCCAGGATTACCGGGGCTCTGGTTGCCAGCACCACGCAGGTGAGCATGTTATCGGCAATACCGGCGGCTATTTTAGCCATGGTATTAGCCGTTGCCGGGGCGATGACGACAACATCAGCCGCCTTGGCCAGGGCTATGTGCCCCAGGCTATACTCAGAGGTCGGTTCAAACATATCGGTTATTACCGGTCTGCCGGTAATACTGCTCAGCGTCAGCGGAGCGATAAACCTGGTGGCTGATTCAGTCATGACTACTTCGACTCTGGCTCCAGCCTGAGTCAGTTTGCTGGCGATGTCGGCTGCTTTGTAGGCCGCAATACTCCCGGTGATGCCCAGGACTATGGTTTTGTTGGTTAGCATTATTTTCTCCTCGGAGAGCAACCTCTTTAGCTGGCTAGGCTTCATTCATCTGGTAGATGAGTCTTAATCCAATCAGTGTGATATCGGGATTCACCTTGTCAATCACTTCAGTTTCTTTAGCAATAAGTTCCGCATAGCCCCCGGTGGCTACCACGGTGGCTTTTTCGCCAAGTTCTCTCTGGATACGTGCCACTATGCCTTCAACCAGACCGACATAGCCAAAGATAAGCCCGGATTGCATGGCGGCATTGGTACTGGTGCCGATTACCTTTGCGGGGCGGGTTAATTCTACCCGGGGTAGCATTGCCGCTCGTATAAATAGAGATTCAGCCGCCACACCTATGCCCGGGGCAATGGCTCCCCCTATATAGTCGCCTTCCCCGGATACGGTATCAAAGGTGGTGGCAGTACCCAGGTCAGCGATAATCACCGGGCCACCGTAAATGTGGTGGGCAGCGGCGGCATTGACTATGCGGTCGGCACCAACCTCTCGGGGATTGTCCATCCGAATGCGCACTCCCGTCTTAATTCCGGCACCTACGACGAGCGGTGTGATATGAAAGTAATGTTGAGACAACTCCTGAAACGTGGCGATTAGCGGCGGAACAACGCTGCACAGAGCGACCGCTTTAATATCAGACGTGTTCAAGCTCCGATGCTGCAGCAGGTTGAGTAGCAGCGCAGCATACTCATCAGCCATATGATGAATACTGGTAGCCATGTGCCAGGTAGCCTTGAGCTCCTCGCCTTCAAAGACTCCCAGAGTGATGTCCGTATTGCCAATATCAATAGCTAGTAGCATCGTTCCTCTGCTTATATTCTACACCAAAGTATTTCTATCTGCCTTCTTTGGCTTCTTTTAACTGCTTGATAACCACCGGCAGCGCTGACAGGAGGTCGGTGGCAATCATGCCGGCATCGCCGATAATGTTCTTCACCATTTCCCCAGCTTTGCCGTGCAGGTATACACCGAGGGCGGCAGCATCGAAAAGTGAGACTCCCTGAGCCAGTAGCCCGGCTATCGCTCCGGTGAGCACATCCCCGGTCCCGGCTGAGGCCAGTCCGGGATTGGCTATGGGGCTAATTCGGGAGTATCCTTCTGGACTGGCAATAACTGTGCAGGCTCCTTTCAGGACAACGGTTTTCTGCCACTCTTGGGCAAATTTTCGGGCGGTGTCCAATCGGTCTGATTGTATCTCGGCGACTGATAGTCCGCTCAATCTCGCCATCTCTCCGGGGTGGGGCGTAAGTATCGTATTACTGGTGAGCTGCTGCCACCATTTCAGATTCCTGGCCAGGTTGTTAAGCCCATCGGCATCAAGGACCAGTGCCGGGAGTGCCGGTTTCGAAAGCAGGGAAGTTATGAATTGGGCGGTCGGCTGGTTTTGTCCCAGGCCGCAACCCAGAAGCACAACATCATAGGTGCTGAATTGCGGTGCAATTAGTTCAGCCGCTTGCGGTGAGATAATGCCGGGCTGGGATTCGGGGAGGGGGAGATAGGTGGTCTCGGTTAGCTTGGCGGCCAGAATGGGCTGCAGGCTGGTAGCCGTGGCCAGGGTTACCAGTCCCGCACCGACTCGCATGGCGCCACTGCAGGCCAGGTAGGCGGCACCAATGTAGTTAATTGAGCCGGCTACCACCAGCACTCTGCCGAAAGTCCCCTTGTTGGCGTTAAGCGGGCGTTTCGGGAGGACAGTTCTTGCCCATTCATCAGTGATAAGCTCGGTGGTTATTGGGTCAGCCAGGTGGCTGGGTATGCCAATATCGGCTATGGTCAATTTGCCCACCCTCTCTGCCCCGGGAAAGCTGAATAAGCCCAGCTTGGGCAAAGCAAGGGTAATAGTGTTATCAGCGTAAAGACATACCGGGTCAACGGCACCGCTATCGGCGTTGAGCCCGGAAGGTAAATCGACGGCAATAATGCGAAGGCCTGTTTTTTTACTTTTGGCTTGAGCTACTCTCTCCAGTACCTGCTGGAAAACACCATCAAAGGGGCGGGCTTTACCGGTGCCGAAGAGAGCGTCAATTACGCAGCCAGCCGACGAGAGCAGTTCGTCAAATTTGTTCAGGTTTTTATCCTGAGTGGCTTCAACACAGGTTAGGTTACGTTTCTGTACCAGTTCAAGGTTCGGGTCATTTGCTGGGCGCTGGCGGCAGAGGTAGACGCTGACTTTTGCCCCCCAGTCATGAAGATAGCGGGCGGCGACCAAGCCATCGCCGCCGTTATTGCCTGGTCCAATCAGGAGCAGGATGCATTGCTGGTCGATTTTGCCCAGGATTTTTCTGGTTTCTTCAGCTACCGCTTTGCCGGCATTTTCCATGAGCACGTGGCCGGGTGTGCCAGACCGTATGCATTCCTGGTCTATCTGCCGCATTTGCTCGCTGGTGACGATTTTCATGGCAAAAATATCCTGCTATTACTGATTTGAAGTGTAGCAATATCCTGAAGTGTGGTCAAGAGAGCACAAGTAAGAGAGAGGTTTTGAACCTTTTCTGGACTCTCTATCTGGTAGCCAGCTGTTCTTCGTATTTTTTCTTTTCCGCCTCGTATAGCTTAACGTATTCCTTCATCATTTCCCTGATGGGAAGCTGGTAGGGGCATCTCTCCTCGCACTCACCGCAATCGATGCAGTTGGCTGCTTTGGCAAATGAATCAGCAAATTTCCCTGTGAACAACCGCACCGGGGGCAAACGTTTAGCCAGATTCGGATATGACATAATGTTTGATATCGGTACTCCCTCGGTGCAGGGCTGGCAATAGTCACAGCGGCGGCAGAACCTGGCGCCGACTTCCCGGGTTAGGCGCGCCATCTCTTCCCGGTCGGCTGAAGTCATTGGCGGCGCTTCCTCAACTAGCTGGACAATCTCTTCTATTTCATTAACCCTTTCTATACCCACGTTTAGAACTACATCAGGGAATTGAAAGAGATACTTGAAGGCTATACTGGCGTTGCTTATCATTCCTCCGGCCAGCGGCTTCATGGCAATGAAGCCCATGTCATGCTCCCTGACGAGCGGGAGGAGTTCATTTTTTGCATCCGGGTAAATAAAGTTGAGGGGGAACATGATGGTCTCAAAGCAATCTGATTTCACTGCCTCTTTGGCAACATCAATCGGATGGCAGGAAATGCCAATATGTTTTACTTTTCCAGCCCTTCTGGCTTCTTCTATCACTGCTCTCGGTCCGTCGGGGTCAAGGATAGTTTTTAAGGTGTCAGCGTCACTGACATTATGAAACTGGTAGAGGTCTACGTATTCCACGCCAAGTCGCTCCAGACTCAGTTTGAGATGCTTTTCTATCTCATCGCGAGTGCGTGCCAGCGATTTGGTGGCAATGATGAGTTTTTCACGCTGCCCGGCGATAGCTTTGCCGATGCGCTCCTCGCTGGTGGTATAACCATTGGCGGTATCAATAAAGGTGATGCCCAGTTCCAGGCATCTCTTGATAACGGCGATTGCTTCATCTTCAGAGACTCTCTGGATGGGTATACCGCCAAAACCGAGTCTGGTTACCATCATCTCAGTTTTGCCTAACCTTATTTTTTCCATAATCACTCCTGCGTTTGATAAATTAGTGAAGAATATTTCGGATTCATCAGTTTTTTGACCGGGAGCTGTTGATTATATCCAGCATAGCGGCGTAGAACTCTTCCGGCCCTTTGCCCATGGATAATTTTTCCATGGGACACATACCTTCCCCGTCTGTTCTTTGAATATAAGGCACAATTTGGGTGAAGTGGTATTTAATCCCATATTGCTCCAGTGTTTTGATGGCAAACTGGCTTCCTACCGGGCTGAAAACCTCCTGGCAATCGGCCTTGACAGACAGTAGCGCCGCGGCGTTGCCAATTATCTTGTCGAAAATGACTACCTGCGGGTGGGTGGGGGCAAACTGGTCAATGTATTCAAGCAGGGGCAGCAATCTGTCTTTTGACGAAGAGAAGACTAACCGGTCAGCTTCATAAACCCGCAGAGTATCATCACTGGATAAGAATTCGTTGAATAAGCGCACGTACATTACCATTACTATTGTAAACCTGTGGGCGAAGGTTTGCAATTTAGCTGGTTACTCTAAATTCCCTTTCTTTTTACCGGCTTATGCGCAGGCTGGCACTCCTGGTCAGGTTTTCCACCTCCTGCAGTGTTGCCCAGTTGGTATCGCCGGGAATTGAGTGCTTCAATGCCGAGTAGGCGTTCCCGAGCTTCAGTCCTGTTTCCACATCGCTGGTGAGGTAGCCGTAAATAAACCCGGCGGTAAAGGAATCGCCGGCGCCAACCCGGTCGACTATCTCCACGTCATACGTCCTGTCATCATATAGCTTGCCTGCCGAGTAGGCGATAGCCGTCCAGCGGTTTCGCAGTACTGAGACGTCTTCCCGCAGCGTAATGCAGACTACCTCAAAGCTGAATGTTTCCGTGAGTTTCCTGGCTACTTCCCGGTAATTTTCAGCGCTGATGCCCAGCACTTTTTTCGTATCTTCCTCGGTGGAAAAGAGGATATCCACGTATTCCATAAGCGGTTCCTGGCACTTTCTGGCTTCTTCTGGCGTCCAGAGTCTGGAGCGATAATTAAGGTCGTAGCTCACCTTGCAGCCAGACTTTTTAGCTGTTTTCAGAGCGTCGGCGGTAACCCGGGCAGCGCCGGGACTCAATGCGGGGGTAATGCCGCTGGTATGAAACCATTTGGCGCCCTGCAAAACATCCTCCCAGTTTATTTCCCCTGGTTTTATCTGGCTTATGGCTGAGTTTGCCCGGTCATAAAGGACGCTGCTGGCTCTTGGCGTGGCACCAAATTCAACGAGATAAATGCCGACACGGTCGCCTTTGGTCCATATAACGTGGGAGGTATCCACTCCCTGTTCCCTAGCCTTGTTGCGAATCATTCTGCCCAGCGGGTTATCGGTGAGGCGGGAAACCCAACCGGTGCTTATGCCCAGCCGACTGAGGTCAACGGCGACATTCCACTCGGCGCCACCGATGTTTACGTCAAGCGAATTAGCCTGTTCCAGCCGGTGGTAATTTGGCGGCGACAGCCTTACCATTGTCTCACCAAAGGTGATAACATCAGCCATTTCCGATACCTCCTGTTTCTTGGTTTATTAGCTGGCCCTTGCCAGCTTCACCGCTTCAATAAATTTTCTGGCGGTCTCGGTGATGAGGTCATAGTTTTTCTCGCTTACCGCCTTCTTGTTCACCAGCGACGTGCCGGCGGCTACCGCGACGGCGCCCGCCCTGATAAAATCGGGCGTGTTTTCCAGGTTTACCCCTCCGGTTGGCGATAACCTTATCTGCGGCAGCGGACCCTTTATATCTCTCAAGTATTGCGGCCCGCCCACTGTTGCCGGAAATACCTTAACGATATCGGCACCCGCTTCCCAGGCAGTTAGTATCTCAGTAGGGGTGAAGGCACCGGGGATGACAATTTTGCTGTATCGTCGGCAGACTTCTATTACCCCTCGATTCAAAGTCGGGCTGACCACGAACTCGGCTCCGGCAAGTATCACCGCCCGGGCTGTTTCCGGGTCAAGCACTGTCCCGGCACCAACGAGTATTTCGTCGCCTACGGAACTCTTGAACTCCTTGATAGCGTCTATGGCACCGGGGACAGTCATGGTTACCTCTATCGGTTTGACTCCTCCCCTAGCGATGGCGCCGCATACCTCTACCGCCTCCCGGGCATTCCCGACCCTTACTATGGCCACCACGCCGCAATCGATAATATCCTGCAGATTCTTTTCCTTGTTGTCCATATCTTCGCCTCCTCAGTTTAAAATCGTGACCAGTTGAGTATAAAGATATCTACGGGTTGTCGTCAACCCTGTCTAAATCTTTCTATTTTCTTATTCATTGCCTGCCAGTGAGTTCCTCTCCAGTAGATGCGGCGGCAGGCAGGACACTCCATGTACTGGTTTTGCGTTTGAAAAACGTAGGGGGGCACCCGGTCTTTTACTTCGTCTTTAGCTCTCTCCACCAGTGGCTGGTTGCATTCCAGGCAGAGAGTAAATGGTCTGGAGCGGCAGTCCAGATTCAGGGTGTTAATTACCTGTCGTATTTGCGACTCAGGCTTATCGCTGTTAATCAGAAGGGCTTTGAGTCGCCCGCTGGTTATTACTCCTCTTTCCATAATGTGGGTATCGCGGGTTAGTATTATTCTGCCTTCGGCTAAAGCCTCAGCCACCAGATAAGCGTCATCGCTGCCACCAAAGAAAACGGCATCATACCCCATCATTCTCAGCCACTTGGCCAGCTTGCCAACATTGTTGTCAACGATGAATCTAGGCTTGTTCATCAGGACATCTCTTTATTATAAATTAATCTGGAGCCCTTCGTAGGCCAGAGTAATCCCGGTGCCCAGTTCTTCAGCCAGTGCGGCTATTTCCGATTCTATTTCCTTTTCCTGCCTCGGGTTCATGTGAACCAGTACTACCGGGGGCAGGTAGCCTTTTAACTTCTGGAAGGAGACAAGCTCATCTTTGAGCAGATTTGGAGTAAGGTGCAGTGACTTTCGGCCGAATGCTTCATAGCGGTTGGGTGCCGTAACCTCGGTAATAAGCAATTGGGGTGAGACGTACTGCCAGCATTCAGCCAGACCGGGGCCGGTATCCGCGGTATAAAAGAAAACTTTACCATCGGGTGAGGTTATCTGGTAGCCTACGGTGGGAACAGAGTGGTTTACCGGGACAGCTAGAATTTTATAGGCATCAATCTGAAAAGCCTGGTTTGGCTCGATGATGGTGAACTTAATACGGGGGTTTCCTTCTGGCTTCTCCAGAAAATTGGCGTAGGTAGTGCCGTTGAGCCAGTGAGTTGCCAGGGCTTCCTGAACCGCCTTGGTGGAGTAAACATGGATGTCGGTTTCATAGAAGAGGGCATTCATGGCCATAGCCGGAATGTCTCTAATATGGTCATAATGCTGGTGGGTGAGCAGGACTGCCTTAAGTTGTAGCTGGGCTTCGATGGACAGACTGGAGGTAAGCGCGCCGGCATCTATAGCCAGCGTATCGTCAATGAGCAGGGTGGCGAGCTTTATGGTTGAAGTTTCGCAGTTGTGTGCGCCCAGAAAACGAATATCCATCGTCTTTTTTCCCAAAAACTATTCCGAAATAAAGAAGGGGTTAAAATTGGTTTCGTAATCGTAAGTGTCCGTTGCTTCTTTTTTCTTCAAGAAATTTACTATGGCGTAGGTGAGGGGGGTGGCGATGGCTTCAATGATTGTCTTGGCTAGCCAGTGGTACAGAATCATTATCGGCAAGAACGAAGGAGTGCCGATGAAAGCTAAGGTAATAAATATTGATGTGTCCAGCCCCTGTCCTACGATAGTAGAGCTGATAGTCCGACTCCATAGCCAGCGACCCCGGGTCATAATTTTCATTTTGGCCAGAATAAAAGAGTTGGCGAACTCACCGACGAGGTAGCCACAGAAGGAGGCGGCGAGCAGTCTCGGTGTGTAGCCCAGAATGCTCTCATAAGCTTTTTGCCCTTCCCAGAAAGGAGCGGGGGGCAAAAGCTGCCCTATCCAGGCAAAGATGACAAAGATGAGGTTACAGATGAAGCCGAGCCAGATGATTCTTCTTGCCTGGCGATAGCCGTAGACCTCAGTCAGGACATCACCAACGATGTAGCTCAGGGGAAAGACGAATATGGCAGCGGGTAGAATAACGGCGCCAAGGCTGACTACCTTTACGGCAATGATATTGGCGGTGATGAGACAGGTGACAAAGATGGTGGCAATAATCACCAGTCGGTACGAGATGCTCATTTCAGATCCAGCGCTGTCGGCGGAAGAAGTAGAGCATGCCGCTGACAATGACCACCCAGATGAAGAGCACAAAGATAAGAGAGTAGCCGGATTGCTGGAACGGCAGGGGAATGTTCATCCCGTAGAGTGAGGCAACTACGGTTAGCGGCAGCAGGATGGTCGCAATGATAGTCAGCATTCGTATGACCTCATTGGTACGGTTGGTCGCCAGTGAATCGTAAGTATCATTTAGCCCTTCAATAATTTCTTTATACTCATCCAGGGCGTCCCAAATCTTGTCCACGTGGTCAATCATATCGCCGAAGTAAACGGCTAAATCCATCTTGGTAAAACGGCGAATCCGTGGTTCCAGGCTGCCAATAACGGCTCTCATTGGCCAGATTATCCGGCGAAAAGAAATAACATCGCGGCGAAGTATGGAAATATCTTCAATCGCCCGTGGTATCCTCCGACTGGCGAATATGTTATCCTCAGTTTGTTCAATATTGGCACTAATCCGGTTCAGGATTGGCAGGCAGTAGTCCACGAGCCGGTCAATTATCCGATAGAGAAGGTAGCCGGGGCCTTGGCTGAAATTTTCTTCTCTGGCTTCCTCCTCAAGTTGACATTCGCGGAATAGCTTGGCCAGCGGCTTGAGATCGCCTTTGTGCAGGGTAATCAGGTATTTATCACCAATAAACACCGATACCTGGCTGGGTGTGGTTGCCCGTGTCTGTTTATTAAATACCGGGAAGTGAAGGACTAAGAACCGATAGTCCTTATATTCGTCAATTTTAGGGCGCTGTATGCGGCTGAGACAGTCATCCAGGTCCAGAGGGTGGAAGGGGTAGTTTTGTGCCAGATATTCTGTCTCCCGCTCGGTTGGCCGGTCAATGTCAATCCAGGTCAGGTCGTTCCAGACAACCGACTCCACATTTAAATCTTTTTCTTTTATACTGGCCTCGCGAATAGCCATAACCAATCCTTCTCTCTGGATTAGTTGGAGTCTTTACCAAAGACCCGACTATATTCTACCACAATTTTCTAGAAGGTGAACAAGCTAGCGCCACCGCTGACTTCGATGGTCTCACCGGTAAGATAGCTTGACTCCTCGGAGGCGAGGAAGACGAGGACATTGCTCAGCTCCTGCGGGTCGCCCGCCCGCCGCAGGGCAATGCGTTTTGTGATACGCTCACGAAACTCCGGGGCCACTTCGTGAAAAGCACCGCCGTCAAAGACACCGAGCACAAGGGCATTGCAGGTTACCCCTTTGCGGGCTCCTTCCAGAGCTGCGGTCTTGGTGAGGCCAATTAGGCCAGCCTTGGTGGCAGCGTAACTGCACTGCCCCATGCCACCCATGGTGCCGGTGATGGATGAGATGTTGATGATACGCCCCCAGCCACGCTCTACCATACCGGGCATGCAGCATTTAATGGTATTGAAGGCTCCGGTAAGGTTGACACCTAAATCTCGGTCCCAGTCCTTCTTGTCCATATTGACGATGGTAACTGCTCGCACTATGCCAAAAGCGGCATTGTTGACCAGGATTTCAATCGGGCCCAGCGCTTCTGCCACTTTTTGAATCCCCGCCTGCGCTTCATCCAGGTTGGCCAAATCCATCTTGACTGCCATCGCTTTTCTGCCCATTGCCTGGATCTCTTTAGCTACGGCTTCGGCTTTCTCCAGGTGACTGTGTCCGGTAACAGCGACGTTGCATCCGGCTTTGGCAAGGGACAGGCAATGCACTCTGCCCAGTCCACCAGAGCCACCTGTGACCAGTGCTACTTTACCTTCAATGCTCATGGTTACTTTCTCCTTTACTGTATTCGTAGTTAGCTGGACTGTTTGTAGTCGTAAAATCCCTTACCGGTCTTACGCCCCAGCCAACCGGCAGCGACCATCTTCGTCAGCAATATGGGGGGAGCGAATTGCGGGTCTTTAAATTCGGCATATACGCTATTAGCGATAAAAAGCAGTGTATCCAGTCCAACAAGGTCGGATAGCGCCAGTGGCCCCATGGGGTGGTTCAACCCCAGAGTTAAACCAGTATCAATATCATTCCTGGTAGCCACACCAGTCTCCAGCATGCGGATAGCATGAAGTAATTGGGGTACCATCAGGCGGTTGACGATGAAGCCGGGGGCATCCTGGGCAATGATAACTGTTTTCCCCGCCGACTTACCAAATTCCCTGCCGATTTCAAGGGTTTCATCACTGGTAGCGATGGTCCTGACCACTTCCATTAGTTTCATCACCGTTGCCGGGTTGAAGAAATGGAGTCCCAATACCTTGTCCGGCCTGGTGGTGGCCATGGCCATGTTGATGATTGATAAACAGGAGGTGTTGGTCGCCAGAATGGTATGCTCGGGGCAGATTTTATCCAATTCGGTGAATATTTTCTTTTTCAAATCCAGGTTCTCGATAGCGGCTTCTATTACCAGGTCGCAATCATTGAATTCCTTCATATCGGTGGTGCCTTTGATGCGCGCCAGTGTGGAATCTTTATCCTGCCGGGTAATTTTCTCCCTCGCTACGCCTTTGGTCAGAGAAGAGTTGATTGCTGCCAGTCCCTTGTTTAGAAGCTCATCGTTTACTTCGGAGGCGACTACCTGATAGCCTGATTGAGCACATACCTGAGTAATGCCGCTACCCATTTGTCCGCAGCCAACAACACCGACTTTTTTGATTTCCATATCACTTCCTTCTCTGTGGAGTTATTTGGCTCTAAAGTCAGGCTTTCTCTTTTCAGTGAAAGCGGTAGTTCCCTCGGTAAAGTCCTCGGTGCCCATTAAATAGGCTTCCAGAGCGTTCTCCAGCTTTAAACCATCTTCCAGAGTCAGGCTACTACCCCTGAGCATGGCCTCCTTGGCGGCTCTCACTGCCAGAGGTCCTGCCCGGCAGATAACCTCTGCCCACTCCCTGGCGATAGGCATTACCGCCTCCGGGGGGACAACAACATTGACCAACCCGATTCGGTATGCTTCCTGAGCATCAATGGGCTTTCCCATAAACAGCAGCTCGGCTGCCTTGCACCGGGGAATTATTCTGGGCAGTCTCTGGGTACCTCCCCAGCCAGGGATTAAGCCCAGAGTTACCTCTGGTGTGCCGAAGCGAGCTTTCTCTGAGGCTATCCTCAGGTCGCAAGCCAGAGCTATTTCCAGACCTCCACCCAACGCCATGCCGTTGATGGCGGCAATCAGTGGCTTCCACAGGTCCAGCCCGCGCATCGGGGTATCCGGCATTGCCCATGGACTGTGCTGGAGGTGTTCTTTCAGGAAGGGCAGCATATCTTTGATATCAGCCCCGGCACAGAAAGCCTTATCGCCGGCACCGGTAATGATGCCAACCCATAGTTCGGTGTCATCCCGAAAGTCTATCATGGCTTCGTGCAGCTCCCGGGCGGTCTGGACGTTTATTGAATTTAGCGCTTCCGGCCGGTTAATGGTGAAAATGGCGATTTTGTCTTCTTTCTTATAATCAATAAGAGCCACCATAAATCTCCTTTTTCTTATTCTTTTGTAGCTGGTAACTTCGGGGTACCTGACTTAGTTATAGCTAAGTTAGATAACACCATCTCCTCTCAGGAGAGTTTTTTCTTAGCCAGGGACTAATTTCAAATATGAAATTCAGGTCTGTGCCGATTTTAACAGAAGCTAATTCTACCGTCAAGGTGCCCTGTTCCGCTAAGCTCAGGGATTCGGCTTTCTTTCAACCTCGTTCTTTCTGGTAAATGTTGCATTTTATGTGATAAGTGTGATATAATTTTGCCGCATAATTAAATATTTTCTCCGAGCCTGCTCTCCTAAGGGAATGCCTATGGAGACTGGCCGAGAGGGTATCGCTGGAAACGGCGGTGCCTCCCGTGTTTGGAAAGGGGAAGTTGATGCCAGGCAATTTTAGTTTGCCATGTTTAAGCACCCCCTTCCGGGGTGTTTTCTTATATTACCCCTTTTTTTGAATTTATCAGCAGGAGGTGGTTTTTTTGGCTAAAACATGGTTTACCGTTAACAGGATGACATTTACCTTTATCCTTCTCGGTCTGGTTATTTTTCTGTTTATCGTTGTGCCGCTGGCAAAGATGATAGTTGCCTCTGACGGCGGGATATTGCTGGATTCCCTGCTTGACCCTCAAGTTCGAGGGGCTATCTGGCTCAGTTTGTATGCCGCGCTTATCGCCACGGCGGTTGGTTTTGTTCTGGGTGTCCCTTTAGCCTACCTCTTAGCTCACGTAGAATTCCCCGGCAAGAAACTGGTTGAGGGGCTCATTGATGTTCCCATCGTAATACCTCACACGGCTGCGGGCATCGCCCTGCTCTTTGTTTTCGGGCGTCAATTTTGGGCCGGTAAGGCATTTCAATTTATTGGCATAGATTTTCTTGATTCCACCGCTGGCATTGTGGTCGCCATGCTCTTTGTTAGCATTCCTTTCTTGATAGACTCGGCTAAAGAGGGCTTTAAAAAAGTTGATGTGAGACTGGAAAAGGTGTCCCGCACCCTTGGCGCTTCGTCGTGGCAGTCTTTCTTTAAGGTCTCCTTTCCGCTGGCATGGCGGAGTATTGTTGCCGGTAACATCATGATGTGGGCCAGGGGCATCAGCGAATTTGGCGCCGTCATTATTCTTGCCTATCATCCCATGATTGCTCCTACCCTGATATTTGAACGTTTTGAGACCTACGGATTGGACTACGCCCGACCGGTGGCAGTATTGCTCATTCTGATATGCCTCATTATCTTCATTGTTTTCCGGACACTTGTCTATCGAGGGCAAGAGGCATGATTCAGGTTAAAAATCTCTGCGTAGACCTCGGGGATTTCAAACTTCAAGATATTAACCTGAATGTGGAGCCCGGGGAATACTTCATTATCCTTGGACCTACCGGGGCAGGTAAAACGGTATTGCTGGAATCTATCGCCGGTCTTTATCCGATTAAGGGCGGACAGGTATGGCTGAGAAGAAAGGAGGTGACTCACCTTGAGCCAGAAAGGAGGAACATAAGTATTGTTTATCAAGACCACGTCCTGTTTCCCCATCTTTCGGTAGCTGAGAATATCATTTTTGGTTTGAGGCTGCGGAAGCAATCTGGCCAGCAATTAAAAGAGACGCTTGGCTGGTTTTCTGAGCTACTGGGTATTACTCATCTTCTGAAAAGGAGGCCTAATACTCTGAGTGGTGGCGAGCGGCAAAAGGTGGCTCTGGCCAGAGCATTGAGTATCAAACCTGAACTACTACTTCTTGACGAGCCGCTCAGCGCCCTTGACCCGGAGACTAGGGAAGGGGTGCAGAAAGAACTCCGCCAGCTCCATAACCAGCTAAGAGTGACTACTATACACGTTACCCACGATTTTGAGGAAGCAATAGCCTTGGGTGACCGAATTGCCGTTTTAGGTGAGGGGCATATCAAACAGGTAGGTACCGTTGAGCAGATATTCCGCCAGCCAAACTCCGAATTTGTGGCTCGCTTCACCGTGGCCCGCAATATTTTCACCGGTGAGGTAATTGAGCGAGATGGTGGGAACACCGTCTTTCGCACCGGAGATACTGAACTGGCAGTGGCTACTGACCTTCGTGGCGAGTGGCATGCTTCCATCCGACCGGAAGATATTCTCATTTCTCTTGAGCCGCTCATGTCCAGCGCCCGCAACTCATTTTGCGGCACCATTACCAGCATCTCCGACAGGGGGTCAACGCTTTATCTGACGGTTACGCTGCCCCCGGATTTCATCTGTTTGGTTACCCGCCGCTCTTTTGAAGAGATGGGGCTGGCTGAAGGGCAAAAAGTTTACATAACCTTTAAAGCTTCGGCGGTTCATATTTTTTAGCGACAGAAAATAGCACTAGAAACAAACAATTAAGTTATAAAAAGGAGGTTCAATTGAAACGGTTAATCATTAGTTTATTTCTGACTTTGATTCTGGTATTAACCCTGTTAGCCGGTTGTAGCGGCGAACCGGAATCCAAAATGTCCGGCAAAATGCCCATATTCCATGCCGGCAGTTTGACCATACCTTTCGCTGAGGTGAGCGAGGAGTTCAACAAGCTATATCCTGAAGTTGAGATACTGGCTGAGGGAACTGGTAGCCAGACTACTATCCGTAAAGTTACCGAGCTTCACAAAGAATGTGGCGTCATTGGCTCGGCTGATTACACCATTATTCCGCAGTTGATGTTTCCCGAGTATGCTGACTGGTATGTAATATTTGCCACTAATCAAATGTGCATCGCCTATACGGCTAAATCGCAATTTGCTGGCGAGATAAATGAAAGCAACTGGTACGAAATTCTGCAGCGTGAAGGCGTGAAGTATGGTCGCAGTGACCCTGACCAGGACCCCTGCGGTTACCGGACGCTAATGGTGTGGCAGCTCGCCGAGAAGCACTATAATGCTTCTGGTCTATACGATAAGCTTTATGAGGCCGAGGGAGATTTAATGCGACCTAAATCAGTAGAGCTTATTGCTTTGCTGGAATCGGGCGATCTGGACTATGCTTTTGAGTATTCTTCGGTGGCGGCTCAACACAGCTTGAACTATGTGGTATTGCCGCCTGAGATTAATCTTTCTGATGAAAACTTCAAGGACTTTTACGCCACGGCGCAGGTGGAGATTTCAGGCAAAGAGCCGGGTTCAAAAATTACCCAAAAAGGTAAACCGATAGTTTATGGGGTTACTATACCCTCCGATTTCCCTAATCAAGAAATGGCAATAGCCTGGGTTGATTTTCTACTAAGCTCTGAAGGAATGGCGATAATGGAAAGGAACGGGCAGCCGCCAGTAATTCCAGCCGTGACCAATGATAAGAGTAAACTGCCTGAAGCCTTGAAAAAGTATGTCGTCGAGGCTTCAGCAACTTAGAGGTATTGAGGAAGAATTGACAGCTTAGTTCGTTAGTGCTATATTTTTTCTGTTGGCAGCGTAGCTCAGTGGCAGAGCAGGGGACTCATAAGCCCTTGGTCGCAGGTTCAAATCCCGCCGCTGCCACTTTTTTGTTTTAAACTCCTTGTTTTACACGCAAGGGGTCACAAGTTCGAGTCTTGTACCGCCCACTAGCTATTTGCCAAAATAGCACGATTTAGCTAACCATCTGCAAGGATCATACTCAAATATTCTTCAATTAACCAATTGAAACCCTTGACATTTAGCCGATTAATGTTATATAATTATAACATAAAGTGTGGTTAATGTATCATTTTGTTAATAATATATCACAGGAGGACTTATGAAACGTAGGTTAAGGTATTTCGGTTTTTTGGGATTTTTAGGCTTGTTGGGGCTTATCACTGGAAATCCTGGTTTTTACGGCCTCTTTAACTTCTTCGGTCTGTGGGCTCTATCATCAAAGCAGAAGAATGATGAACTTCTTAAATCCAATATAGCCAGGGCGGGACTGAAGGCCTTTGTTATTTCAATAGTAGGACTATCTTTAACTATTGCCATTTTGTCGTTCTTTAAGACGCTGGAAGCGGCGGCGATATCTATTGCCGTAGTATTTACAGCCCAACTCCTCACGTTTATTTTCTCGTTTAATTATTATGAGAAACGAGGTAACGTTTGAAGACGATATTAATAAAGTCTCATATAAAGGAACTCAGGGCGCGATACGATTTGACCCAGGACCAACTGGCCGACATGGTGGATGCCCGACGCGAAACGATTGGCCATATTGAGCATAACAGGTACAATCCCTCTTTAATGCTCGCTTATAAAATAGCCAGGGCACTTAAGAGCAACATAGAAGAAGTTTTTACATTCGAAGATAAATGAAGTAGGGATCGTCGTCCGGATTTGAAACATGGACGAGTAATGCCGATATATACAAAGAGTTGCGCTAGAACTAGTAGTAAAGTATTATTAACAGCGAAAGGAGGCAAGCGGCCTCCGCCTTTTATCAAGGGTGCTTGACACGCAGAGGGTCGGTGGTTCAAATCCAGTCGCTGCCACTTTTATTTTTAGGCTCCTATCCGTTTCCTTACCACAATTATACTTGCAGAACACGGCTTCCAGGTATATCATCAATATAATATCCTCTGACCTTCAGGGTGAGTCTATCAAGAGTAGGAGGGAAATATGATTGAGCGCGTTCATGAACATATCATTACAGAACTTCAGCAAAACACTCGTACAGATACGATTTTCATTCTTACGGCGATTCTTCTTAATCTGTTGGCTTTGGGCATAAACTCAGCAGTTGCTCAGGGTTCAGACAGAGATGCTACTACCTGGGTTGTATTCTTTACTTTTGTTTGTCTGGTGATAGTAGTCAGTTTTGTCGTAGAAGTAGGATTATTGAAAGGGAAACAAACTAGAATGAAGCTGATAGGTGGGCTGCTGAAGATGTACAAAGATCAGGGTGTGGAAGGTTATTATGATGCATCTCTTTTAAGTAATTATGCGATAAGATACAATCTCTTCTTGTTCGTAGTAGTATTCACAGGGCTAATTGCGCTGGTCGTGCCGACGGTACTCATCATCGGATAAACTCACGCCATCTTAAACGCCACCGAGTAAGGGGCAAACAGTCAGCTTTAACTTAGCCGTTATAACATCAGTATAACCATGCACTGGTTCAAACCCCGCCGCTGCCACTTCTATTTAGCTTCGATTCGCCCCTTTGGTCTATTCCACTTGGCATTAGCCATCATCATCTCCGCCACCATCATCTCCGCCACCATCTTCTACCTGAGTCCCGGTAAGCCTCACCTTAACTGCTTCGGGGCGACCAACAACCCCCCCCCAAAAAAAAAAAAAAAAAAAAACAAAAACAAAAAACAAAAAAAAAAACAAAAAAACAAAAAAAAAAACAAAAAAAAAAATAAAAAAAA
>CAZWYS010000031.1:0-19530 GCA_964638295.1 uncultured Dehalococcoidaceae bacterium
TCAGGCGGCCCGGACTATCGCCGAGCGCGGGGTTCAGCTTGTCGGTACTGCTCACGGTAATACCCTGGATAATTTGATGATGAACCCGACTCTGGCCGACCTTGTTGGCGGCATTCAATCGGTAACCCTGGGTGACGAAGAAGCCAGGCGAAGGGGCACCCAGAAGTCCATACTGGAGCGCATGTCGCCGCCGACTTTTGATATCGTCGTTGAAATCCAGGAAAGAGACCGGGTAGCCATTCACCCCGATGTCAGCGAAGCAGTTGATGCTGTCCTGCGCAGTCAGCCGGTTGGTACCGAGATACGCTGGCTGGATGAAGCGGGAGAGGTCAGAGTGGAAAAACCGGTCGCCCCGGTTACGAAGCCAAAAACAAAGCAAGTGGCTGGTGGTGACCAGCACCGACTCTACCTTTTTGGCGTCAATCGGGCTCGGCTGGAGCAACTGGCTAAGGAGATGAATTTGAGTTTGGATATCGTTGACAACTTGAATGAAGCCAACCTGTTTGTCACCTCTAAAAATTACTACCGTCGTAAGCCGCAGAAGGTCAGAGATGCGGAAACCGCCAGCCTGCCCATCTATGTCCTTCGCAGCAATACCCCGCCCCAGCTCCGGCAGATGCTGCATAATATCTACCCGCCGGTCAACTCAGATAAAACAGACCTCTTTAAGCTGGCTCTTGAGGAAGCCGAGACCGCGGTAGAACAGGTGAAAAATGGTCAGGAAGAAGTTGAACTCAATCCGCAGAGCGCCTATATCCGCCGCCTCCAGCACCTCATTGCCGAGAGAAACGCTTTACAATCACGGAGTGCCGGCAAAGACCCGAATAGACGGGTCATGATTTATAAAGGGGAGGCAAAGACATAAAATGTCTCTCCTCATTACCTTTGAGGGAGGGGAGGCTGTTTAATAAGGGGATTAAAAGGGGCGAAGCCCCTTTAAGAAATTTCTTCCCTCTCCCCTTGGTAAGGGGAGAGGGATAAAGGGTAAGGGGTTGTTAAATAGTCTAATATAGACTAACTCTGCACAAAACTAATGAGGTAATTATGTCTCTCTTTATTACTTTTGAAGGAGGGGAGGGGAGTGGTAAGAGCGTCCAGGCGAGAGCATTATATAAGAGGTTATCACAGCTAGCCATTCCCGCCGTGTTAACTCACGAGCCCGGCGTTACCTCGCTGGGTAAGAAAGTAGCCCGCTGGCTCAAGTGGGCGGATGATATGGCTATATCCCCCCTCGCTGAGCTGATGCTGTTCAACACTTCCCGCGCTCAACTGGTCACCGAGGTAATCAAACCTGAGCTGGAAAAAGGCAGGATTGTTGTCTGTGACCGCTATGCCGACTCAACCACGGCCTACCAGAGCTACGGACGGGGACTTGATTTGGCTATGGTCAGGGGGGTGAATAATGCCGCCACTCAGGACTTGACCCCTGACCTGACGGTGTTATTGGATATACCCGTTGAGGTAGGACTTACCCGTAAAAAGAGCCAGAAACATGACCGTTTTGAGCAGGAGACTGTCGCCTTTCACCAGAGGGTGCGCGAGGGCTACCTCAAGCTGGCCGCTGCTGAGCCACAGCGCTGGCTGGTGGTGGATGCCACCCAGTCTAAAGAAGAAATCGCCGAGATTATCTGGCAGAAGATAAGCGAGTTGCTTTCAAGAAAAGCGTAAAGTATGTAAAGAGGGGTAAAGCCCCTCTTCTTTATATCTTCCCCCTCCCCCTTATCAAAGGGAAGGGGATAAAGGGGATAGGGTTGCTGAATAGTCACCAGGTACCCTCTTTTACCGAAGAAAGAAACCTTGCCGCACAGGGTTATAGACTTGTGGCCGGTGTTGACGAGGTTGGGCGGGGTGCTCTGGCTGGTCCCGTTGCCGCCGCGGCTGTCATTATGCCTGACAAAGTAAAAAAGGCTCGCTGGCGGGATGGAGTAAGGGACAGCAAGCAATTGACGCCATCCAAACGCGAGTTTCTATCGCAATACATTCGGCAGACGGCTCTCTCAATAGGCATTGGCTGGGTCAGTCACAGGGGGGTGGACGATTTGGGGATAGTTAGAGCCAGCCGGTTGGCCATGAAGCGGGCTATAGACCAACTTTCGCCTCCACCCCAGTATCTTCTCATCGACTACATGCTTTTGCCGGAGGTGTCCTTACCGCAGAAAGGGCTTATTTATGGTGACTGTCTCTGCTTTTCTATCGCCTGTGCTTCCATTATCGCCAAGGTAGCTCGCGACCGGCTGATGGTGGCACTGGATAGATTCTATTCTGGTTATAGATTGGCTGAACATAAAGGCTACTGTACCGAAGGGCACGTTGCCTGTCTGCGCCGACTTGGCCCATCGCCCATCCACCGCCGGTCTTTCCGGCCGGTTAAAGATTTAATTTATGGGCAGTTATCAAGGGAAGTTTAAGTGGGAGAGGTCGGTAAACTTTTATAGAGCATCATGAAACGTCGAGATACCGGTATCCTGGGAGAAAAACTGGCCAGAGATTTCCTGCAAAAGCGGGGCTATCGTCTTTTAGAGTCTAATTACCGCTGTCCCGAAGGCGAAATTGACATCGTTGCCCGGCATGGAGATACCCTGGTTTTTATTGAGGTACGTACCAAGAGAAGCCTTGAATTCGGCAGTCCGGAAGAGTCAATCACACCAGCCAAGATGGAAAAACTGAGGGCGGTCGCCTCACGCTACCTTCAGGCTCATAGTAACTTGCCTTCATCATGGCGGATTGATGTTGTCGCCGTGGAACTTGACCGGAAAAACAGGCCACGGCGCATTGAAGTCATTGAGAATGCCGTTGGCGAAGCCTGAAAATTATCTGGCTTTACCCCCCCCCCCGCCCCGGCTGTGCTAGACTGAAATTAACCTGCGGAAGCATTGAAAAATGGGAAAAATATCAGGCCAGGCGCTGCGCATTATTGACGCCAATCTAAATCGCATTGGAGAGGGGCTTCGTGTCCTTGAAGACATCGCCCGCTTGTTGCTTGATGATGCTGTTTTGAGCCAGCAGCTCAAGGATATGAGGCATGAGATGGTAAGAGTCAATTTAGCGCTGGAACAACAATTCCTGGTGGCGCGAGACTCCGAAGGTGATGTCGGCATTGACCTTGAAGTTTCCGGTGAGGAAAAATATAAAGACATCCCGGCTACCGTGGTGGCTAATGCCCGGAGAGTGCAGGAAGCACTAAGGGTTATGGAGGAAATGGCTAAAAATCCGGCTGTTCCCTTGGACTCGGATAAATTCAAACATGCTCGCTTCAATCTCTATACCATAGAGAAAGAGTTATTTGCCAGACTGATGCGTCGGGATGAGGTGAAAGGTGAGTAAATTAACTGATAACCTGGACTCAATTGCCGAGCAGATACGGCAAAGCTTCTCGGCCAAAGATGCCGCTCGGGAGAAAGCGTTGCCTCTATGCCGTGAAACAATTCGACACTGCAGTCTATCTATTCGTGCCGTGCACCGCCAGGAGTTTGACCAGGCGGCTGAATCGCTTAAGTCAGCTCGCAGCCTTCTTACGGAAGTGGAACAAGCCCTGGCCACTTATAACGATTTAAGCAATACCGGCTTTATCCGTGATGCCCAGAAAGAGTTTGCCGAAGGAAGTATTACTCTGGCTCTGGTAACCGGCAAGCAGCTTCCCGACCCGGGTGGGCTGGGCATTGATGCCGCCGCTTACTTGAATGGATTGGGTGAAGCGGTAGGTGAGCTGCGGCGCTACCTGCTGGACAGCATGAGGCAGGGTGACCTGTCTCGCGGTGAGGAATTATTATTGGCGATGGATGATATCTACAGCGTTCTGGTTACCATGGACTTCCCCGACGCCATTACCGGCGGTCTGCGGCGCACCACCGATATGGTTCGTGGCGTCCTGGAAAAAACGCGCAGCGACCTCACCTTGGTTATGAGGCAGAAAGACCTGGAGAAAAGGCTGGAAAAGTTTGAGGGTGATATTCATTAGATTGCTTTTTCGATGATTTGGCTTTAACTTTAGCCCTTTCTTTTACTTATCCTTAACGATAACGAGCTTTGGCCCTTCTGCAGTGTCATCAACGTCCAGGGTGATTCCCTTAAGGCTGTCGGCCAGTCCATTTTCCACTATCAGTACTTTTGAATCCTCGTGTTTCACCACTTGGTCATTCGCTGTCTCTATATCTATGCCTAAACCAAGCTGCCCCGACTCCTCGGAGGTAAGTCTCAGCCCAGCCTGCGGGTTGTCTACGTTTTCTGTCAGTATTCTCTTTAACTCTTTCTTTGCTCGTTCGGTTACACCTATCATTTCTTACCTCCTCCTTTTTACTGGCTACATCTAGGGGCTCTGTCTTTTGACTAGCTCCTCTAGGGAAACGTTCAGCTTGACCTTACTTTTAGTTGCTTCTGATACATCTTTGGTGGACAGGAACAAGTCTTCATCCGGCGCTTCCCTGCGCACCACGAATTTGGTTATTTCTCCCGTCCAGCTGTTGCGTACCAGATGGTCAACCTTACCTAGAATTTTGCCTGTTTGGTCAATTACTTCAGCGGCATATTCCGGTTCCATTTGTTTTTACTTGCTCCTTTAACGCCAGTATCGTGGTGGGTTTTTTAAGCTGACTTGACTTTTAAGTTCCAAGGCGGATTTTATTTTGTTATTATGGGGAAAAGATGGATTTTTTACTTGACTTGGGGGAATTATATTTTGGGCGGCTAATCTAAAAATAAAAAAGCTGGACATCAACCAGCTTTATATATTGATTATATCAAAATGATTCTGTAATGTCAAATTTTTGTTCTTAACGATATTACCTTTCTTGTAGATAAATGTAAATACACAAGTACATGCATCCCGGATTTTGTAATTGACCTCTGCCATTATATGCGCTAAAATAACAAGCGTGATTTCAATTCTATGAAAAACAACTAAGGAAGGTCGGTTCTTAACCAGCCTTCTTTTTAGTATCAAGCGAGCGGATTTCTTGGAGGTTAGCTTATGGAATCGTTGCTGTTACGAATATTGATACTGGTGGCTGGAGCTTTAGCACTGGGTTTCGTTGGCTACCTGGTCGCTACGATACTGCGTGAGAGCCCCGGCAATGAGAAGATGAGGGAGATCTCCCACGCTATCCGGCGGGGAGCGATGGCTTTTCTGCGCCGTGAGTTCACGACTCTGGCTCTCTTCACCGTGATTTTATTTGCGGTTCTGGCTATATTTATTGAACCCAGACCCTTTGTGGCTGTTGCCTATGTCTGTGGCACTGTCACTTCAGCCCTTGCTGGTTGGCTGGGGATGAACATTGCTACTCTGGCTAACGCCAGGACGGCCAATGCCGCCATTGGCAGTTGGGCGAAAGGGCTGAAAATCGCTTTTTCCAGCGGTGCCGTAATGGGCTTCTGCGTTGTTGGTTTGGGCTTGCTGGGGCTATCTATTATTGCCTTTATCTGGGAGGATACTCACGTCTGGCTGGGCTTTGCCTTTGGCGCCTCTTCGGTAGCCCTGTTTCTGCGGGCAGGTGGCGGCATCTTTACCAAGAGTGCCGATGTTGGTGC
Source organism: uncultured Dehalococcoidaceae bacterium (assembly GCA_964638295.1). Taxonomy (GTDB): domain Bacteria; phylum Chloroflexota; class Dehalococcoidia; order Dehalococcoidales; family RBG-16-60-22; genus CAZWYS01. The sequence goes on from CAZWYS010000031.1 coordinate 5,524, forward strand.
TGACTTGGTGGGTAAGGTGGAAAAGGGCATTCCCGAAGACGACCCGCGCAACCCGGCGGTGATTGCCGATAATGTTGGCGATAATGTTGGCGATGTCGCCGGCATGGGGTCTGACCTGTATGAGTCCTATGTCTCTGCCATAGCCGCTTCAATGGTATTGGGGGTAATAGTCCTTGGCGCCGTAAAGGGCATGCTTTTGCCGTTGCTGCTCAGTGCTCTTGGCATCGTGGTTTCTATTATTGGTGCCCTGTCGGTCAGACCCAAAGAGGTCGAGGCTGACTTTGAGAAGCAGGTCGCCAGGGCACATGCCACTATGAACCGGGGAGTCTATGTCAGCAATATCCTGATGATTATCGCCAGCTTCCTGGTAATCTGGTTTTATGTGGGGGAGCTGGGGCTTTTCTGGGCCCTGATAGCTGGCTTAATCGCCGGTTTCTTAATCGGGCAGGCCACCGAGTATTTTACCTCGGCGGAACACGGTCCGGCGAAGAAAATAGCCAGGTCGGCGCAAAGTGGTGCCGCCGTGACCATTATTGAAGGTATCGCCACCGGTTTGATGAGCACCGTTATCCCCGTAATTCTGGTGGCTATCGCTACTGTACTCGCTTATCTTTTCGGTGGCTTGCTGGGTATAGCCATTGCCTCTATGGGCATGTTGATTAACCTGGGTATGTTGCTGGCGATGGACTGCTACGGACCGATAGCTGATAATTCAGCCGGTATTGCCCAGATGGCGGGTCTGGGCAAGGAAGTAAGGGCGCGCTGTGAGGCGCTTGATTCGGTGGGTAATACCACCGCCGCTCTGGGCAAAGGCTTTGCCATTGCCTCGGCTGCCTTGGCTTCCTTGGCCTGGTTGGCTACCTATTTTCAAGTGGCTAAAATTGATATCGCCAGCCTGACCAATGTTGGTGTCATTGCCGGCGTCCTGATTGGCGGCATGTTGACCTTCGTCTTCTGCGCTCTGGCGATGAGGGGTGTCAGTGACGGTAGTTTTGCCATTGTTAACGAGGTCAGAAGGCAGTTCCGTGAAATCAAAGGACTGATGGAAAACGAGGCCAAACCCGACTACGTAAGCTGTGTTGATATCGCTACCAAGAGGGCGTTAAAGTCAATGCTCCTTCCCGGGGTGCTGGTGCTGGTGGTGCCGCTTATTCTTGGCTTTACCCTGGGGCCGGAATCGGTAGCTGGCCTGCTCATGGGAGCACTGGTCACCGGGTTCCTGATGGCGGTAATGATGGCAAACGCTGGCGGCGCCTGGGATAATGCCAAAAAGTTCATTGAGGCGGGCAATCTGGGTGGTAAAGGCAGTGATGCTCACAAGGCGGCGGTTATTGGCGATACCGTCGGTGACCCCTTCAAGGATACCGCCGGACCTTCGCTCAATATATTGATTAAGCTGGTTGGTAAGGTCGCCGTTATTTTCGGGCCGGTCTTCATCATGCTGGTGTCGCTTTAAATGTAGTGTTCAGTTTAACAGAAGGTAGTGGACTTTGATGGCGAAAGTTATAGGCAGGTCGGTTACGCTCGCTGTGGGTGAAGATTTTCATTTAAGACGTGGTAAAGACCATATCGCCTACGCCGGTATGCCGTCAGAAAACATATATTCCATTGTGCAGAAAAAGTCGAGCGGCTATCAGGGATTTGCCTGGAACCTGTTTTTCCCCAAGCGAAGACAGGAGATAACCATAGACGGGGTCAACATCTTTGTCGAGAACGTTACCCCGGACGAAATCAGATTAAGAGTAGAATAGAGCCGATAGAACTCTCAAATCCAGGCGGAGGCAAAAGCCTCCGCCTCTTTTTTAGCCATGAAGGAAAGGATTACCCCGTCGCTCGGCACCAATGGTCGTCTCCGGCCCGTGGCCGGGATAAACAATGGTTTCGTCAGGCAGCGCCATAAGCTTGCTGTTGATGCTATCCATAAGCTGGTTGTAGCTGCCACCGGGCAGGTCATACCTGCCGATTCCGTAGTTGAAAAGGGTATCACCGCTGAAGACGACTCCATGCCCGACGAGACAGATACCACCCGGCGTGTGACCCGGCGTGTGAATAACCGAAAAATGCAGGTCGCCAATATCAATGCTGTCTCCCCCGTTAAGCAATCGGTCAGGGTCAGGGGGCTTTGGATAATAAAGACCAAAAAGAAGGCCCAAGGTTTGCTGCCGGAGGAGCTTGGCGTCATCAGTATGAATGGCTATTTCCGCACCGGTAGCTTCTTTGACTTCCTTTACCGCGCCAAAATGGTCGGGATGCCCGTGGGTGAGTACGATAGACCTTATCTCAAGCCCTAGTTCCTCGACATTCTTCAGAATTGTTTTAGCCTCATCGGCGGGGTCAATTATCATTCCTTCTTTGGCCGCTTCCGAGCCAGCGATATAGCAGTTAGATGCCAGTGGTCCCAAGACTAATTTTTTGAGAATCATGATGCTTCCTTTTTCGTACCGTAAGTAAAGATGTCTGCGCTAATTGACGCAGACTCTGTATTTTACCATTAAGCGAGCTTGTCCTCAAGTTCATTTTTATCGGTTGACGCTTAGCTGGGCTTATGCTACTATTAAGGTAACCTCAGCCGGTAGTAATTAGGGGGATTTTATAAAAATCTCCTTTTTAATTTTATCCTTATAACTTATAAGCAATCCTTAATCTGGAGAGACCATGTCGGTAGAGGAAGAGCTAGCCCGGTTCTTACCCGATAAAGACACGCTATTAACCGTTGGTGTTTTTGACGGGGTTCATCTCGGCCACAAATTTTTACTTTCCAAGTTGCTGGAACAGGCGGGGCAGCAGAATTTGCTTGGTGGAGTGGTAACCTTTCGCCGTCATCCTCAGGAGGTGTTGCGACCTCAAAGTAAGCTCCCGTTTCTCACTGACCTGGTGGAGAGAAACCGCCTGCTTGAGAATGAAGGTATCGCGCTTATCGTTCCTCTGCCCTTTACCCCTGAAGTATCCCGGCTCAACGCTCGTCAATTTGTCAGCCTGCTGAAGCAATACCTCCGTATGCGCGGGCTGGTAATCGGCCCCGACTTTGCCTTGGGGCGAGGTAGGGAAGGCAGCGCGGATACTCTCCGCGCTTTGGGAAAAGAGTCGGGTTTCAGTGTAACGGTAGTGTCAGCAGTAATGATAAACGGGGAGGTGGTCAGTAGCACTGCTATCAGGAAAGCTTTAGCTGCCGGGGATATGAAAAAGGTACGTCGTCTGGCTGGTCGTACCTTTAGCCTTCATGGTGCGGTAGTCGGTGGTGCTGGACGAGGTATGGAGCTTGGTTTTCCCACTGCCAATCTTGAGATTGACCCGGGGCAGGCTGCTCCCGCCGATGGCGTTTACGCTGGCTGGGCTTACATCAACGGCCGTGCTTATCAAGCAATGACCAATATTGGCCAGAACCCTACTTTCGGCGATAGTAAGCGTGCGGTAGAGGTTTATGTCGTTGATTATCAGGGAGACCTGTATGGACATGAGCTGAAAATTGATATAATGGAACGGCTTCGTGGTGAGCAGAAATTTGACAGTGTGGAGGAACTGAAGCAGCAGATGACCGAGGACGTAAAACATGGCAAAGCGATATTGAACTCTGAGGGTGGAAACTAGTTATGAAAACCGGCGAAGGAAATCTGGACCTTAATTACGTGCTCAAGCGAGGGGTAGCGGAGATTATCGTTGAAGAAGAGCTGAATGAGCTGTTCCGCTCCGGGAAGAAGCTGCGACTGAAAGAGGGTTTTGACCCCAGTTTCCCCGACATTCATCTCGGTCATATGGTATCCCTGCGGAAGCTGCGTCAGTTCCAGGAGCTGGGTCATCAGGTAGTTCTCATCGTGGCGGACTGGACGGCTCAGATTGGTGACCCGAGCGGAGTTTCGGTTACCCGCCCGATGCTCACCTCAGAACAGGTTAAAGCCAATGCGGCAACCTATATGCAGCAGTTTTTCAAGATAGTTGACCGAAAAAGAACCGAGGTAAGGTGGCAAAGCGAGTGGTTTGGCAAGTTTACCCTCGCTGAAGTTATTCAGCTTACCAGCAAGTTTACCGTCGCCCAGTTGCTGGCTCGGGATGATTTCAGTGCCCGCTATAATGACGGACGCCCCATCGCCATAACCGAATTTCTCTACCCGTTGCTTCAGGCTTATGACTCGGTGGCGGTGCAGGCGGACGTTGAGTTTGGCGGCACTGACCAGAAATTCAATTTGCTTTTGGGCAGAGAGTACCAGACCATGATGGGGCAGCACCCTCAGCAATGCTTTATGACGCCGCTGCTGGTCGGGACTGATGGCAGTCAGAAGATGAGCAAGAGCCTGGGCAACTACATTGGCGTTGAAGAACCGCCCGCTGAGATATACGGTAAGACAATGTCAATTCGGGATGACCTGATTCTGCAGTACTTTGAGCTGGTGACCGATGTCCCTGAGGAGGAACTGGATGAATTTAGACAGGGGCTGCAGAGTGATAGCATCAACCCGATGATATTGAAGAAGCGCCTGGCGAGGGAACTGGTAACTCAGCTTTATAGCCAGAAGAAAGCCGCTGAAGCCGAGGGAAATTTCACCAGAGTTTTTCAAAAAAGGGAAGTGCCGGAAGAAATAGGACTTGGTACTAAGTCGGGCATCAGTCTTCAGGATTATCTTGTCAAAAACCAGCTGGCTAAAAGCAGGAGTGAAGCCAGACGTCTCATTGAACAGGGTTCGGTATATCTTAATGGTCAAAGAGAAACTGACGTGAATCTGACTTTCCCTAAAGATACTATCATAAGAGTGGGTAAGCATCGTTTTATTAAGTCTACTTAGCTCTTGCGGAAATGAAATTTCACCTGCTAAAGTTATTGACACTGATAAATAGCATGGAAAAGAGGGAGACAAAATGAAGCACTTACGTATTCCAGGCCCCACCCCCTGCCCCGATGAGGTTCTTCAGGCGATGGCTTGGCCGATGATTAATCATCGCGGGCCGGAATTTGCCCGGATAATCACTGATGTCATCGCCAAGCTCAAGCAGTTATTCCAGACTAAAGGTGACGTCTTTTTGCTCACTTGCTCCGGCACGGGTGGCATGGAGGCAGCCATCGTTAATACCCTGTCTCCCGGCGACAAAGTTTTATGCGTGTCGGTCGGTTTCTTCGGTGAGCGCTTCGGCACCATCGCCGAGCAATTTGGCGCTGAGGTAATTCCCCTCCGCTTTGAGTGGGGCAAAGCCGTTGCCGTGGATGAGGTGCGCCGGGCGCTCCAGAATGAACCTGAAATTAAAGCCGTGCTGGTCACTCATAACGAGACCTCCACCGGCGTTACCAATGACCTGGCGGCAATTAGTTCCGTGGTCAAGGAATTTGACAAGCTGCTGCTGGTTGATGCCATTAGCAGCCTTGGCTCAATCAACCTGCCGGTTGATGACTGGCACTGTGATGTTGCGGTAACTGCTTCCCAGAAAGGTTGGATGGTTCCTCCCGGTATGGCTATGGTCAGCGTCAGCGAAAAGGCTTGGCAGGCGCATGCCAGTGCCAGAATGCCTCGCTATAACTGGGACTTCGCCCACTACCGGAGTTATCTTGAAAAAGAACAGACGCCCTGGACGCCGGCTGTTTCGGTGGTCTTTGCGCTGTCGGTGGCGCTGGAGATGATGATGAAGGAGGGATTGGCTAGCATCGTAGCTCGCCATGCCCGAGTCGGCAAAGTTGCCCGCGACGGCATAAAGTCACTGGGGCTGTCCCTTTTTCCTGACGAAAATTGCGCCTCCAATACGGTCACGGCGGTAGCGGCTACTGATGGTCTGGATACCAAAAAGCTGCTCAAAATTATGCGGGAGGAGCATCAGATAGTACTCGGTGGCGGGCAGCAGCGACTGGACGGTAAGATATTCCGTATTGGTCATCTGGGCTGGGTAACTGAAGACGATATTGAGGTGGTAATCTCGGCTCTCAGGATAGCGCTACCCAGAGCAAAAGCGCCGTAAATTGTGATGGGGGAAGAGTGCCAAAGTCAAAAATGCTGTCACTATTGGGTTTTCTCATCGTGCCATTGTTGTTGATGAGTAGCTGTGCTGGCCAGGAAGATACCGCTTCAAGCAACCAGACAATTGAAGATGTCACTCTGGAAGAGGCGTTTACTTTGATAGAGGATAACCGGCAGAACGATGACTTTATCATTGTTGACCTCCGGACGGCCGGGGAATATGCTGAAGGGCACATAACAAAAGCGATTAATCTGGACTATGATTCAGAAACTTTTTCAGATGAACTGAATGAACTGGATAAGGACAAAATTTATCTCATTTACAGCCAGGACGACAAACTGAGCGGCAAGGCCTTGGATATGATGGCGGAGCTCGGCTTTGCCGAGGTTTATAACATGCTCGGGGGGATGGCTAGTTGGGAGCGTGTCAGGCTGCCTTTGGAAAAAGAGTAAATTTAACTTTTTTGTAGGAAAGATTTTGTTGAGAGGGGCTTGGCCTCTCTTTTTATTTTAATCCCCCGTAAATTGACTTGATATATTGGCGATGTTATCATAATCAGAAAAGAGGTTAGTTGGTTAGTTCTTCAAGAAGGATTAACCCTTTTTGAGATGTCTGCACTCAGTGAGCTTAATAAAGAGATAGCGTGCTGCCAGCTATGTGAAATAGCTAAATACCGGAATAAGGCAGTGCCCGGTGAGGGGCCGGAGGATGCGGAGATAATGTTCGTTGGTGAAGCACCCGGCTGGCATGAAGACCAGCAGGGACGTCCTTTTGTCGGTCCGGCAGGACAATACCTGGAGCAGCTCTTGGCTTCTATTGCTTTAACACGCCGGCAGGTCTATATCGCCAATGTTATCAAATGCCGGCCGCCGTCGAACCGTGACCCCCTCCCCACTGAAATCCACAACTGCCGCAGTTGGCTGGAACGCCAGATTGAGCTAATCAACCCCAGGATGATTGTTACCCTGGGGCGTTACTCAATGGCAATGTTCTTCCCGGGGAAGAGCATAAGCAAAATTCACGGCATGGCACAAAAGCAGGACAATGTTATCTATTACGCCATGTACCATCCGGCAGCCGCTCTCCATCAGCAGAGTCTGCGTCAGGCTATTGAGGCAGATATGCTTAAGATTCCGGTTCTCTTGGCCGAGGCAAGAGACATACCTGAAGCCAAAGCACAACCCAAGCAATTGAATATGTTTGAGGGTTAGATTTATGAGCAAGTCAAGGTTAAAAGTAATTCCCCTCGGTGGGCTGAGTGAAATCGGCAAGAACCTGCTCGCCATGGAATATGAGGATGACATCATTATCGTTGATGCCGGACTCATGTTCCCCGGAGAGGAAATGCTGGGCATTGACCTGGTGATTCCCGATATCAGCTATCTGGTGAAGAAGCGAGATAAAGTAAGAGGTATAGTTATCACCCATGGTCACGAAGACCATATTGGCGCCTTACCCTACTTGTTGCCCCAGCTTAATGTACCGGTCTATGCAACGAAGCTTACCCATGGGCTTATCAGGGTCAAATTGAAAGAACGTAGGGCGCTGAGCGAAGCTAAGCTCATAGTAGTATCCCCGGGCGAGCAGATTACGCTGGGAAAGTTTAAGGTTGATTTCTTCCCCGTCTGTCACAGCATACCTGACGCTGTCGGTCTGGTTATCTATACGCCAGTTGGTGTAGTCGTCCACAGCGGTGATTTCAAGCTTGACTACACGCCGGTCAGCGGTAAGCCAACTGACCTTTCCCGCTTGGCTCAGTTAGGGGCGCAGGGAGTTTTGCTTCTCCTTGCCGACTCTACCTACGCCGAACTTCCCGGATATACCCCTTCCGAAAGAGTGGTTGGTGAAGCCCTGGACCACATCATGGCTGATGCCCCGGGGAGGGTGATTATCACCACCTTTTCCTCACTGGTCTCCCGCGTTCAGCAAATCATTGATGCCGCCGCCAAGCATGGACGTCGTGTCTTTACTGTCGGGCGCAGTATGAACGATACGGTGCGCATGGCATTGGAGCTGGGTTATCTTAGCGCTCCTGATGGCGTGCTGGGTAGGATTGATGAGGCCCGTGGTATGCCTCATGATAAAATTGCCTTTGTCACCACTGGTAGTCAGGGAGAACCCACCTCAGCCCTGGTCCGTATGGCGAACGGAGACCACCGCCATTTTCGTATCCAGCGTGGTGACACGGTGGTCATTTCCGCAACCCCGATTCCAGGCAACGAAGCGGTAGTCAATAGAACCGTGGATAACCTTTTCAAGCAGGGGGCTCGCGTCTTGTACGATAAAGTGGCGCAGGTTCATGTCCACGGGCACGGTAGTCAGGAGGAGCTCAAGCTGCTGCTCAGTCTGGTCAAGCCGAAATTCTTTATGCCCATTCACGGTGAATATCGTCACCTGAGTCTTCATGCCCGGTTAGCCCAGTCGGTGGGCATCCCCGAGGAGAATATATTCATTCTTGAAGACGGTGATGTCCTTGAGCTTGGCCCCCAGTCAGCCAAAATAACCGGCAAGGTTGGTTCGGGAAATGTCTATGTAGATGGTTTGAGTGTCGGTGATATCGGCGGGGTTGTCCTCCGTAACCGGAGGATGCTTTCCAAGGATGGCATTGTGGTGGCAATTATTGCCGTTCAGCGGCAGACGGGCAAACTGGTGGGGCGTCCTGACATTGTTACCCGCGGTTTTGTTAATACACGGGAATTCAGAGAGATGATAGAAGAAAGTCGTGACTTGCTGGCTCGTATCCTTGACCACGCCAGCCCCCGCGCCGCCGAGTGGAGTTATATTAATGCCAAGGTGAAAGACACCTTGGACAGGTTTTATTATGAGAAAACGCAGCGCCGTCCCATGATTCTTCCCTTTATGGTGAAAGTATAACTTTATAACATTTGGACTTGGCAGGGATAATATGGCCAGGAAAAAAACCAGAGTAAATGACGAGTTCAGAGGAAAGCCTCATCGCCGCTCCTTTTTGGGCGAGCTGTTCCACTTTTTGTGGTTACCGGGCGTGCGCTATCTTATCCTGCTGGCGATAGCTGTCGCCCTCATCTGCTGGCAGCGGTCCAATCTGGTTGAGCTGTTTGGCTGGGGTCTCCTCTTCATGGCTGCCGCTCTCATTACCGTAATTGTGCAGTTTAAACGGCGTAAACTTTCCTCATTCATCCTTCGTGTCAATCGCTGGCTGGGAATTATTGCCTTAATACTGGCGCTCTGGGGAATACTGGCCTTTCTTGAACTGGGCGGTAGCTTGGGTCTTGATATCATCAGTTACCCCGCCCCGGAAATCGTTGGTATTCTCCGTATCTCGGGATTATTTATCATCGGGATTATTCTGGTGGCGCCACGGGTTTGTGTCCGGTCGGTAGCGAAATTCCTTTCCTGGCTGGGTGCTCAGTTCCAGAGGCGGCCATCAAAAGTCCCCAAATATCTTGAGAAGCAGATTGGGGGAGAGCGACTTGAACCATCGGCTCCTCCGTTCATCCGCGTTAGGCCTCCCATTGAAGAAAAGCCAGCTATGCCACAAGAAATGGCAAGACCGGCAGTGCCACCGGAGAGGGTGATTCCCAAATCTTCTCTGGTAACCCCGGTGGAAAAAGCAGAGGCTGTTTCTGGGATTACGCCGGTGTCATCTCCACAGGAACTGCGGCAGGTGGCCCAGGAAGTGTGGAAGAAATATGGACAGTCAGCCGACCTTGTTACCATTGATGGCTGGCGGTTACCACCGATTGATATTCTGGACCGGCTGCCTGAAATTGAATTTGGTGAAGCCGACAATGTTCGGCGAGCCAAGATTATTGAGGACGCTCTCGCCAGTTACGGTGTTGAAACTAAGGTGGTGCAGATAAACGCCGGACCGGCGGTAACTCAGTTTGGCGTGGAGCCGGGCTGGGATAGGAAGATAAAGGAAAGAAGGGAAAGGGACAGGAACGGCGAGGTCACGGTGGTGCAGGAGGAAGTTGCCCGAACCAGAGTCAAAGTGGAGAGAATCACTTCTCTGGCCAATGACCTGGCTCTGGCGCTGGCAGCCCCCAGTATCCGCATTGAAGCCCCGGTACCGGGCAAATCTATCGTTGGCATTGAGGTGCCCAACACGAGTATCAGTTCGGTCAGCCTGCGCGGGGTTATTGAGTCCAACTCATTTCAGAGAATAGGGACTAGGTCCAAGCTGACCATCGCACTGGGGAAGGGGGCGGGTGGCGAGTCAATCGCCGCTGACCTCTCCCGGATGCCCCACCTGCTCATTGCCGGAGCCACCGGCAGCGGGAAGACAGTTTGTCTCAACGCCATTATCAGCTGTCTGCTCATGTACAATACACCTTTTGATGCCCGCTTTATCATGGTCGACCCGAAGCGGGTGGAGCTGACCCCGTACAACAGCATACCGCACTTGGCGACACCGGTTATCGTTGACACTAATAAAGCGCTCAGTTCTCTGCGCTGGCTGAGCCAGGAGATGGACCAGCGGTACCAGAAATTAGCCACCGCTGGCGCCCGCAACATTGAGGGTTACAATCGGAGTAGGCAGGGAGAAGAGAAGCTTCCCTACATGGTGCTTATCATTGATGAGCTGGCTGATTTAATGATGGCTGGCTTTGACGAAGTCGAACATATCCTCTGCCGCTTGGCTCAGCTTGCCCGGGCCACCGGTATTCACTTGGTGGTGGCGACCCAGCGCCCCTCAGTGGATGTGGTTACCGGCTTGATTAAGGCAAACTTCCCCACCCGTATTAGCTTTGCCGTTACCTCGCAGGTAGACTCGCGCACCATACTTGATAGCGGTGGCGCTGAGAAGCTGCTGGGCAGGGGTGATATGCTCTATATGCCCACTGAAGCCGCCAAGCCAAAGCGTCTCCAGGGGTGCTTTGTCTCCGATTCTGAGGTGGAGAGGCTGGTTTATTTCTGGAATAGTCAGCCGGGAGAGCAGACAGCCCAGTTGAAGATTGAAGAGCTTGTCCCGCCCTCGTCACTGATGAGCCGGGGAGGCTATCCCGTTGACCCGCTGCTGGAGTCAGCACGAGAGCTGGCACGGGAACATCAGCATATCTCCACTTCGTTCCTGCAGCGTCGCCTGCATATCGGTTACCCCAGGGCCGCCCGTATTATGGAGCAGCTTGAAGAGGAGATGAGCAGCGAAGAGGCTGGGGAAGAGCCATAACACCCCTCCCTATCTTGGCACTCCTATCCACCTCGGTGTTCTGTCTATATATTCACGGTAGGCATTGCCGTACTTCTCAATGCAGTAGCGTTCCTCAGTAACTACAGCGAAAGGCAGCAAAACTAGCCACGCAATTGAAAACAGCAGGAAGACCCATGAAGCTGAGGCTATACCAGCACTGAAATATATCAAAAATATCGCCAGATACATCGGGTGTCTTGAATAACGGTATATTCCCTGGGTAACTGGCTTATCAAGTGGGGCAGCCGCAAAATTTAGCGAAGCAACCACAATCATAATCAGTCCGGGCAGGAAAATGGCCAGCCCGAAATAAAACCATACCGTACCCAATTTTAACGGCAGGAAAACGGAATATAAGGTGGCTAGAAACCAGAGAAGCGTTGCCATAGTGCTGATTTTCTTATCAGTCTCGTTAGTGGTCATATCAGGAGGGTGATCCATTTTTTGGTATAAATCTTTGGCGATTAGCCGTGCGGCAAGAGTTTGTAGTACCAGAAAAATCATCAAAATCCAGGCATTCCAGATGCCGACTTCAAAGGCGGGTATGAGCGACATAATTGCGCTCCTTATAGCTTATTTCGCCTCAACCTTTGACTAAGAAATACCTGGGCACTCTTTTCATATACGCCACGTAATCTTGCCCGAATCTCGCTATGTTAGATTTTTCTTCGTTCACAACGCCAAAATGAGTCAGGATTAATTGTGCCACGAAGTAAACCCATAAAATGATATAGACAGTTGATTGCGGGCTCCATCCGGCGACAATTACACCGAGGAGGCAGATTGTACCCGCTAGGACGTGGGAATGTCGGCTGAACCGGTAAATGCCCCAATCAACCACTGCCTGTTTTTTCTCCGGATGCTCTCTCATGGCGAGGTAGCCCAGGGCATAGACCGCTTGACCAAAGACAATGATGCTGATGCCAGTCCAGAAAGCCAGATTGATACTGAAGTGGACAAACCACGTCAGCACCCATCCCGTAACGAAGCTTGCCCAGTAAGCTAACACCAGTGGTCTGCTTGGCCCGGGCCCGCTCATCCTTTTCGCTTTGATAATGTAAAAAAGAAGCCAGCTGATGATAAACCAGGAGATATTTATCCAGAAGAGCCGGAAATACCAGGCTGTTTCCATAGCGCCTCCTCACCTTTTTCGTTGTTGCTTCTTATACTACTTGTTTTGCCGTTTGTCAACTTTTCTGCGTCTTAGTCGCTTCAGAATCGCGTCCATATAGATGCGGGCTAGGTTTTTACCGTGCTTTTGCACCCGCTCCCGCTTTTTCTGGAGCTTCTTCTCCCGGCGCTCCTGCCTGGTCTCTATTTCTCGGAACTTATCGTCCACCGGACTGGCTTCCCCGTAATTTTTAGCGTCTCCCAAAAGAAGAATTTATTTCTTTTTCTCTTCCTCTATGGCATCCCACAGCATCTCCGCAGTTTTAGCCGCGGTCTTTCCGACAAGCTCGGCGCACTTTTCGGGAACCCCGGCTTCATTAGCCAGCTCCTCCTGCCAGGGAATGTTGGTATCATAGTAAACGCCGGCAAAACTGGTGCGCAGTTCAAGACACGTGGCGGAACCAAACTCCTTCTCAAACCACTTGTAGAGTTTGCCCACCGGAATATAGGAACTCTTTGCTTTGTCTATATCGTCAATCTCTTCCCGCCCCCGCCCGTACTTCGAGCTCAGCATCATGCTGGCGCCCAGCAGTGCCCCGCAGGCGTCACGCATCTGTCCCACGCCACCGCCAAAGCCACTGGCTGCCTTGAAGACATTGTCATCTCTCGTGCTTAACACATCTTGCAACGCAAGAATGGTACACTGGCTTCAGCTGTGATATTTCAGTACATACTCGTATCCTTTCTCATATGCCTGCTTAACGGCTTCTTCTTTGCTTCTCGGTGTCACTGGTTTTTCTCCTTTCTATCGTTTACCTCTTTATCTCCACGTAATCAAACTCTTGCCGCAGCTCAATGATGCGGTCGCGGAGTAGTGCTGCCTTCTCAAACTCAAGGCTTCTGGCCGCTGCCTTCATCTGCGTTTCCAGTTCCTTAATCAGGCGTGCCACATCATCCTTGGTGATTGGAGCGGTAACAGTGTACGGGGTACGGGTTTCCGCCACCACTTTCACCCGCTCGGTAATGTCTCTGATTGCCTTTCTAATTCCCTGTGGGGTGATGTTGTACTCTCGGTTATACACTTCTTGAATCTGGCGGCGGCGCTGGGTTTCTTTCATCGCCCCGTCCATGGAGTTGGTGGTGGTATCGGCATACATTATAACGTGACCATCAACGTGGCGGGAGGCGCGTCCCATCGTCTGAATTAGCGACTCCTTTGACCTCAAAAATCCCTCTTTGTCCGCATCAAGGATGGCTACCAGGCTCACTTCGGGCAGGTCAAGCCCTTCCCGCAGTAGATTGATGCCGACCACAACATCATAGACCCCGAGTCGGAGGTCACGCAGTATCTCCACCCTCTCCAGGGTATCAATCTCGGAATGGAGGTAGTGCGTCTTTACTCCCATTTCTATCAGATAGTCAGCCAGTTCCTCCGCCATCCGCTTGGTCAGCGTGGTCACCAGGCAGCGCTCTCCTTTGTCCACTCTGGCCTTAATCTGGCCTAGCAGGTCATCAATCTGTCCCTTGGTTGGCTTGATTTCCACCGTCGGTTCCAGAAGACCGGTCGGTCGGACCAACTGCTCGGCTACCTGCTGGCTGTGCTCGTACTCGTAGTCTGACGGTGTTGCTGAGGTATAAATAACCTGGTTGGTGCGCTCGTTAAACTCCGGGAAGTTCAGCGGGCGGTTGTCCAGCGCCGAGGGCAACCTGAAACCGTATTCCACCAGAGTTTCCTTGCGGGAGCGGTCGCCGTGATACATGCCCCGAATCTGGGGCAGGGTCATGTG
>CAZWYS010000032.1:0-9418 GCA_964638295.1 uncultured Dehalococcoidaceae bacterium
AGTCAGAATTTACTTTTCAGAACCCTGGTTGCCATGGTATCCGGCTTGCAGGGAATTAAAGAAATGAAAAGCCTGCATATTTTCTGGAGGAGGAAAGGTTGATATTTGAGGCTTCCAAGTTTACTTTTAAACCACCGGCGGTAGTATCCCGCGCACGACGTATCCTGATTAAACCCAGCGCCGCTTATCCGGTAGCCTACCCGGTAACTACCAGCCCGAACATGCTGTCGACGATAATCGAAAGTATCAGACAGGTTAGTGATGCTGATATTCTTCTGCTGGAGGGGACTCCAGGGGGTGGGCCAATCTACCCGATATACCAGGCCCTGGGTTATAATTTTCCGAGAGTGCTGACCCTGGATGTAAAGGATTGTATCTGGGTGGAAGTGGACAATCCCTTGCCCAAGCCGCTGGCAGTACCTACTTTCTGGGTGCCCAATGTTATCCTGTCCAGTGACTATTTGATAACGGTGGCACCATTAAAGGTTCTCAAAGGTAAAGCCAGCCTAAGTATAATGAACTTACTTTCGCTGCTGCCGAGCAGTAAGTATCGTGATGAGGCACCGGGTGGCTGGAGCGCTTTATACAGCCTGGGAATAGATAGGGTAATTGCCGACCTCTATTTTACCCTGCCCTTCGACCTGGGGATTATAGAAGCTCGACAGAAGTTCACCAGTGAGGATGACCCCACCCAGGGTGAAATTGAGGAGCGCAGCAAAATATTTGTTGGTGAGCCCTACGAGATAGACCGTGAAGCTTCCGAGGCACTGGGACTTAAGACTGAATACCTTGACTTGATTAAATCAGCCAAAGCGGATCTGGAGACTTAAGCACATCTTAATCGGGCAGATTACTGAACGGAGGAATAAGCATGGAACAACCCCAAAAACGCTGGTTTATCGATCTAGACTGGCACAGGCAGCACAATCGCTCAGTTTCCGCCTTGATTCAAGGCTGCCTCTGTACTAAATGCCGCAAGCAGTTACAGGACGAAGGTAAAAAACCAACCGAAACCGAACTTTTAACCACCATTAAAGATTGCTGCCGCCATACCCCGGAATTTATCACCGGTCAGATGCCTATTCTGGAGAGTATATTTCGCCTTTTACTGATTAACGGCAACCAGCCGCTTGATTTGGTGGGACTTGGTACCCAGTTGAGTGAATATCGTGGTAGCGATACTTACCGCACTTCGGAGGAGATTCTATCCCGACTGCTGAAGAATGATAATTACTACGGGCTGAGGCCGGCTCCGGATTAATACCTTATCCCGAACCAGGAGTAATTCCCGGTATATTTTGACCATTTAGTCACCACCTTCTCTACCCTAGCGCCAGGCGGTCCTGCCTCAAGGTGGCCAATCAGTTGCGCTAACTGTTCTCTCTCTCCTTCCGCCAGAACTTCCACGGTTCTTTGGGGCAAATTACGCACATAACCAGTCAGGCCTAACTCGCTAGCCCGTCTGACCACAAAGGAGCGGAAGAAGACCCCTTGCACAAAACCATGGACTACTGCCCTAACCGAAACCAGCTCAGCCATTACCCATCACTCTCATGGTTATACCAGACCTCTAGCCTAGAATAAACTTCGGTGACAACGAAGGTCGCTCATCCAGTCTAAATAAGCCTTTCTGGTGAGCCAAGTCAATCGCTTCCGAATACTCCTGTCTATTTACCGAACGTGCTAACTGCGGTATATCAAAAGCCTTGTAGCAGGGATGATACTGCGCCATGACGTTCAGGTAGGTACCGGTTGACACCTCACGGGCAAGGAAACGCGCCATTTCTTCAGTCCCCGCCAGACGGTTAGGCAAGACCAGATGACGCACCAGAAGACCACGCTGAGCAACCCCTGAATCATCCGGCTGAAGCACGCCCACCTAGCGGTGCATCTCTTTGACGGCTGCCCTGTTTACTTGCGGGTAATCTTTTATCCCGGACAATTGCTCCGCAGTTCCGGCGTCAGAATACTTCATGTCCGGCATATAAATATCAATAACTCCGTCCAGTAACTGCAGAATTTCCACTGAATCATAGCCACCCGTGTTGTACACCAGAGGCAAGTACAGCCCTTTACCCGCTGCCAGCTCCAGAGCTTCCAGAATAAAAGGCACCACATGCGTCGGGCTTACCAGATTTATATTATGGCAGCCCTTTGCCTGAAGGGAAAGCATTATTCCAGCCAGCTCCTCCCTGCCTACCGCATCGCCCTCGCCCAGTTGGCTTATAGTGTAATTCTGGCAGAAGACACAGTGCAGATTGCAGTTGGTGAAAAAAATAGCCCCTGAGCCATGCCTGCCCACCAGTGGCGCTTCTTCACCAAAGTGAGGCCCATAACTGGAAACTACGGCTCGATTGGTAGTGCGGCACTCACCACTTTCGCCAGCCAGGCGATCCACACCACAGTGACGAGGGCAGAGACAGCACCCTCCCAGCATTGACCTGGCTTTTTCTGCCCGAGTTTTTAGCTCTCCGGTGTGGTAAAGCTGTTGGTAATCAGTTATTCTTCCTCCTCCGCTTCTTCCCGTTTCTTTTTGCCCTTCTTAATTACTTCCAACTGCACCGGGGGCGGTAAGATAGTAACCGGCGCCGTCTTCCTGGCGCTTCTTTTCTGTTTCTTTGGTTCTCTATGTCGGTAATCTCGTTTCCCCATAACTATCCCTCTAGCTAAGTAGTGAACTACAGGTATTATCAATAAAAGTTTAGCAAAGTGGCACTATTGTGTAAAGTTAGTGGAAAGCTGTTTTAATGCTGAGTGAGCAGCTTCAATCTCAGCCAGCTTTTTACTCTTGCCCGAACCCCTCCCCAAAACAGCCTCACCAGCCATTACCTCAACAGTAAACATCTTGTCGTGGTCTGGTCCCGCTTCCTCTATCAGCCGGTAGTTGGGTGTTAACCGATGTCTGGACTGGATAAGCTCCTGCAACTGTGATTTATAATCAATCTCGGCGCCCTGCTTAACCGCCTTCTTGAGTTCTTCGCCAAGTAATCTTAGAACAAGCTCCGTAGTAATACTTAAACCCTGGTCAAAGAAAACAGCGGCAATTACTGCTTCCAGGGCTCCCGTTAGATTAGCCGGTTTATGCCGACCCCCACTCGCCTCCTCGCCCTTTCCCAGATAGAGATAGTCGCCGAGTTTGATAGCTCTGGCGACATGGGCCAAGGTATCACGGCACACCAGAACTGAGCGAAGCTTGGTCATTTCACCTTCAGTAAAGTCAGGAAAATCCTGATATAGCTCCTCGGCGATGATAAAGCCCAGAATGGCATCACCCAAAAACTCAAGCCTTTCGTTGGAATCTGAAACCAGGCCGTGATTTTCGTTGATGTAGGAGCTATGAATCATAGCCTGCTCCAGCAGAGACAGGTCTTTAAATGAAACTCCCAGGGCTTCTATTAAAGCAACCAAATCAGCCAAATGAAGGCACCTCAATAAAGTAATTTAAGCATAACCATCTAGTCGGAATATGTCAAACTATCCGTTTATTACCATAAATGAAGCCGTCTCTATTAAAATCAAGATATAGCTTCCCCTGACTTAACTATCAAAAGGGGCCACACGCTCCACGCCGGGAACGTATAGCCCCTTAAGGTAGAGGAGGAGGTGGTTATTTATCTTCTATTGAACAGTCTTTTGGTAAAGAGAAGTGACATAAAGCGTTTTGCGCTTTACTTGACTCCGATTGCTTCCCGCCCCAGTTTATCCATCTCCCGACTATACTCTATGCCAAGTTGCTGTAACCTTCTTATCGTATCATCAACTCTGCTTTCATTTTCACGCAGAAACTTCAAAAGAACTTCCCTGCCGACTGAGGTGAGCTGATAACCCCTTGATCTGCTCCCCTTCAGATAGCCTCGCTTGACCAGCGAAGCATATAAATAGCCTATGTATTCACCGGTGACATCCATGGGACGAGTCAGTAGCTTTTTACCGGAGTCTCTGGCTACGGCAATAGCCATCAGGATTACCATCTCACTGGGAAACACTCTTTTTCTCCTTTGTCCCTAAAATGCCAACAGGCTACATTTTAGCATTATTATTGCCTTTTGTCAATAGTCACCTTCTATTTCAAGTAGAGTATCTGGCGAGCGCCAAACAGGCAGCAAAGCGTTTTGCCGTGCGCTTTGACACATCTGTTATTAACCGTTATAATTTTCGTGTCGCTGGGGAATCGTCTAGCGGTAGGACAGCGGACTCTGGATCCGTAAGGGAAGGTTCGAATCCTTCTTCCCCAGCCAAGAAAAGGACTTACCCGAGATGGCAAAAACCAGAGTAGGTATTATCAATGTAACCGGCTATGCCGGCGTCGAGCTGGCACGGCTGCTGCACCAGCACCCGGAGGTAGAGATTACGTCGGTTACCGGGCGGAGCGCGGCGGGGCAGGGGGTGGTGACGGTCTTTCCACACCTGGCGAGTCTGGGACTGACCATTGAAGCTAAGCTGGGGGAGGCTGACCTCGTCTTTTCCGCCATGCCCCACAAGGAAAGCGCCAAAGAGATTATCCCGCTGGTCAATAATGGCGTTAAAGTAGTGGATATCAGTGCCGATTTCAGGTTAAAAAACGCCGAGGAGTACTCGCGCTGGTACGGTTTCACCCACCCGGCGCCGCAACTACTGCCGGAGGCAGTTTATGGACTGCCCGAGCTCTACCGAAGTCAGGTTGCCGCGGCACAACTGGTAGCCAACCCCGGCTGCTACCCGACGGGAGCGATTCTGGCTTTAGCCCCGGCGGTGAAAGAGGGCATCATTGAGCCCGATATTGTCATTGACAGCAAGTCGGGAGTTTCGGGGGCGGGCAGGAGCCTGAGCCTGCAAACTCACTTTTCCGAAGCCAACGAAGATGTCACCGCCTATGCCCTGGGCGGGCACCGACACCTGCCAGAAATTGTCCAGGAACTGGAGTTGCTCGGTTCCGCAACAACTTCAATAACCTTTGTCCCCCACCTGATACCGATGACCAGAGGAATACTGACCACTGCCTACGCTTCTTTAGTCGCGGGAAAAATCGCGGCTGGCGAAAAGGGCAAGGAAGAACTGAGGCAGCTCTATCTGGAATTTTATAAGAGTGAGCCGTTTGTCAGGGTAACGGAGACGCCTCCCCACACCAAGCACACCTGGGGGAACAACTTCTGCCTGATTTACCCCACCATTGACCTCCGGACGGGGAGATTCATCGTTGCCAGCGCCATTGACAACCTGGTGAAGGGGGCGGCGGGGCAGGCCATCCAGAACATGAACCTGATGCTGGGCCTGCCGGAGACAACCGGGCTGGAGGCGCTGGCGATTTACCCGTAAGAAATTAACCGCTTTTTATTGACCCTAGCTCACCAGTCCTCCATGCCGAAATAATTGCCTCTCCACGCTGGCTCTGCTATGCTTTAAGGCAATGGAAGAAAAGTTCCGCCGTATTGACTATGTCAAGATTACCATCTTCGGCTTTGCCCTGGCAGCCCTCTGGAGCAGCCTGCACGGCATTGTCCTGCCGCTGCGACTGCTGGACTTCGTTGCCGAGACGGAGAAGAATACCTACCTCGGCCTGCTTACCTTCACCGGACTGATTCTGGCGATGGCAATTCAGCCAATAGCCGGGGCAATCAGTGACCGCTCCGGCTCTGGCTGGGGACGGCGGCGACCTTACCTCCTGCTGGGCAGCATAGTTGCCATCCTGCTTCTCCCCGGAATAGGTCTATCCGGCAGCTATGCCGCCATTTTCATCATCTACTGCCTGCTGCAAGTCAGCGGCAATACGGCACAGGGACCCTACCAGGCATTCATCCCCGACCTGGTACCGGAGGGGAAGCGGGGCATTGCTTCAGGGGTAAAGACCCTGCTGGAGATAGTGGGCGGCATTGCCCTGGTACGACTCATCGGCTACTTCATGAGTTATTACACCACCGGGGAGGGAAAATTCTGGCTGTGGCTGGCTCTGGGGGTGCTGGGCATCTTGCTGCTGGGGGCTATGGTAGCCACCGTAATTACAGTTAAGGAACGTCCGGCGATTGGTAAGGCCCGATTGCCATTGTTCCCGACTCTGTACCGAAGTTTCAAGATTGATATCAAAGGGCACCCTGATTTTGTCTTTTTTCTTATTTCACGGCTGCTCGTTTTTATGGCGCTGGCTACCATACAGACCTTCGCCCTTTTCTATCTCAGAGACGTGACTGGCATCACCAATCCGGCGGTAGCCACCGCCGACCTGCTGATTGCCGCTGGCATCGGGATGCTCATTGCCGTTTACCCGGCCGGGCAGCTATCAGACCGAATAGGGCGGCGAACCGTGGTCATTTCTTCCGGACTTCTCGGTGCTCTGGGGATTGCGGTGCTATTTCTGGCGCCGAGCTACGGATACATCATCTTCGGAGGCGCCATCCTGGGAATAGCCACCGGCGCCTTTATGAGTTCCAACTGGGCTCTAGCCACCGACCTGGTAGCCAAGGGTGAGGAAGCACGATATCTCGGTTTGACCAATGTGGCGACAGCCGGCGGTGCCGCCCTGGCACGCCTCATCGGGCCGGTGATTGATTTCTTCAACCGCTATGGTCCGGGGCTGGGCTATCAGGTGATGCTGGGAGCCTGTTTTGTCTACTTTGTTATCGGTTCAATCCTGCTGCTCAAAATCAAAACGGTCCGGTAAAAGTGCTCAGCGGTTTCGCTTCCATGACCAGTTGATAACAGCCAGTACTAAGGCAAAGACAGCTATGGCGGCCACTATCACCCAACTCCAGGCACCGATTATTGCCACCACAATATAGGATATAGTCCTGCCCAACCAGCAGAGGAGGAGAAATTTCCAGAAGGGGAAGCGGAGAACACCGGCCGCAATGGCGGCAAGGTCGAAAATGAAGGGCAACAGCGAGAAGATAAAGATGGTTACGACTCCCCACCGCCTGATCCAGCCCTCCACCCGGTGGTACAAATGGCTCTTTTCCGCAATGCCGCGCCCGCTGTAGCCGACCATAAAGCCGGTTATTTCACCGATTGCCGCCCCGGCACCACCAGCCAGTCCAACCAGAGTTGCCGAGGGCATAACCGCACCCAGCGCCGAGATGACCAGAACATTGCCTACGGGCAAGATAACCGTGGCGTTGAAAGCAAGACTGAGCAGAAAAGCGCCGAGATAACCGTAGGCTTTCAACCCCTCAAACCGGCCGGGATACTGGTGATAAAAGAAATAGAGGCCAACGGTAATGGCAATGACAAAAAGCAGAGTCAAAAGGGGGACAATTTTCCCGGTTAACTGTCCCCTCACCCCACCCGAATCATCATGACTGGTTGTCTCGCTCACCTTTTCCGCCTCATGGTTGATTATAGATTGTCACCTTGCCTGTAGCAACTATCTTTGCTATACTTAGCTCGTGTGCCCCCATCGTCTAGTGGCCTAGGACACCGGCCTTTCACGCCGGCAACAGCGATTCGAATTCGCTTGGGGGTACCAAGTTTTTACTTCTCAGCTTTATTCAAAACTTTCCCACCAGTTTTTGATAGGTATCCGCCAGAGCCTCAGGCAGCACTCTTGTATCAGCGAGTACCGGCATAAAGTTGGTATCGCCCAGCCAGCGGGGCACAACGTGGGTATGAAAGTGGTCGTCAATGCCGGCACCGGCTACCTTCCCCAGATTCATGCCAATATTAAAACCACCGGGGTTAAATACCTGACGCAGCACTTTGATACTGCGGCTGACGATTTCAAAATGCTCCCGCCGTTCTTCTTCGGTCAGGTTTTCCGGGGTGGCGACGTGGCGGTAAGGAGCGACCATCAGATGGCCGGGGTTATAGGGATAGCTATTCAAAATGATAAAGTTTTTATCGCCACGATACAGAATATAGTTCCGGGCATCGTCGCTTTCCCGTGGCTTTTCACACAGAATGCACCCTTCCGGTTTTTCCGTCTGAATATATTCTATCCGCCAGGGTGCCCAGATTTGCTCCATATCAGTCTCCTTATTTTCGCTATCCCTTGCGAGTATAATCGGGCTTTCTACCTCACGACTGGTTAAAACTTAACTACCAAGTAATTTCCACGCGGTGGAAAGCCTCAGCCAGCTCAAAATTTTCGCCTTCGGCCATGCTTTTCGCCCGCTGCCGCAGCCAATCTCCCAACCGGGGGAAGCGGTTATTGCCCACCTGACTTTCATGGCAACGCAGCGCCGCCAGCTTGATATCAAAGGTATCGCTAACATCAGAGCGATGGTTGATAGCATCCAGCGAAGCCCAGAGCCAGACCTCTTTTACCCGGTGAGGCTGAAGTCCCTCCTCAAGAAAATCGGGATAGGCAAAAAGGTCCCGGGCGTAGGGGAAAACAGCATCCAAAGTAACCTGACCGGTAATGCGGTGGTCACGGTGCCAGACGTAGCGCCGGTAGGGGTCGGCGGTAACCATGATGTCAGGTCGGTATATCCTTATCAGGCGCACAATCTCCTTCCTGAACTCGGGCGTGTCCTCCAATCCCTGGTCTTCGTGGTGCAGAAAGATAACTTCCCTCACTCCCAATAACCTGGCAGCCGCCCGTTGCTCCTGCTCCCGAATCTTAGCCAGTTGCGCCGGCTTCAGATTAATATCATCAGTGCCCTTTTCTCCGTCAGTGCACACCACATAGATAACGTCTTTCCCCTCTTTTACCCAGCGGGCTACCGTGCCGGCGACACCGAACTCGGCGTCATCCGGATGCGGCGTAACTACCATAACGTGGGCCTTTTTTACCGCCATGCAAATCTCCTTCGTTTTGGGGTACTATTAAGATTGTATAACATCACCTCTAGCTGATACAATTCCGGGTTGAGGATACCAAAAGATGAGCCATGCTTTCTACACGGTCAGAAACTACCGCCATTCGGACTTTGAAGATTATGTCAAATTAAACCGTAAAGTGGAAAGCCTGGAGCCGACCGGGCGCCGCACTTCTCCCGAAGAACTGGAGGAGTATCTTAACCGGCCAAATCATTCTCCAGAACAAGATACGTTTGTCGCGGAGGCGGCGGGGAAAATAATCGGTCTTCTGGATATCACGCGGGAACTAAACACTGGGCGCGTCATGATTGACTGCCTGATGCATCCAGAACACCCCCAGAAGGGACCGGCAAAGAGACTCCTGGGTTGCGCTGAGAGACGAGCCAGGGAACTGGGAGCCAAGGTAATGCGGGTAAACATAGGCGAAAACAATGAAACTGCCAAGAAGGTATTACCCGAACTAAGCTTCAGAGGTGTCCGCCAGTACCTTATATTAAGGCTGCCGCTTGATGAGGCTGTGCTGCCGGATATCACGCACCATGATTTCATCTGCCGTCACCTGCAACCTGGAGAGGAGAGCAAACTCACCCGACTTCAGAACCGCTGCTTTGCCGGTGCCTGGGAATACAATCCCAACACCACCGAGGAAATAGAATACTCTCTCGGATTAAGCGGCTGTTGCCACGAGGAT
>CAZWYS010000032.1:9518-18587 GCA_964638295.1 uncultured Dehalococcoidaceae bacterium
GTTGACAATGAGAATGAAGTCGCCAAGGCACTTTACCGCTATTTCGGTTTCAAAAAATGGTCGAGTATTTTATGGTATGAGAAGAAAGTGGACCAGCACCCGGCGATGAGCTAATGCGCCAGTAGAGTCCGACACTCCCTGACCACCATCTCGGCGACGTTTGACCAGCTAAATTCAGCCACCGATGCCCGCATCAAGTTAACAGATTCGTGACCATTACCCGATTGGGAAAGAAGCAGCGCTATCTTATCCGCCAGAAGATGAGGGGTGTTATCCACCACCACATAGCCGGTCTCGCCCGGACGAATAATACTGGCGGCGATGCCGACCCTGGTGGCCACTACCGGAGTACCACAGGCGAGAGATTCCAGAGCTACCAGCCCAAAGCTCTCATAATAAGAGGGGACAACGGAAACATCGGCAGCGCTATAAAAGCGGGGCAGCTCCGCCTGCTTTACTCTGCCCAAAAAGCTGACCGAGTCCTGAATATGAAGTTCACCAGATAACTTTTGCAGTCGTTCCAATTCCTGTCCGACATTGTCGTCGCCACCGATTACCAGAAGCCTGGGCTTCTGGCCATTATCCAGACAGGTCATTGCCACCAGTAATTTATCCAGACCCTTCAGCGGCTCAATACGGCCGACAAACAAGATATGCCTGCCACCGTCCAAACCGAGCTGCTGTCTGGCAGTCTTTTTATCCATGGGCTGGAACAGCTCCAAATTAACACCACAGGGGATGACACTGATTGTCTGCGGCGAAGCACCGTAGTACCGGATGAGGTCGTCTTTTTCCCTCGCGGTAGCGGCAATAATGCGCTGGCAGTTCCCAACCACGCAGCCTTCGGTCTTGAGGCGAATCTCAGGCTCTTTTTCACCAACACCAATGGCATTTTTGACGGCACCAAGGGTATGGAACATGACCAGATGAGGTAAACCCCACCACTCCTGCAAATGCTTTCCCACCCAGGCTGACAGCCAGTAATGGCTATAAATCAGGTCATACCGGAGGTGATGACGTTTTCGGAAATTTTCGAGACGACGGGCAAAGTCGGGGAGGTGGGGATAGACAGCCAGCTTGTGCATTTCGCCGTCCTTCCCCGCCCTGAGGTGGATAAGGCGGGCATTAGGACCGAGCTGATAAATCCGCCTGTCCATCGGGTCGTGAACACGCGTATAAATGTCAACCAGATGCCCGCGCTCCCCCAATTCACGGGCAAGTTCCAGAAGATAAACACTCATGCCACCGGTGTCTTTCGTGCCCAGTTTCCCCACCGGGCAACTGTGGGCACTGAGCATGGCTATTCTCATCGGTTCATCTTTGGGCAAAACTCGCTTCTCCCCTGTTACTTAATGGTTATCTGACAGTTATAGAGCTTGATTTCACTACCGCCCAACTGGTATTTATACTTTTCAGCTCCCTTCAGAAAATCCCACTTCTTCATGCCCCGCTTGATGCTCTCTTTGATACAGAGGACTTTGGAAAGCAAACCCGCACTTAGAGAGTTATACTGGGGGTCATAGGCGCTATTGTAAAGGTACATTGACTCATTGTAATCAAAGCCCATAATCATCGCGGCGGGCTGCGCCTCCATCTGAAGAATGCCGAACCTCAATAGTTTAATCTCAGCCATCGCCCTGGCCAGTGACCTGAAGAAGGACTCCATCCGGGCAGTCATGAAGCTGGCTTTTTCTTCCCGACTCAGGGCAAAGAGCTGCAAAAAAATATCG
Organism: uncultured Dehalococcoidaceae bacterium; assembly: GCA_964638295.1. GTDB lineage: Bacteria > Chloroflexota > Dehalococcoidia > Dehalococcoidales > RBG-16-60-22 > CAZWYS01. Next base: position 11,249 of record CAZWYS010000032.1, read on the forward strand.
GTTAAATCGACGACTTCCGGCAGGTTAACTCTAACGCAACGGTATTCGACATTACCTGCCTCCCACAATCGCCTCAGCTTGCGCCTGAGTTCGTGCCGCTGCTTTTTATCCAATCCAGCCAGATAATCATCCCAGACCGGAGGCAAATCCAGCTCGACGGTAACATCCTCTTCATGGCAGGAAACCGCGCCGCCACGTTCACGGGCGATACCGACAAGATGAGTAAGCACCGTGGAGTCAGGTCGCAGGGAGTGCAAGTCCAGATATTTAATGCCCCGCTTGGCCAAGTCATCAAGCAGGACATTAAAGAAATCGCTTTCTCTCCCCGGGGCGATAACAAAGTCCAGATAATCGCAGACGTCAGGACTGCCCACAAAAGAGGCGGTTTCTCCCTTGACGTGAAGCGGGGCAATACCGATAACGTCCGACTGCTCCCTAACGGAAAGCAAACAAAGCTCGGTCCCGGGGCGAAACTCACGCCACCAGACTTCAAGCCAGGGGGGTAAAACAAAGACCGAGCCCCACTTCAAGCCATGGCCTAAGCCAGTCCAGTATGAAGTGAGGCTATCAAAGCTCTCCTGACTGACCGTAAAACTCATAGTTTTACTAACAGTTTAGCACCTTGACACGTTTGGAATCAATAAATTTAAAAAATTTGGCTTTGCGTTCAGATATATGCTAGAATAACTACGGACTTCCCAGTTTGGAGAAAAGGACTCTGCCATGACGGATAAACCGCGGACCGACCTAAAAACCTTTATTGAAAACATAAATAAGAAAGACAAGATTAACGGCTTGAAAATCCGCTATCCCTGGATAAGACGAAAAGGGAAATAAAGCTTAAAAGCCCAAGCTTCAACCTGACTTACCCACCACCGAGTCAAAGGGGTGGCCTTTACGGGTAAAATCAGGCAAATAGCTCTCCGACGCGCCTGCTTCCTGCATCCAGCCGTTTTCAATACCCAACTCATCAAGCAGCTCAATAACCTCGGAATACTCTTTTCCGGTGATTCTCCTGGCGAGCAAAGGTATCTGCGGGGCGCGGTGGGCGGGGTAATACTGGGACATGATGCTGACGGTAACGGTGGGCGAAAGCTCACGAACCAGCCAGCCAAGCGAGTCACGGCTACCCGCCAATCGATTGGGCAGTATCAGGTGGCGCACAATCAATCCCTTCCGGGCAATACCTTCATCATCGACCACCAAATCGCCAACCTGCCGGTACATCTCCCTGATGGCGGCACGGGCATGTGCCACGTAATCAGAAGCCTCAGAGAATTTTTTGCCATATCTATTATCGGCATAGCGAAGGTCGGCCAGATAAACGCTGATGATGCCGCCGAGCTCCCGCAGTGAATCAAGCGAATCGTAGCTGCTCGTATTGTAAACCAGGGGCAGGTGAAGTCCGAGGGGCACTGCTTCCAGCACCGCCCGAACCATCTGCGGGACAAAGTGCGAGGGCGAAACGAAGTTGATGTTATGGCAGCCGAGCTCATCCTGAAGGTAGAGCATGCGCCCGGCGAGAGCATGCGGGTCAACTTCGCCCGCCTTTTGATTTTTATACTCCTGACTTATCTGGTGGTTCTGGCAATAGACACAGCGCATATTGCAGTTGGCGAAGAAGACCGTGCCTGAACCCATAGTCCCGGAAATGGCCGGTTCTTCGCCGTGGTGGGCACAAACGGCAGCCACGACCGGTAAATGAGCCGAGCGGCAGAAGCCCAGCTCGCCGTTCAAGCGATTGACGCCGCATTGCCTCGGGCAGATGTCGCAGGAGCGCAACCGGGCTTCCAGTGCTTCAGCACGCCGTTCCAGTTCACCTGACCGATAAAGAGCAATATACCCGGGTTCCACAGCTACCCTGACCAATTTTCTCAATCTCCTGATGGTCGTTCGCGGCGCTTAACTTCCAGGACGAGCTTATTCAGTTTCATGATTTCCACAGTCTCGCCGGCAGGTACGTCACCGGCAACCGATTTCGCTTTCCACAACTCGCCTTCAACGCGGACAGCACCGACCGGGGTCAACGGCTCGATAACCTGACCTTCAAGGCCAATCATTCCCTCCGAGCCGGTAACCTTCCTAGCATGAAAGCTGGGGATTACCACTTTAGGAACGACGAAGGCAAGGGTGCCAAGCAGCAATGCCCCAACAATCGCAATCCAGAGCGGGATTCTGATTCTAAAGAACCACAGGAACAACAGCACCAGAACGACCGCCGCCGCTTCATCCAACAATAAGACCAGGACTTTTAGCCAGTCCTTAACGGTCTCTTTCATACGCTTCCCCACCACTTCCTAGACTTTATGTCAAATTCACTATTCAAGCTCAAACTGCCACTGGCACCAGTACTCCGAGGGGTGGGCATCGGGGGGACAGGCCAAACAGGTGAGCTTAATCTCAGGGTCAACCACCTCAATATAGGAGCTAAGAAAGGCGATGCCCACGGGCTTGCAGGGGAACTCTCCCCTGCCGTCCCTGATCCTGGCTTTCTGCGGCGGGCAATTGGTGAAACGCAGCACGGCACGGCTATCGTCAAGCTCTACCGTCCTGGGCCTGAAAACCGCCAGCAGCGGGTCAATCTCAATCATCCTAATGAGTTTACGAATCGGGTTGTTCTCGTTAATGCGAAAATACTTTTGCACTCTCCTTGCCTGAGCCAGGCAGAGCCGGCGCCAGACCTCCACATCTATATCCAGAGCGGCGTCCAGCCCGAACTTTTCCTCAACCAAACTAAACCACAAGCCGTCAAGGGTGTAAGAAGTGCGGGAACATAACTCGACCAGCTTCTCAGGGGGAATCTGTGAATGCTCCGGCTCAGCCATCAATCAATTCCTTTCTATACGGATAACTGGCGCAGTTTACCCAGCGCCGTGTTAATTCGCGCCAGGCAGCGCTCCTTACCCAGCACCGCCATAGTCTGGAACAAGGGGGGCGCCGCCGTCCGCCCGGTAACCGCCACTCTTAAAGTGCCAAAGAGCTGTCCGGTCTTCAAGCCAAGCTCCTCGGCCAGGGGGCGGAGCAGAGCTTCCAGGGAGTCCTCGTCAAAAGAGACTAACTGATCCAGGCGCTGCTGGCTTACCTCAAGCGCCTGAAGCGAAGAGTCCCCGGTCATCTTTTTGCCGATGAGCAAAGCAGGGTCGTAGTCGAGTTTATCAACGAAGAAAAAGTCGGTCAGCTCAGGGACTTCAGCCAGCTTCCGGGCACGCTCCTGAATAAGGGGCATAATCCGCTCAACGTAGTCGGAGGCTAGAAGGCGCTTGACTTCGGGAGGCAATCCCTTTTCCAGAAACGGAAGGGTGCGTTCCGTGAAATCGGCGAGACTCAGGTTACGGATATAGACGCCGTTCATCCAGTTGAGTTTCTCATGATTGAAGATGGCGGCGGTGCGGCTGATGCGCTCCAGAGAGAAGTTTTTGACAAGCTCTTCTTGAGACAAAAGCTCGGTCCTATCGTCCAGAGACCAGCCAAGCAAAGCAAGGAAGTTGACCATCGCCTCAGGGAGATAGCCCTGCTCGTAATACTCGGTAATGGACACGGCGCCGTGCCGCTTGCTCAACTTGGAGCGGTCGGAGCCAAGAATCATGGGCAGATGGGCAAGCTGCGGCATCTCGTAGCCAAGTGCCTGATAAAGAAGCTTGTGGCGGGGAACGCTGGGCAGCCACTCCTCGGCACGGAGAACATGGCTGATAGCCATAGCGTGGTCGTCAACGACATTGGCGAGATGATAGGTGGGATAGCCGTCCGACTTGAGCAGGACGAAATCGTCAAGGGTGCTGTTTTCCACCACCACCTCACCCCAGATTAAATCGCTAAAGCCAGTCCTGCCCTCAAGCGGAGCCTTGAAACGGACTACCGGGGTGGTGCCCCCGGCTTCCTTCTGCGCCCGCTCGGCCTCAGTAAGGTTGCGGCAAAGCCGGTCATAGCCCGGCGGCTGTCGGCGCCTTGCCTGCTCCTTGCGCATCTCCTGCAAACGCTCCGAAGAGCAATAGCAATAGTAGGCATCGCCCTGCGCAACGAGCCGGCGGGCAGCCTCACGGTACCGGCCAAGTCGCTGCGACTGGAAGTAAGGGCCGTAGTCGCCGCCGACCTCGGGGCCTTCATCCCAGTTCAGCCCCAGCCAGCGCAGGCCGTCGAGAATAGCCTCCAGCGCGCCCTCAACTTTGCGGGTAACGTCAGTATCCTCAATGCGGACGATAAAACTGCCGCCGGTGCGGCGGGCAAAGAGCCAGTTAAACAGCGCCGTGCGGATATTACCCACGTGGGGGTAGCCGGTGGGGCTGGGGGCATAGCGAACTCTAACAGGTTGGGTCATTTAAAGCATACTCCGCAAGTAAACTCTTATCCATTCTACCACCCTACCTGCCCAAGATTCTAGCTTATATCCTTAAGTGCCCGGGCTAAATCGGGGGGGAGCCCGGAGGTGAACTCCACATAGTCGCCGGTGGAGGGCAGTTTAAAGCCGAGGCGGGAGGCGTGGAGGAACTGGCGGGATACATAAGGAGACTTAACGCCATAAACGGGGTCACCAAGCACCGGAAAGCCAATGGCGGCAAGGTGAACACGTATCTGGTGGGTGCGCCCGGTCTCAGTGACAACCTCAAGCAAGGTATAGTTGCCGATATATTTTATTACCTTATAGTTGGTGCGGGCTGCTCTGCCCTCAGGCACCACCGCCATGCGCTTGCGGTTGGCGGGGTCACGACCAATCGGCGCCTCAATGATGCCGCGCCCCGGAGTGAGCTTTCCTTTAACCAGCGCCAGATAAGCCTTGACGACAGAGCGAGTGCGGAACTGATTTATGAGATTAGCCTGAGATGAACTGTTCTTTGCCACCAGCATCACGCCTGAAGTATCCCGGTCAAGACGGTGGACGATGCCCGGTCGCAACGAGTCGCCAAGGTCAGCCAGATGGGGAAAGTGAGACAGGATAGCATTGACCAGAGTATGAGCGGGGTGGCCGGGGGCGGGGTGGACAGTGAGCCCGGCGGGCTTATCGACCACCAGAAGGTCGTCATCCTCGTACCGAATATTTAACGGGATTGCCTCGGGCGAAAGAGGGCTGGGTGGAGCGGGGGGTATGACAACGTTTACCTGGTCGCCACTATCAAGCTTGAGACCCGGTTTGGCAGAACGGCTATTGACCGTGATATAGCCATCATCAATGAGTTTCTGGACCTGGGTGCGAGAAAGCTCCAGGCATTTCTCAACGACGAACTTGTCCAGACGAATCCCTGACTCATCCGCCACAAAACGAAATGTTTTGTCCATTTCAGTGTTTCTCAGCCAGGGTGGTGCGGAGGAGCAAGCAAGCAAAGATGATAACACCAACCGTTACGGCGGAGTCAGCAACGTTAAACGACGGCCAGAAGCCAAAATCAATAAAGTCGGTAACATAGCCAAAGCGAAACCGGTCAATCAGGTTGCCCGCCGTGCCGCCGAGAACCAGGCCAAGAGCCACCCTGACCAGCGTAGTGTCAAACCAGGGGAAGCGGCGATGAATATAAACCGCATAGGCTAAAATAACGAGAATACCTGTTATGGCAATAATGGTGAGGGCAAATGACTGGCCGCGGAATAAGCCAAAGGCAGCCCCGGTATTGTGGACATGGGTGATACGAAAAAAGCCCAGTTCAAAAAAAGAGCGCCCCTCAGGCAGACTAGCCCGTATCCATGCTTTGCTGAACTGGTCAGCAACTAAGATTAATAACCCGGTAAGGGAAAAGACCACAATTTGCCACTTATCCCGGGGGAGGTTTACCTTTCGCATTCTTTGCCTGCTGAGTCTTACATTTCATGCACAAGCTTGCGTGGGGGAGTGCTTCCAATCGGGCGGGGTCTATCGGCTGACCGCAACTGTCACATAAGCCGTAGGTCCCTTCTTCAAATTTATGTAAAGCGTGTTCTACATCCGCTAATTGCTCTTTGACGCGCTTTTCCAAGACCAGCCGCTTCTCCAGCTCGAGAGCCTCGGTAGCTTCTTCTTCCCTCTTACCAAAGGGGCTACCTTCCCGCCTCTCGTCTTTAGGGCTGGCGCTCGCTTGCAGTTGCTCCAATTCCTCCATCAAACGCTTTTGTTCTCCCTCTAAACGCGAACGAAGTATACTAAAATTGGTAGTCATTTTCATCTCCACCTACTTGTCAAGTTTGTGCCAGTTTATTTTTACTGCTCATCATCAGGCTCACGAATAAGCTATTATGCGTTATATTAATATTGCGTAAGAAAGTAATGGCAGGCAGGTCAGATCAGTCAATTACCCGTAGCTGGCGAAGAGTACGGATTGATTGCCCGCACCAGTGATTATAGACCAAAACTAAAGTATTTTGAACCACCCCGTCAAGTCTCCGTTTCTCAAGCAGCTACCCGTGTCTCCGCATAACTCTTGGGTAGAAATCTTCTACCCAGGCATCAGCGCTAAATCCCGAAGCAGTAGAATGTAACACGTGTCTTCAGTGTAAACTATTTACCATGGTTGGTCAATACTTTACGTCAGTATTTATCAGAAAAAATTTAAATTTTTCAAATTCAAGATAGTTATAGTGCCAACGGTAAAAACAGGTGAGTTGACTGAGGGCAGCCTTGACACTCCGTTCAATAAGGACTTATACTTAAATTATCGTAGTAACGCGGGGTGGAGCAGTGGAAGCTCGTCGGGCTCATAACCCGAAGGTCGCTGGTTCGAATCCAGCCCCCGCTACCAGCTTCAAAAACTAGGGGTGGGGTTGTACAATAGCTAGAACTCAGTCGTATATTTGTACCCTTTCTGTTAGCTTTTTATGAACACACCCTACCTCTTGGCAATTAGAACCAAATACATAATATCCTTCGTTGGGAATAACAATTACTCATTAAGTGACATGAATTTCAATTGAAACGCTCTTCTTTTCAAGCGTAAGTCCCTGAAGAAATCCCCATATTTCTGATGACTTGAAGAAAGTATTTCGGCATGAAGACGGTAGAATGTCGGGGACTAATCCCGGTTAACCGGCACTCAATATCTGAGGCTTGCTAAAAGTCTGAATTCCCGCTGTGAGTCCATTTCGGTTTTTTCCTTAAAAGGAAATGCGGCGTCATATTGCACAAATTCATTCTCATCGATCGTGAAAGCAGCACTCTCAATAAATTTCCCCGGCATATTGTTTAACACACCCTGCTTCAGCTCCAGTACCAGCAAGGCAACCGCAAATTTATCGTCGGCGGTCTTGATTTCGTATTTTTCAGCACATCTAAAACCGAAACGGCTATAATATCTTGGGTCTCCATAGATGCAAATGGCTGGATGCCCCATGTCCCGTGCAAGATTAATTGTATGAATAATCAGAGCGCTACCTATGCCCC
>CAZWYS010000033.1:0-16694 GCA_964638295.1 uncultured Dehalococcoidaceae bacterium
CTCCAGCCACTCACCGCAGCCGGGCGCCCACATCTCAATGTCATAGGACTTGGCTGAGGCGAAGCCAAGCTCGTTCGTATTGAGCAGCGAGACACGGTAGGGCAACCCAAGTTGCTGAGAGACCTCTTCGGCGTCGCTGGTCATCTTCTCCAGCTCATCATAGGAAGTTTCGGGCTCGGTAAACTTGTAAAGCTCAACCTTGTCGAACTGGTGCCCCCGCTTGATGCCCCGCGTGTCCTTGCCGGCGGACATCTTTTCCCGGCGGAAGCAGGCGGTGTAGGCGGCGTAATAAAAGGGCAGCGTTCCCGCAGGGATAATCTCATCGCGGTGAAAGTTGGTCAGCGGCACCTCCGCCGTGGGCACGAACCAGAAGTCGTCTGCCTCGTCGTGGTACAGGTTGTCGGCAAACTTGGGCAGATTGCTGGAGCCCACCATGCACTCGCGCTTGACCATGAATGGCGGGTACACTTCCTGGTAGCCGTGCCTGGTGGTATGGAGGTCGAGCATGAGCCAGATAAGCGCTCGCTGCAATCGGGCGCCGAGTCCCCTGAGCACGTAGAAGCGGGTGCCCGATAGCTTTACTCCTCTTTCAAAATCGATAATGCCCAGGGATTCACCCAGTTTCCAGTGCGGGGCTGGCTTGAAGTCAAAGCTTTTCGGTTCTCCCCACGTCCGCACCACCACGTTATCTGCTTCGCTCTTGCCGGTGGGCACGGTGGGGTGGGGTATGTTGGGTATCTGCAGGAGAAGCTCTTCCAGCTGGCTGTCCAGGTCTTTGACTTCTTCCTCCAGGTCTCTTATCATGGCACGCAAATCGCGTGCTTCCTCGGCAGACGCTTTATCCAATTTTCTTTCGCGTGCCGTCTCCTTGCGGGTATGCCTGAGGCTTTCCAGTTCCAGTATCTTCTGGCGGCGCTCCTCGTCAAGCTGCAAAATGTCATCCAGCGGGGCACTGTCGTGGCGTTTCTCCAGTGATTCTCTTACCAGCTCTGGATGCTCGCGGATAAATCTCACGTCAAGCATAAAGTTCTTTCCTTACGGTTTTTCCCTGAGTTGGGGAAACAGTATTACCTCGCGGATTGACTGCTGGTTGGTCAGCAGCATCACCAGGCGGTCAATGCCGACCCCCAGCCCACCCGTTGGCGGCATGCCGTATTCCAGCGCCAGCAGGAAGTCTTCATCAATCGTCCATATCTCTTCGTTTTCCCCGTGACGTTCTGCCATTTGCTCTTGAAAGCGTTTTCTTTGCTCCTCCGGGTCATTGAGTTCCGAAAAAGCATTGGCAATCTCCATACCGCCGGCGAAGGCTTCAAAGCGTTCTACCACGCGCTCCTCGCCGGGTTTGGTCTTGGCCAGCGGCGACATTGACACCGGATAATCCTTTAAGAACGTGGGCTGCATCAGTTTGGGCTCGACGAAGGTGGAAATGAGCTCGTCAACCAGCCGTGCCCAGTTTTTCTCCGGGTCAACTTCGAGCCCCAGCGCCTTCATTTTGGTTCTCATCCGGTCTCTTAGACCATCAGCGGTGGGGTAGCTGACGAAGTCAATGCCGCTGTATTTTTCCACTGCCTCGCGCAGGCTGAGGCGTGGCCAGGGTGGCTTGACGTCTATGGTATTATCACCGAAGGTAATTTTGGTCGTGCCCAGTACCTCTTTACTGACATACGACACCATCTCTTCCAGCATGTTCATGACATCATTGTAGTCAGCGTAGGCTTCGTAGCTTTCTAACATGGTGAACTCAGGGTTATGCTTGGTGGAGACGCCTTCATTGCGGAAGGTGCGCCCAAGCTCGTAAACCTTGTCCAGTCCACCGACAATCAGTCGCTTGAGGTGAAGCTCAAGGGCAATACGCAGGTAGAAATCCTGGTCAAGGGCTTGGTGGTACGTGATGAAAGGGCGAGCGAGAGCGCCCCCGGCGGATGGCTGCAGCACCGGCGTTTCCACTTCAATAAATCCGCGCTGGTTGAGGAATTGCCGTATGGCGGCGATAATCTGGCTGCGTACTTTGAAGGTCTCTTTGGTCTCCGGGTTGCTGATGAGGTCTAGGTAACGCTGCCGGTACCTGGTGTCAACATCGCTGAGACCGTGCCACTTCTCCGGTAGTGGCTGAAGCGACTTAGCCAGTAAAGTAAACTCTCCTACCCGAACGGTGGGCTCGCCAGTCTTTGTCCGGAGCAAATTACCCTCCACCCCGATGATATCGCCGATATCAAGTTCTTTAAACAGCTCCCGGAGCTTTTCCGGAAACTTGTCGCTATCTTGAAATAATAGCTGAATCTTCCCTGAGCTATCGCGGATGTCGGCAAAAGTGCTCTTGCCCATGCGCCTTATCGCCATCAGTCGTCCGGCAATACTGACTTTTTTCTCCTTGGTCAGGCCTTCTTCGTTCTGCTTGAGCAGGTCGACTGCTTGTTGTGCTGTGTGGCTGTATGGATAGCTATGAGGGTAAGGGTTAACGCCGCGGGCACGGAGCCGCTCCAGTTTTTGCTGACGCTGTTGAATTATACGGTCTAATCTCGTTGCCATCTCTGTCCTAAATAATATAGTAAAAAGACTGAGAGTTCCAGACCCTCAGCCGCTACTTTATTATACGTTATTCCTGGTCTCCGGTAAAGCGCTTTACTTGGGCGCCTGTTCTCTGGCTTGTTCTCTTAACGTATCCAGCCACGCTGCTGACTTTACCTCTCTTTCCAGAAGGTACTTGAGATAGCCGTTTATCACCCTCTCCAGCTGCTGAGACAGTTTCGCATCTATCTTTAGTCGGCTGACGGTGTTGTAGTCGCTATTCTGCAGTAGTCGCAGCACTTTTTGCGCATTCACCGAGAGGGCATAGATTAAAGGCTGGCTGGGACTGCATTTGGTACACAGCATGCCACCAGCACTTGGACAGAAATAGTTGATGGCAGGTTCCAGTGGCAGATTACAGGAGACGCACTGCTGAAGCTGGGGCCGATAGCCGACTTCGTTAAGTAGCTGCAATTCAAAATAACGTAAAGTCAATTCCTTATTGTTCGCCTGGCATAGCTGCCCCATTGTCTCCAGCAGTAGTTGAAACAAAGGGTAATTTTCAACTTGGTCGGGACTGAATTGGTTAACTAACTCAATGATGTAAAGACCGCAGGAGGTAAGCCACAGGTCGCTTTTCAGCGGCAGGAAGCTGTTTATGGTTTGACTGCCGGTTACGGTGTCCAGGTTCCTTCCTCTAGCCAGTGAAACAAGGCTGTAAGTCAGCAGTTCCAGGTGACCGGCCATCTTGCTCCTGGGGCGCCGCACCCCTTTGGCCACCGCCTGTATCTTGCCCAGATGTGGAGTGTAGAGAGTGAGTATCCTGTCGGCCTCGCCTAACTTGGTCTTCTTGATAATGATGGCTTCCGTCTGATAAGTTCGCGGCTTGTTCATATTTATTGTCTATTCACGTATCTCTGGTCGGCGGTGAACGCTTACCAGATAACGTATGACTCCGCGCAAGGCTTTCCAGTCAATGATGATGTGAATCACCGTGACGATGAAAACTGCCACCGCCACCCAGAAATGTATATCGCCCCACTCACTTTTGGTTAAATCCAGCAGTAGGGGCTGGCGACCTGACCGGGGTCCCGTTGGTGCTAGCCACAGCAGCAGACCGGTGAAAGCGACCAGTGCCCAGACAATAATGAGCATTATCGCCACCACTGCCCGGGCATACACTTTGACCTTAATCGGACGACTGCTTTTCATATAACCCCTCCGCATTTTGATATCCTAAAACCCTGCTATCTGGTCAGTAGCTTTGGAGTGTTCCCGTGCCAGGATATAACACAGTATGTGGGTATGTGGTCCTTCACCATGGTTCTCAGGGTCTTTCACAATCCCGGTCTCAAGCGTCTCAAAATCTTTAAAATAGTCTCGCAGGGTTTCCTCGGTGAAGTAATGGGCTGGTCTGCCCGGTCGGCTTTCAAAGGTATTCTTGCCTAGTTCCTTCCCCCGTCCAAAGCTCGGGTCTTGGTTAGAGAATGCGGTGAGAAACATAAGTCCATTATCTCTTAACTTTTCGGCGCAATCTTTCAAGAATAGTCTTCTTTCGTCTTCCGAGAAGAGATGGAACACGTTAAAGCAATATATAGCGTCGTATCTGTTCTTGTCAAAGGACATATCCAGAACTGAGCCATTATAAAACTTCGTCTGTGGGTCAAATTCCTTTGCCATCTGGCAGGCAACCTCTGAAATTTCAATTCCCACCACCTCAAAACCAGCCGCTGAAAACAATTTCGTATTCCGACCGTAACCGGCGCCGGGAGCTAGAATCCTCTTTACCTTATGCTGGCGAAATATTTCTAGGGCATAAGCTGCTGTCTGGCTTGGAGAATCGCCCCAAACGTAGCCTTCATCCTGAAACCTTTTGTCCCAGTATGCTTTATTGTCCATGTTTTATTTAGAAATGATTGCGGCTAAAACTCCTGCCTGCCCTCGATGGCTCTGGTCAGGGTAACGTCATCGGCGTATTCCAGCTCGGTGCCAAAAGGCAGCCCACGGGCAAGGCGAGTAACTTTAATACCCGTAGGTGAAATTAGGTGGCTGAGGTACATAGCCGTCTGTTCTCCCTCAAGGTTGGTGTTGGTGGCTAAAATGACTTCGGTTACCGAGCCATCTTGCAAACGCTTTAGTAATTCTTTGATTCTGATATCATCAGCACCTATTCCCTCGGTCGGTGTGATGGCACCATGAAGCACGTGGTACAGTCCCTGGTAAATGCCGGTGTGCTCTAAAGCCAGAATATCTTGCGGTTGTTCCACAATGCAAATCTTAGTGCGGTCGCGCTGGTCGCTGCGGCAAATGGGACAGGGGTCAGATTCGGTAACATTAAGGCAAATGGAGCAGAGGGTAATTTTCTGTTTTAGCGACAGGATAGCTTCGGCTAAGAGCTTGGTTTGTTCGTCAGGGGCGCGGAGCAGATGGAAGGCGAGGCGTTGAGCACTTTTAGGGCCAATGCCGGGTAGTTTGTTGAACTCCTGGATGAGCTTATTGATGGCTTCAGCAGCAGGAATAAAATTCTGGCTCAATGCTGGTTCTCCTTGGTGCCGTTAGGTTAGCCCTGGGATTTTAAGACCTCCGGTTAGTCCTCCAAGGCGCTCGGCGGCAACTTGCTGCGATTTGGCAATGGCTTCATTTACCGCTGTTAACACTAAATCCTCTAAAAGTTCGACATCGTCGGGGCTTATTGCCTCTGGTGCTATTTTCACTGATTGTATTTTTTGTTGACCGTTAACGGTGATCTTAACGGCACCGCCCCCTGAACTGGCTTCTACGGTAATGGTACTTAACTCTTCTTGAGCTTTAGCTAGGTTAGCCTGAAGTTTCTGGGCCTGCTGCATGAAAAACTTATTCATTTCGCCTCCGTGTCAATAATCTGGGCGCCTATTTTAAGTGCCTCTTCTATAAGATGATTAGCCTCTGGTTCATATATACAGCGAACCTGACAGGAACGTCCCAGAAAATTGCTAATGATTTCTTGAGCTATCTGCTGGTTATCAGGTTTCTCCATGTTCTCTTTATGGAGGGGGTATTTGAAAGATAGCACGATTACGTCTTTCTCAATAGCTTTGGGCTTGGCGCTCCTGAGTAAAGCCGCCGCTGGAGTTCGGCTCATGCTGGACGGGGCATCCATGATAAATTGTCTCCAGTTTACTCTTAGTCGTTCGATTTCCTCACCTGGTTCTGACGGAGTAACGGGGACTTTTTCTGTTGCTGGCATAATGGCTGGCTCCCCCGCTGCTGGAGCGCCTTTAGGTATTTTGGCAGTTTGCTCTTTGGCTTTCGTGTGGCTCTCAGGTGCTTGCTCGGTTTTCCCTGGGGTTTCGGCAGTTTCTTCGGCTTTCTCAGTCGGTTCAAGTTCGGCGGCCGGTTTTTCTGGTTGGGGTGGAGTTGCTATCTTTACCGGCTGGCTGGGTTCATACTTAACCTTGCTGGGAACTTCCACTTCAGTTGAAGATAGTGTGCAGTCAACCAGGGCTAGCTCCAATGGTAGCGTGGAATAATTATCAAAGCCAAACTCAAGTTGACCGAAGAGTTTGACTGCCTTCAATATCTGAGATAGCGAAGCTTTGGCCGCTAAATCTTTCAATTCGGTTATGTCTTCCGGCGGAAGGTCTATCGCTTCGTCGGAACCTGTCTTGATAAGCAGCAGTCCCCGGAGGCACTCCACCAGCTCCCGGTTGAATTGACGCAAATCCAGTCCATCGCTATTGACGCTGTTGATAGTAGCCACACCGGCGGAAACATCATTATCTATAATGTGTTTTACCAGCTCTTTGGCTCGCCAGTCACCGGTGATACCCAGGATATTTTGAACCTGCGGTAGCTTTATCTCTGCGCCATAGTAAGTAAAGAGTTGTTCCAGCAAGTTTTCGGCATCTCGCAGGCTACCGGTGGCAGCCTTGGCGATAAGACGAAGTGCTTCTGCCTCAATGTCAATGCCTTCAGTGCCGCAGATGCGGGTTAGTTTGGTCACGATATCCGCTTGGGATAGGCGTCGAAAATCAAAGCGCTGGCACCGTGACATAATGGTGGGCAGGACTTTATGGACTTCGGTGGTGGCTAGAACGAAGATGGCATATGGCGGTGGCTCTTCAAGGGTCTTAAGTAGTGCGTTGGAGGCGCTAGTGCTCAGCATATGGACTTCGTCTATGATATAGACTTTATAGCGGGCCTGGTTGGGAGCGTAGTTGACTCTCTCACGGAGGTCACGTATATTGTCCACGCCGGTATTACTGGCCGCATCAATCTCAAGTACATCCAGAGCTCTGCCCTCGGTTACTGCCTGACACATGGCGCAGGTGTTACACGGCTCCCCTTTGCCGCTGGTAAGGCAGTTTACCGCCTTGGCTAAAATGCGTCCGGTGCTTGTCTTGCCGGTGCCTCTGGGACCGCAAAAAAGATAGGCATGAGATACATGGCCACTAATCAGGGCATTGAGCAGTGTCTGGGTTACTTGTTCTTGGCCGACGACATCAGCTAGGATTTGAGGGCGCCACCTGCGATAAAAGACCTGAGAAGTCATTTTACTTATTATACCCTATATATTGGGCTGTTTCTAGGGATTCTATGAGTAGGTGGGTACTGAATTTCAGGCACGGCGTTGATTCGTGGCTCATTCAGCTTGGCTGGCGTGAAAAGTAAATGCAAATTAAGTTTAATGAAAATGCCAGCTTTACATAACTCATATTTGATAACAAACTACCGGCAGTAAAGCTGGCACAATATACTTAGATTAGCCAATTATAGTAACGAAGGGATTTCTTTGGAAGCGTCTTCAATAGCTCTAAGTTTTACCTCAGTGTCTTCTTGTCTCTTTTTAAACTCAGGAATAAGGCTTGTCGACCTGGTATAGTAGTCCCTGATCTTTTCCACATCACTAAGTTCAGAGAGGATTACGGTAACATCTAATAAGCCTCTTTCTCTCGGGTAGTCGCCATTCCTTATTAAAGCTTCTGGAGCTAAGTCTCGCATGTAATCTCCAAGTGCCTTGACCAGGTCCATATTCATTTCTTTGGACGGCGCCGAAAGCAGATATAACGCTCTCTTTGAATCAATAGGGTTGCACTTAAGCGATAGCTCGCTTATGGCTTCATCCATGGCTTGAATTCCCTTCAGTGTCTCATTACCCTTTTCTCTGAAATCGCGCCCCCGTTCGCGGCGGAATCTAATTAGCGGTATTTCCGATTTGCCATAGCCGATTACTGTCCATCCCACCAGGGTTTGTATTATATCACCGGCATCAAGTACTTTTGACGCGATGTATTTTGCCTTTTTCTCCTCACCGGCACAGAGTAAATTGTAAAACGGATCGGCTATCATGGCATTAATTTTGGAAATGTTACCCTTAATCGACGAATCTTTCCTGACAAACCTTTGGTTATCAACCAGAAATATTGCATCAGCTACCGAATAGCAAGATTTCAGGCATGTGGCTGAGTTATATATGGTTCTATCCTCGGTTGTCTCTTCATGCTCAAAGGGAAGGACAATAAGGTTATATACTGGCTTATCGGCATAGCGCTCTTTTACATGTTGTGTCATTATGGATATTGAACCGGAGCCAGTACCGCCAGCCGCACTGGCGATAAATAAAAAGGCATCGGTCTCAAAAAACCGCTTGGTTGTTCTGATTGCATCTATAACCTTATCACTGTCCTCTCTGGCTATTTCAGCTCCCAGTTCGTTTATTTTGCCTACGCCGTGGCCACCTGTCTTGCGACTTCCAATGAGGATTCTGTGTTGATAACTTTTCTTAATATTGGTTAGTCCGCTCAGGTCAGCAGCATCCGTGTTAACGGCATACGCACCAGTGATTATATCAATGCCACGCTGACTGCGCGCTTTTCTATTCAGCCGGGCAAGCTCATCAGCAATTCTACCACCACATTGTCCGAAACCCACGACTACTAGTTTCATTTCTCACCTCAATATTAGAGTTTAGTTATTTTAAGCATACTTATATGTCAATGTCAATCCTTTTTTAATTGCATAGTGAGGCTGTTTATAGTAATAATGTCCCTAGTAATAATGTCAGGTTAAAATTAAAAAAGGTTCCCTTTATTTGTTTTGATTGGCAATCCGGCCATTGATTGATTAAAAAAATATTGAAAAACTAAATCACCTATATTAGAATTGAGTAAAATGAAAATGGGTATTCAGTGATGGTTAGGCAAGTATCTCGTGAAATGTTAGACGATACAGAACGTAATATTGGCGAATTTGAAAAAACGGTAGCCAGAGCTGAGAGACTGAGTCGGGCGGCTAAAGAGGCAACTGAGGCATCAACCAAAGCTGCTCAGGAAGCGATAAGACGGGCTGAGGAAATAAGCAAGGAGGCCAGGGAGGCTGCTGAGACATCGGCAAAGGCTGCCCAGGAAGCGATAAGCCGGGCGGAGGAAGTAAGCAAGGAATCTAAGGAAGCAGCCGAGGCGTCAATCAGAGTTGCCCAGGAAGCGATAAGCCGGGCGGAAGCATCAGCTAAAACCCCCAAGGAAGCATCTAAAGCGATAGTCAGGGCTTTTCGAGAAGCGATAAGCCGGGCCGAGGAAATAAGCAAAGAAGCTATGGAAGCGGCTGAGGCCTCCTTTGAGGCATCTCAGGAGGGTTTGAATCGAGTTAATGAGATAAGCAGTGAAGCTAAGGCAGTGGCCGAGGCATCGGCAAAAACGGCTAAAGAGGAGCTAGATAAGGCTGAAGAAGCAGGTAAGACAGCCAAAGAGGCAGCTGAAGAAGCCACCAGAACGGCCAGGGAAGCGGCAAGCAGGTCGGGAAGGGTAAGTAGAGAGGCCAAGGAAGCCGCTGAAGCATCAATCAGAGAAGCAAAGGAGGTAGCCAGCAGGGCAGAGAGAGCCAGCAAAGTGACCAGAGAGACTGCTGATGCGTCGGCAAAGGCTGCCCAGGAAGTGGCACTCAGAGCTGAGAAAATAAGCAAAGAAGCCCGGGAGTTGGCCGATACATCACTGAGAACCTCCCAGGAAGCGATAAGACGAGCTGAGGAAATAGGCAAGGAAACTAAGGAAGCAGCCGGAACATCAGCCAGGGCCTCCAAGGAGGCAATAGGTCGGGCGGAGACAATAAGCAGAGAGACTAAGGAAACCACTGAGGCTGCTGAAAGAGCCGCTAGAGAAGCAATTGAAGCCGCGGTAAAAGTCTCCCAGAAAGCGGCAGAGGAGTCAACCAGAGCATCTCAGGAAGCAGTAAGCCGGGCGCAGGCAATAAGTGATGAAGTGAGGGAAGCAACTGAGGCGTTAAACAGAACTTTCCGGGAAGCAACAGAACAGACGGAAGCAATGGGGAGCAAAGCTGTGGAGACGGCTGGAACGGCAGTAAAGACCACTCAGGAGACAGCGGAAGCATCAGCTAAAGCATCTCAGGAAGCAATAAGCCGAATTCAGGAAATTAGCAGTGAAGCTAAAGAGATTGCCGAAGCATCCGCAAAGGCTACCGAAGAAGCTGCTGAAGCAGCCACCAAAGCATCTCAGGAAGCAATAAGTCGTGCCGAGGAAATAAGTAAAGAGGCTAAAGAAACTACTGAAACCGCCGAAAGGGCGGCTAGGGAAGGAATTGAAGAAGCGATAAGAATCGCTCAGGAATCGGCTGAAGCAGCCACCAAAGCATCTCAGGAAGCAATAAGTCGTGCCGAGGAAATAAGTAAGACGACTAAAGAAATGACTGAGGCGTCAATAAGAGCGATTAAGGGAGTGGCTAAATTAGCCACCAAAGCGGCCAGGGAAGCTGCCGAGAGTTCAGTAAGAGCTTTTGAGGATGTGGTAAGTCGAGTGGAAGAAATAGGCAGAGAAACTAAAGAAGCTACCGAGGTATCGGCGAAAGCGGCTAAGGAAGCGGCCGAGATGACGGTAAACGCTGCCAGAGAAGCGACTGAAGCGACAACGCGTGTCGCCAGAGAGGCAGCTGAAGTAGCCATGAGAGCCTTTGGAGAGGCAGTAGACCGAGCTGAAACCACTGGCAAGGTGACTAGAGAGGCAGCTGAGACATCATTGAAGGCTTTTGAGAAAGCAATAGGCGAAACCGGAGAAGTAAGTGAAGAGGCTGAGGAAGTCGCTGAGGTAACCAGTGAAACATATGATGAAACGGCTGAGGCATCATTGAAAGCCTTCGCCAAAGCGATAGACAAGGCTGAAACGACTAATGTGAAGGCAAAAAGAAAAGCTACCGAGGCTAAAGGTAGGGGAAAGATTGAGGCGCGTTTGGATTTCTTGGCCAGAATGTATGAAACAAAGAAATCCCAAAAAGACGAAGAGGAAACTGGTGCAGGAGGTGCAGAAGGAGTTGAGGATTAGTTGAGTAAGTGATAAATTAAGAAGTCAGGATGTCAATAAAACTTAGACAGGAGGTACTCGATGCCAAATCCAAAGGAGCAGATCAAAAGGGTCAGTGAGGAAGTTCAAGGTGAGGAAGCTAAAGAAGTAGCCATGGAACAACTTGAAGCTGTTCAAGAACAGGTTGAGCAGATGGGTAAAGAAGCTGAGGAACAGGTTGCGAAGCCGCTTGATGAAGTGCTGGGGCAAGCTGAGAGAGCCTACGCCGCTTATATGGAGGCCCAGCGACAGGTAGCGAGTGCGTACCGGGCAAACGAACAGCAAATAGCGAAAGCCTACCGGAGAGCGGATCAACAGGCTAAAAATGCTTGCGACGGGACTATAAGGCAGACTTTAAGCGCCCGTGATGAGGCCCTGGCACAAGCCTCGAAAGCCCGTGATGAGGCTATAGCACAAGCTGAAAGGGCGTATAAGAAAGCCAAAGAGCAGGCGGAAAAGGCTTGTGAAGCAAATATAGAAGAAGCCTGGAAGAAGCGCGAGGAGGCAGTGGAGCAAGCTTGGCAATTCCGTGATGAGACGGTAGCACAAGCTTGGAATATTTATGCTAAGCTTTCAAAGTAAGAGGGAATGTTTGCGCTCAGAGTGCCTCACTGGGTTAGCTTGTATATTTGTTTCTTTGAATAACTAGACCAGTTTATTACAATAAGGAGGGTATATCTTTTAAGGTGACCTCAATTCCTCTATATTTACTTTCTATTCCTTCTTGCCTCTTTTTTAGTGTCGAGATTAAACTAATTGTTTTAGTAAAGTAGTTTCTCACCTTTTCAACATCACTAAGTTCGGACAGAATGACGGTAACATCCAGTACCCCTTTTTCCCTGGGATAATCGCCACTTCTTATTATTGCCTCCGGGGATATCGTTTTCAGATAAGTACCAAGTTCCTTAATTAAGTCCACATTCATTTCTTTGGCTGGTGCCGAAACCAGATATAGAGCTCTCTTTGAATCTATTGGATTGCACTTAAGTGATAACCCACTTATAGCTTCATCCATGGCTTGAGTCCCTTTTTGGGCTTCGGAGGCCTTATTCCTGAAGTCACGTGTTCGCGTCATGAGTTGTCTGGCAAATGAAATCTCTGATTTACCATAGCCAATGACCGTCCATCCGGTCAAAGTCTGTATTATATCACCGGCATCCAGTATCTTAGCTCCAATGTATTTGGGTTTTTTCTCCTCACCGGCGCAGAGCAAATTGAAAAATGGCTCGGTTATCATGGCATTAATCTTAATTAGGTTACTCCTAATCGGTGCATCTTTCATCACATATCTTTGATTATCAACCAGAAATGTCGCATCAGCAACTAAATAGGAAGATTTCAGGCATGTGGCAGCGTTATAAATAGTCCTTTCCTCAGTTGCCTCTTCGTGCTCAAAGGGAAGGATAATGAGATTATAGACTGGTTTATCTACGTAACGCTCTTTTATGTGTTGGCTTATTACGGCTACTGACCCAGAGCCAGTGCCGCCAGCCGCACCGGCAATAAGTAGAAAGGCGTCAGTCTCAACAAATCGCTTGCTCGTTCTTATGGTCTCAATAATCTTATCGCCATCTTCTCTGGCTATCTCAGCCCCAAGCTCATTTATTTTGCCCACGCCATGACCGCCAGTCTTGCGCCCCCCGATGAGGATTCGGTGTTGGTAATCTGGCTTTATGCCGGTTAAGCCACTTAAATCAGCGACATCCGTATTAACCGCATAAGCGCCAGTGATGATATCAATGCCACGCTGGACATGTGCTTTTCGGTTCAGCCGGGCAAACTCATCAGCGATTCTGCCGCCGCATTGCCCGAAACCGACAACTATTAATTTCATTCTCTACCTTAATATTAAGTTACGTGTTATTTTAGGCATTCTCATACCGGAATGTCAATTTCTATTAACCGGGACTACCAGCTGGAGACGATTGGGAAAGGCTGGCCAGGCGTAGTCTTTGTGGGTAAAAAGTCCTTATAAAAAAGTAACCTTGCTTCTTCCCCGGAGAGGAATAAATAGCAAGACCCAGTATGACTAAATCAACAAAGAGAAGGCAATAGTTAATAAATAACCTCTCTAAAAGTATGTTTTCGACTATAACCCTCGGTCAGAAACGTAAGCCGCTAGGTCAGCCAAGCGACAGCTATAACCCCATTCGTTGTCGTACCAGGCAAGGACTTTGACCATATTGCCGCCAATGACCATGGTGCTGAGAGCATCCACAATGGAGCTGGCCGGGTTGCCCTTGAAATCCATACTGACCAGTGGTTCCTGGCAATACTCCATGATTCCAGCTAAAGGCCCTTCAGCGGCGGTTTGAAAAGCCTGATTGACCTGTTCCACGGTAACCTCTTTATCTAATTCGGCAACGAAATCAATGACCGAGACGGTGGCTACCGGTATGCGGAAGGCTAGTCCGTGAAGTTTTCCTTTGAGTTCGGGAATTACCACGGTGACGGCCTTAGCCGCTCCGGTAGTGGTTGGGACAATATTTAGGGCAGCGGCTCGGGCACGGCGCAGGTCTTTGTGAAACATGTCCAGTATTCTCTGGTCGTTGGTGTAGGCATGAATGGTAGTCATTAACCCCTTATTTACCCCAAAGTTCTTATGCAGTACTTTGACCACCGGAGCGATGCCATTGGTAGTGCAGGAAGCATTGGATATAATTCTATGTTTGGTCGGGTCATAGTGGTCTTCATTAACGCCGAGGACAATGGTTGCATCTTCGTTCTTTGCCGGGGCCGAAATTATTACCTTTTTCACCCCACCCTGCAGATGGGCGGCTGCCTTGGTAGCGTCGGTAAATAGCCCGGTTGATTCTATTACTATATCTACGCCGTAATCTCGCCAAGCTATGTTGCCGGGGTCGCGCTCTGAGAGTACCTTTACTTCTTTCCCGTCAACAATAATGGCTGCATCGCTGGCTTCTACTTTGCCCGGATAGGGACCGTAATTGCTGTCCCATTTCAGCAGGTGGGCATTGGTTTTGGTATCAGTTAAATCATTAACCGCTACTACTTCCAGCTTTTCTTTTTGGGTTTGGTCAATCGCCTTGAAGGTTAATCTGCCAATGCGCCCAAAGCCATTGATACCGATTTTAGTTGTCATTTTGCCTCCCCTCAAAGATTTTTCCTATTTTTAGAATGGATGAGTATAGCTCTATCCGTAAAATTTATCTATTTCTTTAAGCTGGCAAATGCCCGCATTCCAGCGAAACTGCCGCTCTTTCCTAATTCTTCTTCTATCCGGAGCAGACGGTTATATTTGGCAGTCCGTTCCGAGCGGCAGGGAGCACCGGATTTAATTTGGCCGGTATTCAGGCCTACGGCTAGGTCGGCTATGGTGGTATCTTCAGTTTCACCGGAGCGGTGGCTGACCACTGCTGTCCAGCCTGCCTGCTGTGCCATCTTGATGGCGGCAATCGTCTCGGTGAGGGTGCCAATTTGATTGAGTTTAATAAGAATGGAGTTGGACGCTTTTAAGCTGATACCTCGGCTGAGGCGATTGACATTGGTGGTGTAGAGGTCGTCACCAACCAACTGGACTTTACTGCCCAGTTTCTCATTAATCAGTTGCCAGCCGTCCCAGTCATCCTCGGCCATACCATCCTCAATGCTTATCAGGGGATAGCCTGACGCCCATTTGACATAATATTCAACCATCTCCGCAGAACTCAGGGTAACACCCTCTCTGGCTAGCGTATATTTACCATCCTCGTAAAATTCACTGGCGGCCGGGTCCAGGGCGATAAAGCAATCCTTGCCGGGCTTGTAGCCGGCTTTTTCAATCGCTATTATGATAGCCTCAATAGCTTCTTTATTTGAACTTAGGGTAGGGGCGAAGCCCCCCTCGTCGCCGACATTGGTGCTTAGTCCTTTATCTTTAAGTACTTTTTTCAGTGACTGGTAAACCTCAGCGCCGATTTGAAGTGAATGCCTGAAGCTGGTGGCCCCGGTTGGCACTACCATAAACTCCTGAAAGTCTGTGGAGTTAGCCGCATGCCTGCCGCCGTTTAAAATGTTCATCAGCGGCACCGGTAAACTATAATCATTCACTTTGCTTAAATAGCGGTACAGGGGCACACGGAGAGAATTGGCTGCCGCATGGGCTACTGCCAGTGACGTTCCCAGAAGAGCATTAGCCCCGAGGCGCGATTTATTATCCGTGCCATCAAGGTCAATTAGTTTTTGGTCAATTGTTTCCTGCTCGGTAGCTGACATTCCGCTAATAGCCTTGGCAATATCTTCATTCACATTGGTTACTGCCTTGAGAACGCCCAAGCCATTAAATCGGGAAGTGTCTTTATCTCTGAGCTCCAGCGCTTCATACTTGCCGGTACTGGCTCCGGAGGGCACTGCGGCTCGACCCTTCGCTCCATCAGATAGTTCCACCTCAACCTCAAGTGTCGGGTTGCCCCTGGAATCCAGTATTTCTCTGGCTTTTATCCTCTTTATCGCTGACATTTCCTTCTCCATAATACTCAAACTGGACTGTTTTAATTTTTAATCAAGTTAACCGCTTTTCTTACTGCCTCAATCGGATTTTGAGTCGTGATAATTGAATTATCTGACTGGCCATTTCTGGAAAGCGACCAGGTGCCCAAGCCAATAACCGGGGTGCCATTTCGCAAAGCATGACCTATCTCGGTTAGTGTGCCGTAGCCGCCGCCAATGGCGATAACTGCCTGAGCCGATTTAACCACGATTACATTTCTTGCCTCACCCAGATTGGTAACTATCGGGATTTGCACATATGGGTTAGCCGTTCGACGACTACTTCCCGGCAGGATGCCAATAGTTATTCCCCCTTCCGAGCTGGCTCCCTTACAGGCGGCTTTCATAACGCCACCCAGCCCGCCACACACCAGAATAACACCTTGTCTGGCTAACTCACGGCCTGCTTCTTCAGCTAGTTCAGCTTCTCGACGTGAGCAATCACTACCGCCAATTACCGCAACCAGTATCTTCTTGTCCATCATGTCAGGGATACAATGTAAAAATTATAGCATTTAAGCCTGAACTCTGGCAAAGGACTAATTGTATTTGTTCATGGCTTCGGTCAAACCTTCGCTGAGGAGGCAAAGAATCGCCTCACTGACTTTTGGTATGACCTGGGCGACGGTTTTCCTTTCCTCTGGGGTGAAGTCACTGAGTACGTAATCTATAACCTCAGCTTCCTTGTCTTTGATGGAGCTTTCAGAATCCGGCCGCCCGATGCCCACTCTGATACGGAGAAAGTCTGTGCTTCCCAGGTAGGCTATGATAGAGTCAATCCCCTTGTGTCCGCCGGAACTGCTGCCCTGGCGGATGCGGATTTTACCTAAGGGGAGGTCAAGGTCATCATGGATAGCTATCAGGTCATCGAGACTGATTTTGAATCTTTTAACCAGCCGACTCACTGACTCTCCACTCAAATTCATACTAGTTTGTGGCCTAGCCAATATAACCTTATCACCGGCAGTCTCACCCGTGCCAGTTCGCGCTTGCCCTTGCTTTTTATCAAAGCCTATGCCCTGTGTTTTGGCAAAGTGGTTGAGACACATAAAGCCAATGTTATGGCGATTATGGGCGTAGATTCGCCCCGGATTACCCAGACCAACGATTAATTTCATATCAACTCGTCTTATTTAGCAGTTGCAGGAATTCTGCTTCGTTCAGTATTTTGGTGCCCAGCGACTGCGCTTTAGCTAGCTTTGAGCCGGGGTCGGCACCCGCCACCAGGTAGGTGGTTTTTCTGGTGACGCTGCTTCCCGTGGTGCCGCCGAGCGCTTTGATTTTTTCCTCTGCTGTTTTCCGCGGGAAAGTTTCTAACGTGCCGGTGAGGACAAACTCCATGTTAGTCAAAGGTAGTACCTCCGGTTTAAC